>CALHLB010000127.1 GCA_938034375.1 uncultured Alphaproteobacteria bacterium | reverse complement strand
CGTCATCATGCCTAGCACAAGATGCCTCTCTGGCACATGATGACCCGATATGGGGAAAAACGCCACTTACTTTAAAATCCTATAAAATCAAACGTCAGGCGTTGTTGATAAGAGGCGCGCCTTTAGCTTTGAAAGCAGGTGATAAAGCACTTAAAGGTGGAGCTAAAATTTTTGAAGGAGCAACCGCTATTTCATCAATTGCATCGGGTTTTGGTTTTAATGTTGATCTGTCAGGGGATTATCTGTTTGATTTTGACAAACATGACTTAAAACCAGAAGCTGAAAAAGCCTTACAACATATTTGGGCCCTTTATAAGGATTATGGTGGCACAAAGGTGCTTGTCGAAGGGCATACCGATTCCAAAGGCTCGGATAGCTATAATCAGAAGTTATCGGTACGTCGTGCCAAAAGCGTTGAAAAATGGCTAAGTGAAAAGGGCATTGATAGCAGGCAAATAACCTCTAAAGGTTTTGGTGAAAGCAAGCCTGTTGCTAAAAACACAGTTTCAGGCAGAGATAACCCTGAAGGCCGAGCTTTAAACAGAAGAGTGGAAATAAAGGTAACGACAACTAAAAAAGTCAATAATCTACCCCTTATTTCAAAGTAAGCCATACTCAATTAGCATGCTTTGGGTTGAATAGCTCAAGTTCAAAGCATGACAATTATTAATATAAAATTCCCAGCCCATTATAAATCAAACATGTTTAAAGAAGCCAGTATAGATTACCTTGCTGTTAGTGGCGGCTTAATAACTATTATGATTATGGCCTTTAATTATACATGTCTATAAAATGTAATTGGGGAGAATTTTTAAGTTATTGATTTTAAAAGGATAAAAATGGCCCATAAAAGGACCATAAATTAGCGTTTGAAATCTGAATCGTTTATAAATTATATAAAATAATAATGAGTGGGATTTTCCTTGTCTGATCTACCAGTTTTACCGCCATCAGATGATCCATCTGATATAGTACCAATTTCCATCATTGATGAGATGAAGCGCTCTTATCTCGATTATGCGATGAGCGTGATCGTCAGTCGTGCGCTGCCAGATGTGCGGGACGGGCTAAAACCTGTTCATCGTCGTATTCTCTATTCAATGCATGAAAATGGATATGACTGGAATAAGCCTTATCGTAAATCTGCACGTGTTGTTGGGGATGTTATTGGTAAATATCACCCGCATGGTGATAGCGCTATTTATGACGCGCTTGTACGTATGGCGCAGCCTTTTTCATTGCGCTTGCCTTTGGCTGATGGTCAGGGCAATTTTGGCTCGGTTGATGGTGACCCTCCAGCTGCAATGCGCTATACAGAAATCAGGTTGGAAAAAGTCGCGCATGAACTTTTAAGCGACATTGATAAAGATACTGTCGATTTTCAGGAAAACTACGATAATTCAGAAGTGGAACCCACCGTTCTGCCGGCAAAATTCCCCAATCTTCTGGTGAACGGTTCTGGTGGCATTGCTGTGGGCATGGCCACTAATATTCCACCCCATAATCTGGGGGAGGTTATTAACGCCTGTAAAGCTTATATCGATGATCCCACTCTTGATGCCATGGGGTTGATGCAATATGTACCGGGGCCGGATTTTCCAACTGGTGGCCAAATTTTAGGGAGGTCTGGCATTCGTTCTGCTTATGAGAATGGGCGTGGTTCTGTCGTTATGCGCGGTCTTGTTGAGGTGGAAGAAATTCGCAAGGACCGTGAAGCTTTGATTGTCTCTGAAATACCTTATCAGGTTAACAAAGCCAGTATGATTGAAAAAATTGCCGAACTTGTGCGTGATAAGCGCATTGAGGGTATTTCCGACATACGTGATGAAAGCGACCGTAATGGCATGCGTGTCGTTATTGAGCTGAAAAGAGATGCCGTAGCCGATGTGGTTCTAAATCAGCTTTACCGCTTTTCACCGCTTCAAACATCTTTTGGTTGCAACATTGTCGCGCTTAATGGCGGTAAACCCGAACAGTTAAATTTACTTGATCTCATTCGTGCTTTTATCGCCTTCCGCGAGGAAGTAGTTACGCGCCGCACGAAGTTTCTACTTAATAAAGCGCGTGAACGGGCGCATGTTTTGGTTGGTCTTGCTATTGCAGTTGCCAATATTGATGAAGTTATTCAGCTTATCAGGCAGGCACCAGACCCTGCAACCGCGCGCGCCCAATTAATGGATCGCCTTTGGCCGGCAAAAGATGTTGCGCCGCTGGTGGCGCTGATTGATGATCCGCGCCATGAGCTGGAAGGGGATGGAACTTACCGCCTTTCAGAGGAGCAAGCCCGCGCCATATTAGATTTACGCCTGCAACGTTTAACAGCTCTGGGCCGTGATGAAATTGATGAGGAACTTGGTAAACTTGGTGAAAAGATTAAAGACTATTTAGATATCTTGTCTTCTCGCAATCGTGTGATGACGATTATCAAAGATGAATTAACTGATATCTCAGAGGAATTCGCCACATCACGCCGTACAGAAATTTTAGAAGGTGGGGCAGACCTGGATGACGAAGATCTTATCCAGCGCGAAGATATGGTTATTACCGTAACTCATGGGGGCTATATTAAACGCGTAGCGCTTGATACATATCGCGCCCAAAGGCGCGGCGGTAAAGGGCGTTCTGGCATGGCGACCAAGGATGAAGACTTTGTTACCAAGCTCTTTGTTGAAAATACCCATACGCCAATTTTATTTTTTACCTCACGGGGTATTGTTCATAAAATGAAAGTGTGGCGTTTGCCTCTGGCTTCTGCCAATGGGCGTGGTAAGGCTCTTGTCAACCTTTTGCCATTAAAGTCTGATGAACGTATTACAACGATTATGCCTTTGCCAGAGGATGAAGAAAGTTGGGGCAACCTTTATGCAATGTTTGCAACCAATAAAGGTTCTGTTCGCCGCAATAAACTTTCTGATTTCGTTCAAGTAAACCGAAATGGCAAAATTGCCATGAAACTTGATGAAGGCATGGATATTTTAAATGTTGAGCCATGTTTTGAGAATGATAACGTTCTTCTAACCACGGCCAAAGGGCAATGCATCCGCTTTGCAGTCGGAGATGTACGTGTTTTCCAGAGCCGCGATTCTGTGGGTGTTCGTGGCATTAATCTGGCGGATGGTGATGAAGTCATTTCCATGTCGATTGTACGCCATTTTGATGCAACACCAGAAGAGCGCAATACATATTTAAAACAGCGCCGCCTTATTAATGGCGATTCAGAACCGGCAATAACGGAAGAGGGTGGAGAAACCCAACTTTCGCCTGAACGCTATGCTGAAATGAGTGCCAATGAGGAATTTTTACTTACCTTATCTGAAAATGGTTACGGAAAGCGCAGCTCTCTTTATGAATATCGCGTTTCAGGACGCGGCGGTAAAGGCATATCTGCCATGAATATGACAGAACGAAATGGTGCCTTGGTCGCTTCTTTCCCCGTTGAGGATAATGATCAG
Source organism: uncultured Alphaproteobacteria bacterium (assembly GCA_938034375.1). Lineage (GTDB taxonomy): Bacteria > Pseudomonadota > Alphaproteobacteria > Rhizobiales > JACESI01 > JACESI01. The sequence continues at coordinate 6,414 of CALHLB010000127.1, read as the reverse complement.
ATCATGCTTGTAACAAATGCTGGCAAGCTTATCAGAGTGGCTGTTCAATCTGAAAATGAACAAATTCGCGTCATGGGTCGTTCAACGCAGGGAGTTACAGTCTTTTCGACAGCTAAAGATGAAAGAGTGGTTTCTGTTGAGCGAATTTCTGATGTGAGTGATGATAATGACGAGGAAAAAGATAACGCATCGGAAAATGAAAGTGAATAAGAGAGGTTTTATCAAAAAAGATTGCTGAAAGGCTGATTATTAGCTATCAGGTAATCCATGAAAAAAATTGCCTTTTACGCGGGGTCGTTTGATCCCCTAACAAATGGTCATTTGGACGTTATCAAACGTGGACTGTTGGTTATTGATGAAATTATTATTGGTATAGGGGTTCATCCTGGTAAAAAACCGCTTTTTACCTTTGATGAAAGGCAGGATCTTATTCGCCAAACGATTACAAATGATACTAGACTGGATGAAAGTCGAATTAAGGTCATTTCTTTTGATGGGCTAGCGGTTGAGGCTGCAAAGAACAACGGTGCCACTTTTTTATTACGCGGCTTGCGTGATAGTTCCGACCTTGATGATGAAATGCGTATGGCTGGTATGAATGAAGTTATGGAACCTGATATTAAAACTGTCTTTTTTCCTGCAAGTGCCGATGTTCGTTTTATTAATGCCACATTAGTGCGCCAAATCGCTAAGATGAAGGGCGATATCTCTGCCTTTGTACCAAAAGCAGTCCATAATGCACTTTTAAATATAGATTTTTCTTCCAAATAAAAACAGGGTTTTTCAATGAAAATGATGATAAAATATTTAAGTCTTGCTGCAATCAGTCTTGCAATGACAGTCTCTGCACATGCCAAAGATTTTCTTGTACTTGAAACGAGCAAAGGGGCCGTTGAAATTGAATTGATGGAAGATGTCGCTCCAAAACATATCGCTCAAATTACAAAACTTGCAAAATCAGGTTTTTATGATGGGGTTGTTTTTCACCGCGTGATTGAAGGTTTTATGGCCCAAACAGGTGATCCGACAGGCACAGGTGCAGGCGGCTCAAAAGAACCGGATCTACCGGCAGAGTTTTCAAGTGTGCCATTTGATCGTGGTATTGTGGGCATGGCCCGTGCGCAAGATCCCAATAGTGCGAATTCCCAATTTTTTATCATGTTCAAGGAAGGTCACTTCCTTAATAATCAATATACGGTTATAGGTCGTGTGACATCTGGCATGGACAATGTGGATAAAATACAGCGCGGTTCAGGCCCTAGCGGTTTGGTGCCAGAAGCTAAAAGAGACAAAATCGTTAAAGCAACGATTGAAACTAAATAAGTTTAAGGAAGGACATTAAGTCAATGGAAGATTTGGAAAATACCTTGATTATGGAAACAACTGTCGGAACTGTAAAAATCAAATTACGTCCTGATTTGGCGCCTAACCATGTCGCTCGTATCAAGGAATTATCACGCGAAAAATTTTATGATGATGTTGTTTTCCACCGTGTCATTGACGGATTTATGGCGCAAGGCGGTGATCCGACAGGCACTGGTACAGGTGGATCAGATAAACCTGATTTAGCTGCAGAATTCAACGATGGAAAACATGTTCGTGGCACTTGTTCCATGGCGCGTTCCATGAACCCTGATAGCGCTAATTCCCAGTTCTTTATCTGCTTTGATAATGCCGGTTTCCTTGATGGGCAATATACTGTTTGGGGCGAAGTGATTGAAGGCATGGATGATGTTGATAATATCAAGCGAGGGGAACCAGTTATCGACCCTGATAAAATTTTAACATCACGCGTTGCCGCCGACTTATAAGGTAATTGATCTTGAAAAAATAAAGTGGCCTTCTTTCACCAAGAGAAGGCCATTTTCTTTGGAGTTATATTATTATGCAGGTTGATTTGTTCGATTTTGATTTGCCTGAAGAGGCTATAGCTTTAAGGCCAGCGCGCCCGCGCGACAATGCGAAACTTTTAAAAATTAATCCGCATGATGAAAATCAACTATCACACCATCATGTTTTCGATCTACCAGACTTTTTACGAGCAGGGGATGCGCTGGTTTTTAACAATACAAAAGTTATTCCAGCCCAATTAGCTGGTTTGCGAAAACGAGGCGATATTGAAGCAAAAGTTGATTTAACGCTTCATATGCGAAATGCCATGAATGAATGGAAAGCCTTTGCGCGGCCTGCTAAAAAACTGCAGGTTGGCGATGAAATTTTGTTTGGTGACTTATCTGCCAAAGTGGAAAATAAACAAGATGCAGGGGAAGTAACGCTTATATTTGACAAAAGCGGCGCGGAACTTGATAGTGCGATAGCGCTTGTTGGCCATGTACCTCTGCCACCTTATATCGCCTCCAAACGTGGGGAGGATGAGCAGGATATCAAAGACTATCAAACGATTTACGCTGAAAAACCAGGGGCTGTAGCCGCACCGACAGCAGGTTTACACACAACGGAAAGCCTTTTGAATGCCTTACGCGAAAAAGGTATTTCAACCCATTATCTAACGTTACATGTGGGAGCTGGCACTTTTTTACCTGTAAAAGTAGAAAATACAAAAAATCATAAAATGCACGCTGAATTGGGTGAAGTAAGCCAGCAAGTAGCACATGATCTTAATGAAGTGCGAAAAAACGGAGGACGTATTATTTGTGTTGGCACGACAAGTCTGCGCCTATTAGAAAGCGCTGTTGATAGAAATGGCATTATTCATCCGTTTCAAGGAGCAACGGAAATTTTTATTACACCAGGGTATCAATTCAAGGCAGTTGATTTACTGATGACAAATTTTCATCTTCCACGCTCTACATTATTCATGCTGGTATCAGCTTTTTCAGGCCTGGAAACGATGAAAAGTGCCTATCATCACGCGATAAAAAATAAATATCGCTTTTATTCCTATGGTGATACCAGCCTTTTGTGGCGTTCAGATTTACCAGAAAATTTACGGTGAAAGAATGACAGTTCCTTTTTCTTTCAAGCTTATCAATAAAGATAACAAAGCTCGTCGCGGCGAGATTATAACAAAACGTGGTACTATCCATACGCCCACCTTTATGCCTGTTGGAACAGCTGCCACGGTTAAAGCTATGTACCCTGAGCAAGTGCGAGATCTTGGCGCTGATATTGTTTTGGGCAATACATATCACTTAATGTTACGTCCTGGTGCTGAACGGGTGCATGCGCTTGGGGGGCTTCATAAATTTATGAGATGGCCGCACTCGATTTTAACTGATAGCGGTGGTTTCCAGGTAATGTCACTTTCGAATTTACGAAAGATAGATGAGAAAGGCGTTACTTTCACTTCCCATATTGATGGCTCAAAACATGAAATGTCGCCAGAGCGATCTATTGAAATTCAGTGCCTGCTAGGCTCTGATATTCAAATGCAACTGGATGAATGCGTGAAGCTTCCAGCTAGTGTTGATGAAATCGAACGAGCCATGGAACTTTCTTTGCGTTGGGCTGAGCGATGCAAAGTTGCTTTCGGAAATCGTGAAGAACAGGCTCTATTTGGTATTGTGCAAGGTGGCGACAATGAAACCTTACGTGCCAAATCTGCTGAAGGATTGAAAGCCCTAGATCTAAAAGGATATGCCATTGGCGGGCTTGCGGTGGGTGAGCCACAAGAAGTGATGATGGCCATGTTAGAAGCCACATGCCCTTATCTACCAAAAGAAAAACCGCGTTATTTAATGGGTGTCGGCACACCAGATGATTTATTAAAGGCCGTTGCGCGCGGTGTTGATATGTTTGATTGCGTTATGCCAACGCGGGCAGGGCGTCATGGGTTGGCGTTTACACGTTATGGTAAAATTAATTTAAAAAACGCACGTCATGCCGATGATCCCCGCCCTCTGGATGAAATGTCTTCCTGTCCGGCAACAACCCAATATAGCCGCGCGTACCTTCATCATCTTGTACGTTGTAATGAAGCGCTGGGGGGGATGTTACTTACCTGGAATAACCTTGCCTATTATCAAGATTTAATGGCAGGTGCGCGTGAATCAATAGAACGTAATGAATATAAGAATTATGCTGAAAATTGCATAATATCGTGGGAAAAGGGCGATATTACAGCAATTTAACGGCTTCACAAATTTGTCATAAATAATGTGAACACGCTCGCTTTCCTTTGATTGGTAGTTGAAAAAGAAAAACTCCATATAAAGTTCATCGAGAGGGCAAGAAGCTTTCTTAATCAACTAAATTAAAGGGGAATGACTCATGAAAAAATTATTTGTATCCACTATCGCCGCTACTGCATTCATCGTATCTGGCGCTGCATCTGCCAGTGTAGAAGTTGCTCCAGAGCAAATTAATGTATCCAATGTTGATAAGCCTGGTTTTAGCGCACAAACACAATCTGTTTCTTCTACTTTTGATGCAGATGTACAAGACAAAAATTCACTTAATAAATTCGGTTGGAATCCACTTGAAGCCAACTAATTTTTAAAAAAGCTGAAGACTTGAAAAAGGCAGCCCTTTTAAGGGCTGCTTTTTTTATTCTGGTACATTTTTCTCTAATTCTTCAATCCATATATCAGCAGAATTATCAGATGGCGCTCGCCAGTCTCCTCTTGGGGAAAGGGAGCCGCCGGATGAAATTTTAGGGCCATTGGGTATAGCAGAACGTTTAAATTGGCTTGTTTTAAAAAAGCGCCATAAAAATATGCCCAACCATTTTTTTATAATGGGCATATCATAAAAATTTCTGTTTTTTTCAGAAATATTTGGAGGCCACATACCAGCTTCTTTATCTTTCCAGGCATGGTAAGCCAGAAATGCCACTTTAGATGGCCTAAATGAAAAGCGGCTTATATAATAAAGATTGAAATCTTGTAACTCATAAGGGCCAATAAAATCTTGTGTATGTTGCGTTGGTTTTGTTAAATCATCTGAGGGGATAAGCTCCGGTGAAATTTCTGTTTCCAAAACATCGAGCAAGACTTTGGATACTTCTTCCCCAAAGCGATGCGCTTGTGCAACCCATCGAATAAGGTGTTGAATAAGCGTTTTTGAAACGGATGCATTCACGTTATAATGGCTCATGTGGTCGCCAACACCATAAGTACACCAGCCTAGTGCCAGCTCAGATAAATCACCAGTACCTAAAACCAGTGCATTATTTTGGTTTGCAAGACGGAAAAGAAGCGATGTTCGCGCGCCGGCCTGCACATTTTCAAAGGTAATATCGTAAAGTTTTTCACCCCTGCTATAGGAATGATTTATATCTTTTAACATCTGTTCACTTTGAGGAACCATATCAATTTCTTGAGCTGAAACGCCTAATGTCACCATCAAGGCATAGGCCGTTTTATGGGTGCTTTTTGATGTAGCAAATGCTGGTAATGTATAGGCAAGAATATTTTTACGATCTATTTCAAGCTCGTCAAAAGCTTGTACGGCAACAAGAAGTGCCTGCGTTGAATCAAGCCCCCCTGAAATACCAATAACAATTTTATCAAGTCCACTGGACTGCAAGCGTTTTACAAGGCCTGAAACTTGAATATTATAGGCTTCAAAGCAAGTCTCATGCAGTTTTTCTGGATTATTTGGTACATAAGGAAAACGGTCTACCAGCCTTAAAAGGCCAAAATCTTTTTCCTTATTCGCTTTCAAAGTAAAATTAATACTGCGATAAGAATCCAATTTTTCCTGCGTTGAGCAATCTAGAAAAGTTGTATGACGCATTCTTTCTTGACGCAACTTTTCCAAATCAATATCCGCAATTGTAACATGTTGATTAAGAAGAAAACGTTCGCTTTCAGCCAATAATTTTCCATTTTCATAAATCATGGAATGACCGTCCCACGCTAAATCGGTGGTTGATTCTCCCCTACCAGCAGCGCAATAAAGATAGGCTGAATAGGTTCTGGCCGATTGAACAGAGCAAAGTTTATGGCGATAGTCCGACTTTCCAACGGTAATATTACTTGCAGACAAATTTGCAATAATATGTGCGCCAGCCATTGTTAGGTGATTTGAAGGTGGCGTTGGCACCCATAAATCTTCACAAATTTCAATACCAAAAGTGAAATCCTTAAAATCATCGGCTTGAAATATAAGGTTTGCCCCAAAAGGTACTGAATAGCCTAGCATGGAGACTTCATCATTTTGGTTGTCAAAACCAGAAGAAAACTGCCGCCTTTCATAAAACTCTCGATAATTAGGTAGATAAAGTTTTGGAACAATACCAAGAATAGCACCTTTATGAAGGACAACAGCAACATTATAAATTCGTGAACGAATACAAAGCGGCATACCAATTAGAATAACAGGATGCAGTTTTTTGCTTTTCTTAAGGATTAAATCCAATGCATCTTCACATGCCTCCAATAAGGCATCTTGAAAGAAAAGATCGTCAAGACTATAGCCGCTAAGGGAGAGTTCTGGAAATAAAACTAGACT
>CALHLB010000126.1 GCA_938034375.1 uncultured Alphaproteobacteria bacterium | reverse complement strand
CAAGATTGAAAACATGTTCGCCAAAATCAAAGACTGGAGACGCATCCCAACAAGATATGACCGAAGAGCCGACATCTTTAAAGCTGCAATAACGATCGCTGCTATCGTAATATACTGGATTTAATGAATCCTGAGCCTAGGTCTTTTGGGTTTTCAGGAATTTGATTATAGCCTGTTCATCGCCTTCAAAAGTTATAAGAACCCCTTTTTCATCAAAATTTCTGTTCAGAATTTTCATTCTGGCTTGGCTCAATTCTCTCTCATAGTTAGAAATTTTATCGAATGTGCAGTGGATTTCATATCTTTTGATACGCACCCATTCAAATAAGGTAGCTTGATGAATGACTGCTTTGGCGGCTCCTGAATAGGCGCGGGCAAGACCTCCTGTTCCAAGTTTGATGCCGCCAAAATAGCGTACAACAATGACGGCACAATCAATCAGATTGGCTCCAGCAATGGTTTTCAAAACTGGCATGCCTGATGTGCCAGCTGGTTCACCATCATCTTTGGCGCTTTCATGAATTTGATTATCAGCCGCTATGTTGCGAAAAGCCGTGACATGATGGGAGGCTTTGGGATGGGTTTGACGAGAAAGGGCAAGCGTTTCTTCAAATTCATTTAACGGGCAAAGGGTTGCCAGAAATTTTGATTTCTTTTCCTCATGTTCGGCATGAAAAGATTTCTTTACTGTGAGAAGAGCCATTCTTAGAAATGAAACTATTTGGTTGCAATATTGCATCAAGCTTATCATTGGTTTAGCGCTTGTGAAATATACTTTAGAGTAAGTTCTGTTATAGAAATAAAAAAATATAGCTTGTTTATGATAATGGGGGCATGTTCATGCGCGGTTATTTTGCTGTTGGAGTGGAGGGAATTTCGAAGCCTGGTAATCTTGGAAATCTGATCAGAACTGCCCACGCCTTCGGAGTGAGTTTCTTTTTTACTGTTCGGGCAGAAAAAAAGTGCGCGATTTTGGAAGCGATACTTCGCGTTTTTTGAAAATATTCCCTATCATGCGTGGGATGAAATTGACGATATGAGATTGCCAATTGGTTGCCGCCTTATTGGTATTGAATTGGTGTAGGAGGCGATTGATTTACCAAGTTTTTGCCATCCAGCCCAGGCAGCTTATATTCTGGGTCTTGAACGTGCCTCCCTTTCCAAAACCATGACGAAACACTGTGATTTTGTGATTAAAATCCCAACAAGTTTTTGCCTTAATGTTGCAACTGCTGGCGCCATTGTTATGTATGACCGTATTTCAACTTATGGCAATTTGCTGAGCGTCTTGTGCGTATTGGTGGCTCAACTGAACGAGGGGTAGAACATGTACATGGCAGCCCGCGATTTCGTAGTGGTTTTTCTCTTCATAAGGATGAGGAATAAGATTTTAGGAAGGGGATATTTCTTCTTTTGAAAGTTCTTTTCTTAAGCGGTTAAATGCAAGTCGAATGCGGGATTTAACTGTACCTAATGGTAAATCTGTCTCTTGGGCGATTTGTGCATGAGCTTTGCCCTCAAAGAAAGAGAGTTTAATCATGCTTCGTTGTTCTTCTGGCAGGGTTGAAATGGCTTTTTTGACGCGTTCTTCGCGTTTTTTTCTGTCTGGAGCTTCATCATCAATGTCGCAGGAGGCGGGTAATAAACTTGGTTCATGAGGGGAAAGCCTATCTGATTTATCTTTTCTTATAAGGTCAATGCGGCGATTTCTGGCAATGGTGAAAAGCCATGTGGCAAGTGATGATTTTTGAGGATTGAAAAGCGATGCCTTTAACCACAGATTGGTCATCGTATCTTGAGTGATTTCTTCTGCTAAAGTTTCTGAACAATTGTTTTTAAGAAGGTAGCTTTTTATACGAGGCGCGTAATAGATGAAAAGCGACTTGAAAGACTGCCTGTCTTTTTGTGTGGCAATTTTTTCAACGAGATGATCTGCAATATCCGGTATATGTTCGGATAGTGATTCTTTTTTTAGCTTTTGAAAATCAGCCACCGACATATCCCATGAGTTGTTCACGGCCTTTGAAAGCAGCCTATAGCGGCTTGTTTTGAAATGCTAGGAAGAAAAATACAAAACTCATTTTGTTTTCTATTCAAAAAATAGCCTTTTTTCTGTATCACGAATTTATATATCGTGATTTATGGTGTGATTTACAATTTCTTCTTTAAATGATTCACATTTTGGTAATCAGGTTAAGTTATGCTTAATATTATTCATTTTAAGCGATATAAGGAATTAGTGATTCCATTCTTGTCAGAAGCGATGATGGCGATATTTGGAATTCATGTAATTAAACGAGATGAAAGACGAGGGAAATATGCGGTTTTTGATGGGTTTGGCTCTTGCTGCAATTATGGCCGTAGCAACAATCACGACAGCTGCTGCCCAAACGCCACAGCTTGTTGAAGCATTTAAGGATTGGGCGGCTTATTCAGTGTCTGGCCCCAATGGTAAGGTCTGCTATGTGGCTTCACAACCAAAAGACCAGCAGCCAACTGGTGTTAACAGGGATCCTGTATTTTTTATGGTTTCTCATTGGCAAGGGCGTGAGGTGCGCAATGAAGCAAGCATTATCATTGGTTACCCATTTGCTGAAAATTCAACAGTGACGACTGAAATTGACGGGGCTTCCTTTACCATGTTCACCAAAGGCGATGGCGCATGGATGGAAAATGTAGCGGAAGAAACCCGCCTGGTTGAAGCAATGAAGGCTGGCAGTAAGATGACTGTTCGCGGTCGTTCAAGGCGCGGTACAAATACAGTTGATACATATTCGTTAAGCGGTATTACGGCTGCTTTGAATAAGATTGCTGAGGTTTGTGGTTAGACCTTAACATTAGCTGAAATACACTTTTGAATAAAGCCGCCTTTATAAGTGCGGCTTTTTCTTTGCGCCTTTCTATTCATGCTGATATAGAGAGGTAAAAAAGATATGGATGTTTTATGGTGCATCACCTTAATCTTGTTGATATGAAGGCCGATGAAAGGCCTAAAATAAAGCCTCGCGAAAAGCATGGCCTTATTGGGCTTTCCCGCGAAGCATTGAAAGATGCTTTGAGTGTTGTTGGGGTGCCTGAAAAACAGCGCAAGATGCGTGCTAGCCAGTTGTGGCACTGGCTTTATATTCGCGGAGTCTCTTCTTTTGATGATATGTTGAATATCTCAAAAGATTTACGCGAAAAAATGAAAGCGCATTTTGATATTGCACGTCCTGAAATTATTTCCGAGCAAATCTCAAAAGATGGCACGCGTAAATGGCTTTTACGATTTCCGTCTCGTGGTGCGGGGAAGCCGGTTGATGTTGAAACCGTTTATATTCCAGAAGAAGGGCGGGGTACATTATGCGTATCCAGTCAGGTGGGTTGTACATTAACCTGCACATTTTGTCATACCGGCACGCAAAAGCTTGTAAGAAACCTTACATCTGGTGAAATTATCTCGCAGATATTAGTCGCACGTGAAAAATTGGGTGATTTTCCAGAAATGGATACACCACAAGGTGCAATAGTGCCTAAAGAGGGTCGTTCTATTTCTAACATAGTGATGATGGGTATGGGAGAGCCGCTCTATAATTACGATAATGTGCGCGATGCCATGTTGATTATGGCCGATGGGGAAGGTTTAAGTCTGTCTAAAAGACGCATTACTCTTTCAACTTCTGGTGTGGTGCCAGAAATCACCCGTATTGGCGAAGAAACCGGTGTTATGCTTGCTATATCCCTTCATGCTGTTCGAAATGAATTGCGGGATGAGTTGGTGCCAATTAACAAAAAATATCCAATTTCGGAACTTTTGGAAGCGTGCCGCTCATATCCTGGACTTTCTAATGCGCGGCGGATTACCTTTGAATATGTTATGTTAAAAGGAGTGAATGACAGTTTGGACGATGCGAAAGGACTGGTTAAACTTCTTAAAGGCATTCCGGCAAAAATCAACCTTATTCCTTTTAACCCGTGGCCCGGTTCACAATATGAATGTTCTAGTTGGGAACAGATTGAAACGTTTGCAGATGTTGTCAATCATGGGGGCTATGCCTCCCCTATCCGTACCCCGCGTGGTAGCGATATTCTTGCAGCTTGTGGCCAGCTTAAATCTGAAAGCGAGCGCTTGGCCATTCGTGAAAGCATGGCGCTGGAAGCCATGATGGGCCGTGATGATGAGGGCTAGAATCTTTTTGGAAATGATATGATGCTTTTTTTTCGTATTTTAAGCCGTTCTTTCATGTTGGGCGTGGCTTATTTTATGGCTGTTTTATCGGGTATTGCCATGCTGGCTTTCAGTATTTTTTCATGGCGTCTGCAATTTGGAGAAATGGATGGTAGTCAACCGATTGAAGAGCTTGTTATTCTTATCTTTGCTTCTTGGTTTGGGTTAATTGCTTTTTTTACAATATTTTTTCATGCGTTTACTCCTGTTGTCTTGTTAAGCCTCATTTGTGAGGCTTTTTCAATTCGCTCTTTATTGGCTTATATCCTTTTTGGTGGGTTGACGGGCTTGTTTCTTTATTTTTCAAGCTTTGAGCTCATCGAAGAAGGAGCATTACAAAGAGATGGTTTGCTTGTTTTGGCTGCTGGCTTTGTTTCCGGTTTTTTCTTTTGGCTTATAGCTGGCAGAAAAGCGGGCAGTTGGCGCGGTTCTTCTATAAAGAGGCAAATTGATGAGTCATAAGAAGCAAGAGGAAAAGAGCATTTTTGGCTATATATTTGATTTGCGTAGTCTTTTGATTGGGCTATTACTTATCAGCCTTTTTTCTTTTCTATTTCGTCATTTTCCTGCTCTTGATATGAAAGTCGCGGGCAGTTTTTACGATAATGGTTTTATTGCTCAAAGAAGTGATTTCTGGCTTGCTATTCGTCGCTTTTCTATCGCGTTGACCAAGGTTTTGGCGGTTTTCTTTATTGGTCTTTGGTTATGGCGTTTCTTTTTTTTAAAATCTAATCAAGATATTTCTTTTGCGAAATTAATTTTTGCTACGATAAGTCTTTTGACTGGGCCACTCATTATTACAAATCTTATTTTCAAGGAACAGTGGGGTCGACCGCGACCAAAGCATTTACAAGATTTTGGGGGGGAGGCGACTTTTACATCTGCTTGGGATATTTCCAGTCAATGCTTGAGTAATTGTTCTTTTGTTTCGGGAGAAACATCATCTGCTCTTTGGCTATTAACGCTTATTCCTTTTTTGCCTGTTGCCTGGCATATGGGAGCCGTTGTTTTTACAGTTTGTTATACGATTTTGATTTCCGCTCTCAGAATGGCGTTTGGCGCACATTTTTTATCAGATGTTATTTTTTCATCTCTTTTCAATTTTGTCGTTTTCACACTTGTTTTTATGTTGGTTTATAAAGATGGATTTTGTTTAAAGCCGCGTGAATGGGCCAATGAGAAACAAGCGCTTTGTTATTTTACTGTTTTTGGGAAGGGAGTAAGAACCTTTATTTTTTCTGTTTCCCGTCCACTTGTGCTTGCTTATTTAAATGTGATGGATAAAGTGCGCGAAAAATCGATATAAATGGTTGAAGGATTAATCATGGCTACTTTCAGCAAATCAGGTATTAATAAAGTCGTTCTGGCTTATTCAGGCGGACTTGATACATCCATAATTCTTAAATGGCTACAACAAGAATATGAATGTGAGGTTGTAACCTTTACGGCTGATTTGGGGCAGGGGGAAGAACTGGAACCAGCGCGTAAAAAAGCTGAAATGTTGGGCATTAAGGAAATATATATTGAAGACTTGCGCGAGGAATTTGTTCGCGATTTTGTTTATCCAATGTTTCGTGCCAATGCGTTATATGAAGGTGTTTACCTGTTAGGGACTTCAATTGCGCGCCCTCTTATTTCTAAAAGACAGATTGAAATAGCAGCTCAAACGGGAGCTGATGCTGTTTGCCACGGGGCAACGGGAAAAGGCAATGATCAGGTGCGTTTTGAGCTTGGTTATTATGCGCTTAATCCAGATATTAAAGTGATTGCGCCTTGGCGCGAATGGGATTTGACAAGTCGTACTAAGTTAATCGATTTTGCTGAAAAAAATCAAATTCCAATTGCTAAAGATAAACGCGGAGAAGCACCTTTTTCTGTTGATGCAAACCTTCTGCACACATCATCAGAAGGTAAGGTTTTGGAGGATCCTTCAGCTGAAGCACCCGAATTTGTATATTCCCGCACACTTTCCCCTGAAGAGGCGCCAGATAAACCAACAATTATTAAAATTGGATTTGAAAAAGGTGATGCTGTTTCCATTAATGGTGAGAAAATGTCGCCAGCAACCTTGCTAACGGCTTTAAATAAATATGGTCATGATAACGGTATTGGTCGTCTTGATTTGGTCGAAAATCGCTATGTTGGTATGAAATCACGCGGTGTTTATGAAACACCAGGCGGCACGATCCTTTTGACAGCGCATCGTGGTATTGAATCTATCACGCTTGATAGGGGAGCTACCCATTTGAAAGATGATATTATGCCGCGCTATGCCGAACTCGTTTATAATGGTTTTTGGTTCTCGCCTGAACGCGAGATGTTGCAAGCTCTCATCGATAAAAGTCAGGAAATGGTAACGGGGACGGTTACTTTAAAGCTTTATAAGGGTAATGTTATTCTTGTTTCGCGCACTTCTCCTTATTCTCTCTATTCGGAAGATTTGGTTACTTTTGAAGAAGGCGCTGTTGCCTATGACCATAATGATGCTGCTGGTTTTATAAAGCTTAATGCCTTACGCCTAAGAACGTTAAAACAACGTCTTAATCTTTCGGGTGAGAAAAGCTGAGCGTAAAAAAAATAATGCCAGGTTTCGTTATCAATTTATAGGAGCTTGGCTATAGAATTGCAGCGTATTGCGTGACACTTCTTACGCTGCAATTGTGCTATTATGCTTTGAAAGAAGTGCTTCAATGTCATTAATAGGCATTGGTTTGCCGTAGAGGAAACCCTGCCCAATATCGCATTCCAATTCCCATAAAAGCTCGCTTTGTGTTTCCTTTTCAATACCTTCTGCAATGACTTTAAAACCAAGATCATGAGACATTTGGCAAATTGCAGATACGATAGCGCGCGATTTGTAATCTTCTTCAATTTCGTGAACAAATGAGCGATCAATTTTAACATAATCAATTGGGAAGGAACGTAAATGCGTTAATGAAGCATAACCTGTTCCAAAATCATCAAAGGCTATTTTTACGCCATAAATGGACAGTTTTTGCAAGGTATTCATTATCTCATCGTTATTTCTTGATAAAAGAATGCGTTCTGTTACCTCGATTTTTATATTTTCTGCCTTTAGGCCATAAGAAATTGCAGCACTTACGATTTTCTTAGCAAAATTACGTTCTGTTAACATTTGTTCGGTGGCATTAATAGCCAGGGCGCCCACTTCCAGTTCTTTTTTCTTTAGCTCACCGGCTTGTTTTATGGCCTTCATCATAACCATATTGGAGATGCGGGTTGCATAACTGTCATCGACCAGTGCTCCCCAAAAATCTGCGGGGTTCAATAGACCCTTTTTATGGTGTTGCCAGCGGGCTAGAATTTCAAAGCCGATTATTTTATTGTCCTCTAAAGAAATAAAGGGATGAAAATAGGGTATGAATTCATTGGCTTCTAACCCTCTATCTGTATCTTTTAGAACCTTTTTGCGCTTTTTCTCTTTTGCGCCCATAGACTTTGTGTATTTAACGGCACGATTTCGCCCTGTATTTTTGGCTTCATAAAGAGCTAGGTCGGCGTTTTTCATAATATCTGAAAGGCTTTCATCATCACTTTCCAATAGAGCAATGCCAATAGATGCGCTTAAATTTGGCATATCCTTATCTTCGCCAACTTCGGAAATTGTAGAAAGAAGTGTTTCTGCTACATAATTATACGGGCATTCTTTGCCTTTGGGTACACTTAAAAGCATTGCAAATTCATCTCCACCCATGCGGGCAAAGCAATTGTAAGTATGGGATAGTTTTTCCTGACTGAATTCGGCAAATGTTTTTAAAATATTATCACCAAAATCGTGACCATAATTATCATTTATTGATTTAAAGAAATCAATATCAAAAATGAGAATGGCAATTTCCTCGCTTATATTATTATTTTTCGTTTTTTCATTGAAAGTTTGAATAAGCGCACGTCTGTTTGCAAGGTTTGTTAGAGGATCTGTTAAGGCTTGCATTTCGGCTAAATCACGGGATTTTTGTAAGGCGCGTTTGGTCTTGCGTAAAGCTTTTGTGCGCTCTGCTATGCGTGCTGATAGAATAATGGCGGCATTTTGCTGTGTGTAAATTAATATTGCAGTCATTAAAGCTAATGCGATGCCTGCTGCTAATATGCTTAAGCCATAAAGACCATTTGAATTTTGTGTTGAATTATCTCTTACAACAATGCGCCAGATACGTCCTGCTAATTCAATATCACGATAATTATCATAATCTGTACTTAGTGGAATAAGTGCATTTTCATGTGCTTTATCTATAATTCCTTGTTCACCATTAGAGCTTGAAAGCAGTGTTGCGGCAGAAAGCTGTGGGCGTTCGTGGTCTGTAATAGCGCCATAATCATGTATATCTACCTCTAAAGATAAGGTATCAAAGGTGTCTTTTAAGGTATAAAATAGGCTTTGTGTTGTATAGGCCGCCATCATATAACCAATATGATTTTTCTGCCTCAATTCCTTGGTTTCTGGTGTCGTAGCCGTTTTATAAACTGGGAAATAAATCACAACGCCTGGGGCATTTGTCCTCATAATTGCGCGTTTGCTGATTTGTGGTAAGCCTGTTGCGACAGCGCGTTCAGCTGCTTCTCTTCGCTTTGCATTGGATAATAAGTTATATCCAATGACTTGTGGAATAATGGCTTTTGGTTCAATCATTGTGACGGGTGCAATATGATTGGAGCCTTCTAATGATGGAAAAACCCTTACTGTATTATAGCCAATTTTTTTGCGGTCTTTAAAACCATTAATGATGTCGAGCTCATGCTCGTAATTATCAAATTCTAATCTTGGAGCATAGGCCCAAGCAATGACGCTTGGGTGTTTTTCAAGCAGTTTCCTATTTTGAATAA
>CALHLB010000125.1 GCA_938034375.1 uncultured Alphaproteobacteria bacterium | reverse complement strand
ATGTAAAAAAGAAAGATCGGCGTGGTTATCATGAATATTTCAATAAAATTTTTAAAAAACAGGCAGAAATCCAGAGGATCAAATTCATTGATACGTGGGCGATTACCAATGATAGAGAAGGCAACTATCAACCAACAGGTTTCGCGCTTTCAGGTAATAAGACGATTTTGCGTGCAAGAGACGGCACACATTTTACAGCAGAAGGATACCGCGTTTTAGCACGTTTGGTCGAAAATGTTTTAAGACCGGATATGCAAGAGATTCTATCGAAAAGATCGACACAATAAGCAATACCAATTTTAAAATATAAAAGGATTAAAGGATGCAACTTGAAAAAATATATCAGGCTTTTCAAAAATTTCCTGTTCCTATGTTTTTTAGTGTTATTTTAACAAGTTCTTTAACGGCAAAAGAACTAAACTTATTAAATATTGAAGAGACGAGAGGAGTGATCGGTCTTTGTGCCGCCTTTTTGGTTTCTACAGCTTGTACGCTTTATTTTTTGGCTAAACCTGTTTTTCGACCCCTTATACATCATTTAACGGGCCTTTTTGTGGGGGGCGTATTTTTTATTCTCATCTACTTCAATCACTTTAGCCTTGTAAATTATGCTTCTTTGTTTTTGGGGCTTTTACTACTTTTGACAGTTGTGCCTTATTGGGTCCTTAAGGTAAATGATGAAACATGCTGGCTTTATAACGCCCAGCTTTTTGTCGCTATTGACTTGGGCCTTCTGGGCGGGCTTATTTTTGGCGGAGGATTTTCCGCCCTTTTCGCAAGCTTCAAGTTTTTATTCAATATTTCAGTTCCAGCTGAGATCTACACCATATTATGGTATGTCGCCTTAGGCTTTATTTCGCCCTTCATAGCGCTTTCCCTTGGGCCATTAGATTTTAGAAAACCTTTTGAACAGCCTAGTGAAAATAGCCTTGCCTCACGCGGGGTGAATAGTGTCATAAACTATACTTTTGTGCCTCTTTTACTGGTTTATAGTGTTGTTTTACACCTTTACGGGATAAAAATTCTGATTAGATGGGATTTGCCAAAAGGGCAGGTTGCCACGTTAGTTTTATGTTTCACGCTCGGTTTAATCACTTTTATTTTGTTTTCTAGGCCATGGTATGAAAAATTAACTAAGGCTTCAAAGTTTTTACTAAATTATTGGGCATATTTTCTGGTTGTGCCTGTCTTGCTTCTTGTTACAGCATCTGCAAAACGCATTACCGATTATGGTATAACGCCTGAACGTTATGGCCTTTTATTAGCTGCTTTCTGGATCATCCTGCTTATAGGTCTGGCTATAATTAAAAAGGGGCGCGTTCGTAATGTAATAATCGTTTCTACCATTACGCTTATGCTGCTTTTCACTTCCTTTGGTCCATGGGGTGCCGTTGGGCTTTCTCTTACCAGCCAAAGTGCGCGATTGATTAAACTTTTGGAAAAAAAGCAGATTTTAAAAAATGGTGTGCTTCCTGCCAGGAATGAGAAAGAAGTAACTTTCACACGGGAAGAAATAAGGCAGGCGCAATCCATATTAAAGTTTTTAAGAAAACATGATGGATTAAACCGTCTCAAGCCTGTTTTTCAAAACCTTGAAGATAGTCCGTTTTATGATGAACTGTCTTCACCATATAAATTATCTCAAGCGATTGAAGAAAGACTGGGCTTTTCAAAAAATAATAAAGGTGGGAGAAGACAAGAAAGCCAAAAAATGCGATTTTCGTCTGGTCTTAAAGGGGCGCGCTCAAAGCGTGTGCTCATTTCTGATGATATTTCCTATCTTGGTAATTTTTTATTGCGCTCAAGAGCACAAAAACCAGAGGAGATGAAGCAAGAAATTTCTTATGCTTGGCATGATGGTGAGATGCTTTTTATTCAATCCGGTGCCGCCAAATGGAAAATTACTTCTGAAAAAATTCATGAGGTTTTATTAAGGGGTCAGAAGCAGAAAACTGGTTTTAAATTAAATTCTGCCTTTAGTGGAAGAAGCCTAAAAATTAAAAATGAGCAAGGGCATCAACTAACGATAATTATTTTTTCATCTTCATTCAAAAAAAATGCAAAAAATCATTTAGTCTTTGAAAAAATAAATTTTTCTGCTCTTGCAAAATGGAAAAAGTCTTAATTTTCACCTATGAAATACCGTAAATAAATCACAAAAATTTATGCTTAACCTGATATTAAGCTGATTGGCTCACACTACGACCAAGTACAAGCCGGTTTTAAAAAAATATGGCGGGCTTTTGTTCATGTAGCGCTTTTGTTTAAAGCGTTTTGTTGCGTAGCGTTAGGTGTCGTGTAATGAGTGCGTTTGAAGTTAAGACGGAATTGCCAGAAGTTGAAACCTTTAACCCACTGGGTAACACTCTGGTTCATACCAAACAGACTGCTGAAAATGCAGTTATAAGCCCACAAATCAAGACAGGCAAAGAATTAGGCCCCCTTATAGCCAAGGGAGGTTATACCCTTACTGTGCCTGGCGCTGAAGGCATGTCTGCCCCCTTTATTGAGCAAGATGTTAGCACAAAAGGTCGTTTTAATAGCGGTCCACTTGTCAATATTGTCGAGGATAAGCCACACAGCCTTTTAAAGAAAGAAACGTTTTTTTCCAAAACAGCTGCTGTTATCCTTGCTGCCAATATATGCTTGCTGGCAAGCGTTTTTTATTTCTCTGGCTTTTTGGGCGATGAATTCTCAGCTCCCATCACGAGTGAAGAGCGTTTGGCTGCAAAGCGGGATAGTGCTATTTTAACGGGATCTATTCATAAACAAACAGAGGCAACAGCCTCCCTAATTGATAATTATAAAACCAACCGTACTTTATCAGGGGAAGGGGCCTTACAACCTCGTCAGGTAAAAACTCTCCGTGTTCGTTTAGGAGGTGATAATAAAATAACCATCAGCCCCAATGTTTCTTTAAAAAAAAAGATAATTATTCCACCAAAGGCAAGACCTGAGCGCTTACCGAAAAAGGTATCAGCTTATCAACCATCTGGTTCTTTTGTAAAAGAGTTAAAGGCGCTTGAAGCAGGAACACGCACGAAACCAATAACAATTGTGCATATCGGAGATAGCCACATTGCTGGTGATGGTCTTTCTGAGGGAATTCGCAAAGGCCTGCAAGACCGTTTTGGTGATGCTGGGCGTGGCGCGATTGTTCCAGCAAATGCCTACGCTTATACAAGGGCAGCAGGTCTAAGGTTAACAACTTCTGGCCCATGGGACACCGCCATAGTTTGAAAGTAAAATCAGGCCCTTACGGTTTATCTGGTTTTAGGGTGGCTTCTTCATCGCCTTCATCAAGCATGACGATGACAAGCACAAACGGAGCATTTGATTGGGCCGAAGTAACGGTTTTAACAGGGCCAAATCAAGGGAGTGTCAAGATCAAGGCTGGCGACCAGGAAAAGATATTGAATGCGCGGTCCAATAAAACAGGATCAAAAGTTGTTCGTGTTAATGCTCAAGGCGAAAAAGTAACGGTTCACCCTCAAGGCGGGGGTAAAACAACCGTTCTAAATTGGGCAACAGGTAAAGAACGGGCCGGAATACGCTATGTCAATTTTGGCATTTCCAGCGCGACAGCTTATTTACCAAACCGCTGGACGCCTGAATTGGTAACGAATGATTTAAAAAATCTTGATCCAGATCTAATCGTCTGGGGGTATGGCACTAATGAAGGCTTTGATGGCAATTTAAATATGACATCTTATCGCAATCAAATCGAACAGGTTTATGCGATGGTTGAAAAAGCAAGTCCTCAGGCAGATTGGCTTTTTTTAGGTCCCGCCTCCGGCCTTTCAAGGCGCGGAAAAGCGGCCGCTTATTGTAATGGCTATCGTGTCCCTGTTAAATTGTATGCAGTGCGCGGTGCTATTAAAGATTTTGCAAAGGAAAAGGGACACCATTATTGGGATTGGGCTTCAGCCATGGGAGGCGATTGCGCGGTTGACCAATGGGCGCGAAAAACCCCAAAACTTGCAGCAGCAGATCGTGTTCACCTCACGTCAAAAGGCTATAGAAAAAGCGCCAACATTCTTGTCGCTCATATTGAAAAACTAATCGATGAACCACAGCGCCTTGCTTCATTAAATCGTGGTTCTGAATAAAAAATCAAACTTGGCACAAAATTTAATTGGAAAATATTTTATGCCAAGTTTTAAAGCGCTTTCTTAATCAATAGGTCTGCTTACTCATTCCAAAGTTTTGTTTTGGGGTGGAATTGTGACCAGGCAAACCAGAATGCCTGATGACTGCCAAGATCAGAACCATTGGCATCAACAGCTCGAATACCGCCTGCATCCAGTTTTAACTGGACATTCTCAAACCCGATTTTTTTACCTTTTTGAAGGGCTGTAAAGGCTTTGCTGCGCTGAAAGGCGATGGGCTTACCAGAAGCGGTAAGAACACCAATAATATCTTCATGCACAGGCAGGCGTGGATCAACATTTCCAACGGGAAAAATCGGTCCACTGGCATCGCGTGTATTGCGAAAATCAAAATCACGACCAAGGGCAAGTTTTTCAACCAGAACGGTTGTTTCAGGATGTTCTTTTTTCCAGTCTCCCCAAGTGGTGGTTACAACGCTTGCTTGTTTGAGTTTAAGGTTTTTATCGGCAAGCGGGCCTGTAACGGCATCGCCTCGAAAAGTATCAAAAACAGAATGGGTATGAATGTCATACATAACTTTGTTTGAACGAATTAACAAACCGGATGTACGAAGAACAGGGCGTTTGATGCCTTTTGGTAATCGGTCCGTATAATAAGCCTGCGCGGCACCGCATAAAGTGCAGTAAGGAATAGCCAAATCTCTGCCGCCCAATGTATCATTCACCATTTCACGCACTTCCATGATACGGCGGGGATAGGCGCGATAAGAACCATTAATACCAATACCAAATATGATATCACTGTCTTTCAGCCATTTAGCATCTTTTGCGCTACTTACTTCAGGGTTATCAGCTGCGGGAATGCAGTTACAGTTTTTATCGGTTTTATTATATTTGCGGTCATCAATTAATACGCCCCCCCATGAGACATGGCGCCAGTCCACCGACCCTTCAACAAAAATATTATCCCAACCAGGAACAACGCTTGTAAAAATAGCGCGTTTCGCTTCAAGGTAATTGGGTGGGGCTGGAATATCCCATGCAATTAATTGATCTGTAATAATGCCCCAATGGTTGCTGGTTGGAGAGGGTATTGTTAAGAGCTTGGCGGCAATCGCTGCCAATTCATTGTTAAGGTGTCGCCCATTTATAAAACGTAACAAATCAGCAATAAGCCAGGCAAGGCGTGGATCTTTTGAATTAGCAATTTTATCAAGAGCGGCCGTTTGCTCTTCTTCCCAAACAGAATTTTCAATACTGTCGATAAAAGCTACTTTAACAGCCTTTTGCAAATCTTTCGAGAGCGCACCTTTAGGTATCGCGGGTGGTTTTCCAAATTGTTTGATAACATAATCGGGCAAGGTTTTGTTTTCATCAGCTTTTAATTGTTGGTCTATAAGAAGCGATAAAATCAAGAGCGCACCAATAAAAACTAAGCGGCTTTTAAAACGTATAAAACTAACCATGATAAGTTTTTGCCATTTCCACTAAAATAAAGACGATGAACATCTATCTTAGCTTTTGAAATGTCTAAACTTCCAATCACGATTTTGTCACCCTTTTTATATTCTGGACCCTTATTTATAAAGAGGGGCATTGCGCCAGAGGGCCATTAGATTTTGGAAAATGCCAGCGCAATGTTAATTTGTTATCCGATAGTTTCATGCCCAGAAAATAATTGCGAACGGCATCTTCTCCGCATTGTGCATGTGCGCTTGAATAAAGGTTGCCTTGTCGTTTTTCAACCGGTCCCCAGTTTAAACTACACCAAAGAGATCCTTGCTTAAGCCAGCGCTTTTCAATTTCAAAGGGGGAGGCTAAAACAGTGCCACCCGATTTAAGGGGGAGGCGTTTGCATTGTTCTGGCGTACCCCATGTGCCATGAAAGGCTGCATGGTCTTGAGCCAATAAAGCTGTTGGCATTAATAAAAAAATGATAAAGAAAAAACAGCGCATGCGTTTGTAGAAATTTTCCATTAAGTCAAAACAATAGAGCGTAATCCTTTTAAAATGATGATCATTTTAAAAGAAAAAATGAGCGAAAACAAAGGAATATAGCTAAAATACTTAATAATTTTAATGTGGTTTAGCTATAGGTCTTGGTCTACTTCATTATCCGATTTAAATAAAAGCCCCATTTTAATAACATCTGCCCCAAATTTTTCCCGCGCTTTATCAATCGCCCGTTCGGCATGGGCGCGCCTTGTTGCCTTTTCATCAATTAGATCATCGGGATCTGATAAGGTTTCATGATAAAGGTCTGAAACGCCAATACCAATAAGGCGGTAAGGCGTGCCGTTGCATTCTTTTTTTAAAAGATCGAGACTATTTCGATAAATTTTATCGGCAAGTTGCGTGGGATCATGTAATTTTCGGTTTCGGGTAATGATTTGAAAATTACCAGTTTTGAGTTTCAAGACAAGGGTGTGGCCGCAAAGCCCTTTTCGTTTCAGCTGCCTTGAAACCTTTTCTGAAAGAGCGCGCAGTTTGGGCCGTAAAATATCGATGTTGGAAATATTGGTGTCGAAAGTCATTTCTGAAGAAAGGCTTTTTGCTTTGCTAATAGGGGTAACATTACGGGTGTCTTGCGCGCGTGATAATCTTGCAAGACGCAAACCCATGGAGCCATAGGATTTGGCAAGTTCTGTTTCGTCCATGTTTTGCAATTGACCAATTGTTTTAATGCCATCTTTTGCCAGTTTTGCCTGAAAGGATTTCCCCACGCCCCAAATCATCTTCGCTGGTTTTTCTTTTAAAAAATCAAGCGCCTCTGCCCGACCGATGATTGAAAAACCACGGGGTTTTTCAAGGTCCGATGCTATTTTTGCGAGGAATTTATTATAAGAAAGCCCAACTGATAAGCTGATACCGATTGTTTTTTCGATATGTTTGACAAAATGAATGAGTGTTTCTGCTGCAAAGGTACTGTGAAGTTTTTCTGTGCCGCTTAAGTCCAAAAAGGCTTCATCAATGGATAAAGGTTCGACCAAAGGTGTTAGGGTACGCATTTCCTCGCGAATAGCTTTGCCAACCTCAGAATATTTTTTAATATTAGGGGGAAGGACCGTGGCATGAGGGCAAAGTGCCAGGGCTTGAAACATAGGCTGGGCAGAATGAACACCATAAATGCGTGCATTATAACAGGCCGTTGAAACAACGCCGCGCCTACCGCCACCGATAATGAGAGGTTTATCGATTAAATCTGGATTATCCCGTTTTTCAATCGCGGCAAAAAATGCATCGCAATCAAGATGAGCAAGCGACAGGCTTTTGAGTTCAAGATGGGACAAAAGCCGGGGGGAGCCACAATGGGTACAGCGTTTTAGTGATTGATTATTAAAGTGGACCTGTTTACGCGCACAATCACGGCAAATGCAGAAAGTTTTTTCATCTGCATTTGCCATAATAAACCTAATTGCCAGTTAACGCCCCAAGCGGTTTGGCAGAGGCTTTTAAAAGTTGCTGAACAAAAGTAATTTCCGTACCACCGGTTGGTGTTGTGCGTGTTAAGAAGTTAAATACTTTGCCATCTTTTAAACCAAAGTCTCCAATTTCTTCCACGGTTCCTTCTTCATCGAAATAAACAACAATAACGCGTTGATCGATAATTTTTCCTCTCGCGAAAGCCACACTTTTACGGGCAGTTTGACTTATATAATAATATCCCTCACGTCCAAAACTTTCAATGGTAGAAGGGGTGCCAAGCGCAAGAATAACCTGTTCCTGGCTCGCGCCAACGGGAACCTGTTCCAATGCATCGGGTGAAATGATGTAACCGTGTTGCAAAGTTTGGGTAAAGCAGCCAGAAAGAATAAGACTGAGACCTAGAATGAGACCAAGAATGGTTTTTCTGAAAAGTCTCTGATGTGATTTATTCATATTCATCTTATCTAAAATCCCGATGGCTTTTTTTGTAATTCCTGTTTATACAGAAAATTCATTCACTGGAATAGCTCTGCTAGCAGTCAGAGAAAAAATATTCCATATACTTATTCGTGATGTATGCCATACCGTTTATGGTTGTACAAATAAAAACAGATTTCATGATTGTTGAAATTCTGTTTATGCTTGCAAAAAGGGTGATTATGATTTTTCAGCTTTTTGGCCTTGATGGTAGAAAAAAACGCTTGCAAAAAGTTCGCCCCGTCTATGATCTTTTAATAAAAGCAGCCCGTAACCCCTATTTTTACGAGAAATTAAAAGTACCCGATACGCTTTCAGGGCGTTTTGATATGATCGTGCTGCATCAATTTATACTGTTTTATCGATTAAAAGCAGAAAAAGAACCGCAAGCAAAAGAATTCGGGCAGGATGTATTTGATATTTTTATAGAGGATATGGATCGCTCCTTAAGAGAAATGGGGGTTGGCTATCAAGCTGTTCCAAAACGAATGAAAAATATGGGTGAGGCTTTTTATGGTCGCGTAGCCGTTTATGATGCCGCGATGGAAAATAAAGATAAAAAAGCGCTTCAAGAAGCAATTAGGCGAAATCTTTTTACCGATATCGATGTTGAGGATGAGACGATTTCTACTCTATCAGATTATTTCTTTCAAAATATTGAAAAAATGGCTCTTTTATCGTTCGAGAATTTGTGTCAGGCGCAATTTTCTTTCACGGATTTTTCAATGGAAATAGAGTAAGGTAATGCATGAAAAACGATAAGTCTTTAAATGACGGGGAAAGTATTTTACCCCGTATTGTGCAATTTTCATCGATGCCTAAAAAAGGTCAATTCCTGAAAATTACCCTGAATGCAGACGAATCTGCGGCCATGTGTGCATTTTATAATCTTTTGGGAATTGATAGTTTCAAGGCAGAAATTTCAATAACCAGGAAAACAACAAACAAATTCATCATAAAAGGAAGCTTGAAAGCGCTTGTGATACAGCCTTGTGTGGTTTCCTTTGAGCCGGTTGAGACAAATGTTGATGAAATTATAGATACATTTCTTATTCCGGCCAGTGAAATTGAACATTATATGGAAAAGGCTGATGAGGAAGGATCACTTGTCCTTGACGTGGATGAGGATGTGCCAGATACCTATCAAAATGATAATTATGATATTGGTGCTTTGATTCTTGAATATTTTGCAATAGGTCTTACACCTTACCCTCAAGCAGAAAATGTTGAGCTGGATAAAAGAAAACTTGATGTTGAAAAGAAAGTTTCCCCCTTTGCAGAGCTTGCCCAATTGAAAGATAAATTGCAAAAAAACTAGTCGATGGGCATAAAATGGACGTTAAACAGGCTTTCTGGAAAGAATTGAATGAATCGGATGTTTAAGTGAAAATATCAGTTGACGTTATGGGTGGGGATAAAGGGCCGGCAATGGTTTTGCCAGGCTTGAACTTGCTTTTAACCCGCCAACCCAGCGCCGAATTTCTGCTTTTTGGCGAAAAAGAAAAAGTGTTGCCTATACTTGAAGGCCTTCCAGATCTTAAGGCTGTCAGCCATTTTACCCATTGTGAAGTTACGGTTGCCATGGATGATAAGCCTAGCCAGGCTTTACGCTCTGGTCGTGGTAAATCAAGTATGTGGCTTGCTATAGAGGCCGTAAAAAAAGGCGAGGCTGATTTTTGTATTTCTGCAGGCAATACAGGCGCTTTAATGGCTATGTCCAAATTCTGTCTTAGGACAATGAATAATATTGAACGCCCAGCCATTGCCGCCATTTGGCCAACTGTCAAGGGTGAAAGTGTTGTTTTGGATATGGGCGCGACAATCGGAGCTGATGCACAGCAATTGGTTGATTTTGCTTTGATGGGTGGGGCAATGGCGCGTGCGCTTTTTGATCTGGAAAAACCCAGTATTGGTCTTTTAAATGTGGGCGTGGAAGAGGTTAAGGGCCTTGAAGAAATAAGAACGGCAGGCCGTATTTTACGCGACCTTGAAGACCATGCTTTAGATTATTTCGGTTTTGTTGAAGGTACAGACCTTGGTAAAGGCACCGTTGATGTTGTTGTTACAGAAGGTTTTACCGGTAATATTGCGCTTAAAACAGCTGAAGGAACAGCAAAGCAAATTTCATCTTATTTACGATCTGCCATGACAAGAACATGGCGTGCAAAACTTGGTTATTTGCTGGCAAAACCTGCCTTTGATCGTTTAAGAGAAAAGATGAACCCCAGTAAAGTGAATGGTGGTGTCTTTTTAGGGTTAAATGGTATTGTGATAAAAAGTCATGGTGGCGCAGATTCTGAGGGCTTTGCATCCGCAACAGAACTTGGTTATAAAATCGTTGAAAATGATCTGCTTAAAAAAATAAAATCAGATATGGCAGGCTATGACATTCAAATGAAACAAGAAGCCGATCAGGCTCAAGAGGGGACTTCTAAGTGACGTTTATTCGTTCGGTCGTGTTGGGCTGTGGCCGTTATTTACCAAAAAAAATTCTAACCAACCATGATCTGGCAGATATAGTTGATACGTCAAATGAATGGATTGTTCAAAGAACAGGTATTCATCGACGCCATATCGCTGCAGATAATGAAGTAACATCTGATTTAGGCACAAAAGCGGCAGAGTGCGCTTTAGCCAATGCGGGCATTCAGGCAGATACAATTGACCTGATTATTCTGGCAACTTCCACCCCCGATTTAACGTTCCCTGCCAGCGCTGTGCATATACAGCACAATTTAGGCATCAGAAAAGGTGCGGCATTTGATATGCAGGCCGTCTGTTCAGGCTTTATTTATGCGCTGTCTACGGCAGATATGTATATTCAGACAGGAAAAGCAAAACGCGTTTTGGTCATAGGCGCAGAGACTTTTTCAAGAATTCTGGATTGGGAAGACAGAACAACTTGCGTTCTATTTGGAGATGGGGCAGGGGCCGTTATTCTGGAAGGTCAAGAAAGTAATGGCAAGATGGATGACCGTGGCATTTTAACCTCACACCTTCGTTCAGATGGTATCCACCGCGAAAAACTTTATGTTGATGGTGGTCCCTCTAAAACAGGTACGACAGGTCATTTACGCATGGAAGGCCAAGAGGTTTTCAAACATGCTGTTGGCATGATAACAGATGTTGTTGATGATGCATTTGCTGCAACGGGCTTGAAGGCCAGTGATCTTGATTGGTTTATACCACACCAAGCCAATGAACGCATTATAAATGCCAGCGCAAAAAAATTGGGCATTCCTTTGGAAAAAGTCGTCAAAACAGTTTCAAAACATGGCAACACCTCTGCAGCCTCCATTCCCCTTGCCATATGTGAAGCAGCAGAAGATGGGCGCCTAAAACAGAATGATACTGTGATGTTAGAAGCTATGGGGGGCGGTTTTACTTGGGGGTCTGTGCTTTTAAACTGGTAAACGGTCTTCTTTTTGCTTTATCTTGTTGACGATACTCGTTTTTATTGCTTGACTAATTTTATTCTAATTCTAGGGAAAAACAAATCGGGGTAAGTATTATGGCTGGTAAAACAATTACCAGGGCAGATCTTAGCGAAAGCGTTTATCGCAAGGTTGGCCTTTCAAGGAATGAATCAGCCGAATTGGTTGAATCACTGCTGGATGAGATTTCGACCTGTTTGGTAGAGGGCGACTCAGTTAAACTGTCATCTTTTGGCACTTTCGTTGTGCGCTCAAAAAATGAACGTATTGGTAGAAATCCAAAAACCGGTGAAGAAGTACCAATTCTTCCTCGGCGTGTTTTGGTTTTTAAGCCAAGTAATGTCATGAAGGAAAAAGTTAACAAGAGATTGGATTAAGGCTCTATTTGTCGTTCAGTCTCAATGGCTTTTAAGGGAGAGATTGTGATTTGACAAAAGCGCCTGATGCATTTCGTACGATAAGTGAAGTCGCGGAAGAGCTGGATCTGCCGCAACATGTTTTGCGTTTCTGGGAAACAAGGTTTTCTCAAATCAAGCCTATGAAACGAGGGGGCGGGAGGCGCTATTATCGCCCTGATGATGTAAACCTTTTAAGGGGTATTAAATATCTTCTTTATAGTGAAGGCTACACGATCAAAGGCGTTCAGCGTATTTTAAAAGAGCTGGGCATTCGTGCCGTTCAGATGGAGGAAGGTCAAGAAGCGCCAAGCCTTTCTGAAAATGGGGTGGAAGAAAAAGCTGAAATTGGCAATGAAAATAAGAAAGATGTGTTGCCCGCTGCCACCGAAAAAGATGTAAAAGAGGAAGCCTCTTTTTTTAAACCATCATCTATCAAGAAGGCGATAAAAAAAGTAGAGGATGAAGGAAGACCTCCTGAAACAGAAGCAGAGCCTGCCATTCCTGAGGGTTCTGTTGCAAAAGTAGAGCCAAAAGAAGAAGCAGTTCAGAAATCAAAGCCCGATCAAGTAGAAAAACCGGTAATAGCGACCTTTCAGCATTCTACAGGGTTTCAAATTCCAGATAATCTTGTTTCTGCTAAACATTCCACTATTCATGATGGGCAAACTATTAACAAAGCGCCACCTTTTGCATTGACACATGCGGTTCCAGATCATTTGGTGGATGCTATTACGTCCAAAAACTCGCTGGTGGAAAGCGTTGCCCTGCCTGATGAGAATAAACAACCTTCCAAACTTACATCGCTCCCTAAAGCCCCTGGCGATATTTTATCAGAAGAGAGCAGTAAGGACGCTTCAAAGAAGAAAGCAAAGGGCATCTTTTCGCGTTTTGTGTTAGAAGATGAAGAAGGAATACAAAACTTGTCATCCGATAGTAAGATTGATGCAACAAGCACAGAACGATTACAGGAAACACTGGTAGACCTATTGGAATGTAAGCGATTATTAGATCAAATTAGGTAAGAGAATTCTCTTGGTGAAATCTGATTAAAAAAGTATATTTATAACAAAACGTATCTAGAAGGCTTTCTAGATACGTTATTTATTATCAAATTAAAGCTTATCTTTTCAACAGCTTTTAAAGGGCTGCTTTATGGAGGCGACCATAGAAGAGAGGTGTTTGTGATAATCCTCGCACCGCTTTTGTACCAGTTAAAACAGCAAGATCTACTAGAGGCTCCATAATAATAACCAGCATATAAGTTGCACCAAATGATGTAATGGCAGCAACATTTTCAGCGCCAAAACCCTGTCCGTAAAATGCCCAAAAGGCAACCCAGCCAACAATACCAGCCTGATAGGCGGTTGAAAGGGCAAGTGCTTGTGTGTATTTAAGGTCTGTATAACGCGTATGAGGCGCAATGATTTTCTTTGCCAAAACACTAACAGCCCATAAAGGTACGATAAGGGTTGTAACATTCATACCATATTGCGGTAAGTCAAACGGCGCGAAAAAAAGCCCTTGAACAAGAAGGCCTGCGGCAAGACCAATGGCAGCTGCACCGCCTCCAAAAAGCAAATAAAGCGTTGAACCAAGGATAAAGTGAACTTCAGATACGCCAACTGGGTAATGTGGAAGAATTTCAAAAAAGCAGAAAACCAGTGCAGTTGCAATTAGACTTCTAGATAAAAGGGCGAAAATACCACCATCATTACGGATGGTATCAAGTGCCATTTTACAGGCAATACCAGCCCCACCGAGTGCAGTTGCGTAACTTAAAACGATTTTTGCGCCATCAACAACGCCTTCTTCAATATGCATTTTATCTCCTTTCGCGCCCACCGCGCGAGTGTTTGAATGGGTAGCCCTAAGGCTTGATGATTAAATGGCAGGTTTCCTGGCTTGTAATTCTAGCTTTTTTCACCTTCCCGGCATTGGCCAGTGGTTTATTGAAAAAAGCAATCACATACAGTTGCGGGGGCAGCCACGGCATTGGTCCCTAATGGGTACGCCGAACCGTGTTCCCTTTTTCATCTCGCTGCTATCTCAAAGTTACGAGAACCATTTGAAAAAGTTATTACGCATCACGACACTTATGTAAACCAATAAATTATATAATTCGGTGCAAGATTATGTGGATTTTTTATTCTATATGAATATCAGTGCCAACAAACCTGAAGTTTATTATCGCGGCGGTGAGCTACTTGACAAGGTTGATGTTGTTATTCCTCGAATAAAACCGGCAATGACATTTTATGGATGTACTGTCGTTCATCAATTTCAGTCAACAGGGGCATTTTGCCTAAATGACTCAATGTCGATAACGCAATTGCGGGATAAATTACGCTCGTTGCAGCTTTTATCAAATCATAGTATTCCAATGCCGATAACAGGTTTTGCCAATTCACCAGTTGATACGGCAGAAATTATTAAAATGGTCGGTGGCGCGCCTTTGGTAATCAAATTACTTGAACGCACTCAAGGTAAGGGTGTTGTTCTAGCTGAAACTAATAAAGCTGCAGAAAGTGTTATTAATGCCTTTAAGAGTCTGCATGCAAATATTTTGGCGTAGGAATTTTCAAGGAAGCCGATGGTAAGGATATACGCTGTTTTGTCGTTGATGGTAAAGTTGTGGGATCAATTCAAAGAGAGGCTGCTGCAGGGGATTTTCGGGCTAATTTACACCTTGGAGGGACAGCATCGCCCATAAAGTTATCTCTTGATGAAAGAAGGATTGCTGTTGATGCTGCAAAAGCCATGGGGCTTAAAGTTGCAGGTGTAGACCTTATTCGATCTAAAGAAGGGGCAAAAGTATTAGAGATTAATTCTTCCCCTGGTCTTGAAGGTATTGAGGATATTTCGGGCAAAGATATTGCTGGTCTGATGATTGAATGCGCCGAACGAAAGCTAAGAAAATCCGAGAAAAAAACGGCCTGATAGCTCCTAGGCTCATGATCTATTAAATCCATTATATGACGATAGCCGCGATCGTTATTGCAGCGAAGAAGATGTCTGCGCATCTGTCGTATCTGGTCGCAATTCTGCGCCAATCCTTGATCCGATTGAAGGC
>CALHLB010000124.1 GCA_938034375.1 uncultured Alphaproteobacteria bacterium | reverse complement strand
TGTGGAATAAAAATTATGGCTGAAAGTTCTAAAATCACCCCTGAACGCCGTGGATTGATGTTTGTTATTTCCTCTCCATCAGGGGCAGGGAAATCTACTATCGCTAATCTTCTCTTGAAAGAAGATGATAACTTGAAACTTTCAGTCTCTGCTACAACCAGAGAGCGTCGCTCTAGTGAGGTTGATGGCGTGCATTATCATTTTTTAAGCCGTGATAAATTTCAAAAAATGGTCGATGGTGAAGAATTTTTAGAATGGGCAGAAGTTCACGGGAATTATTATGGAACACCAAAGGAATTTGTTGAGAATGAGTTGGAACATGGACGTGATGTTCTGTTTGATATTGATGTGCAAGGAGCAGAGCAATTAAAGGCAAAATTGCCTGATGATATTGCGACACTATTTATTTTACCTCCGTCTGTTTTAGAGATGAAAAACCGCCTCAAAACACGTGCGACTGATTCGGATGAGGTTATTTTAAGACGTATGAAAACGGCCGTTGGTGAATTGGAGCAATGGCCCAATTATGAATATTTGATCGTGAATGAAGATTTAGACAAAGCATATGGCCAGGTAAAAGCCATATTATCTTCTGAGCGAATGAAGCAGGGGCGACAGGAAAAAAACGCGAACTTAGCCCGAAAGCTTTATGAAGATTTAATTGAAGAGACACAGAATGAAATTTAAAGCTGATTTGCAAGCAAAATAAAATCTTCAACTGAGAGGGTCTCTGCTCTTGCTGTTGGTTCGATATTGAGCATGTTCAGCATATCTATTGGATTTTGAAAAACAGATTTTAAACTGGCCCGAAGCATTTTTCGCCTTTGCTGGAAAGCTGCTGCTGTTACACGCTCTAAAGCCTTAGCTTCACAGGCAAGCGGTTTTTCAATCGGTTTTAAATATACAACCGATGATGTTACTTTCGGCGGCGGCGTAAAGGCTTTTGGTGAAATATCAAATAAAATGGAAGAATAACAGCGCCATCCTGCAATTATAGCCAGTCTGCCATAGTGCTTTTCTGTTGGCTTTGCAACAATACGTTCTGCCACTTCTCGCTGAAACATTAAGGTCATGGAAGAATACCAGGTGGGCCACGGTTCACTTTTTAACCAACCTGTTAAAAGAGGGGTGGCAATATTATATGGTAGATTAGCAATCAAGCGTGCTTTTCCGCCTATGGGCAACAAGTTATTATATTCAATTTCAAGGGCATCGCCTTCTATAATTGTTAGACGATCTGGATAATGGTCCTGAATTTCCTTTAGGGCTGAGAGGCACCTTCTATCATGCTCAATAACAGTTAAATGTTTTGCACCAGCGGCAAGAATGGCGCGACTTAACCCGCCAGGGCCAGGGCCAATTTCTACAACATGATGCCCCTTAAGTGAGCCAGCTGATAGAGCAATTTTACTTGTGAGATTCAAGTCTAAAATGAAGTTTTGTCCCAATGATTTTTTCGGCATTAAATCATGGCGCATCATCACATCGCGAAGCGGGGGGAGAGTATCAATCATTTATAATAGGCTTGCCCGTTTGAAGAAAGTTGCACCATCTGATGGGCCATTTGAATGGCAGAAAACATGCTTTTTGGTTCCGCTATACCCTTGGAGGCTATATCAAGTGCAGTTCCGTGGTCTGGTGAAGTTCTGATAAAGGGAAGGCCAAGGGTTACGTTAACTGTCTCATCAAAAGCGATGGTTTTGACTGGTAGTAGGGCTTGGTCATGATACATGGCAATGGCGACATCATAGTCTTTTCGCTTTCTTGCATGAAAAAGTGTGTCTGCGGGTAGGGGGCCTTTTATGTCCAATCCTGCTTTTTGTGCTTTTTCTATTGCTGGCAATATAATTTCATCATCTTCCTTGCCCATGCTGCCCTGCTCACCTGCATGGGGGTTAAGGCCGGTTACAACTATTCTTGGACTTTTTATACCAAAACGCATTTGCATTTCTTTATGGCTGATTAAAAAGAGCTCTAAAAGATTATTGCTATTCAAAGAGGCGGCAACTTCTTTTAGTGGAATATGAACCGTTGCTGGAATTGTACGTAGTTCTGGGCCAGCTAACATCATAATAGCTCTTTTGGGGCCACCACCCCAAAGTTTTGAAAGCTCCCCTAGATATTCTGTATGCCCTGGATGGTCGAAACCACAATCATATAAAGACTTTTTGTTAATAGGTGCTGTTACCAACGCAGAAGCCTTTTGTTGATGAATGAGTTCTACTGCGGTCTTTATCGCCTTTAAAACGAGAGGACCGTTTTCTGCGTCAGCATTACCCGGCGTGTCTTTAAGGGGGCCTATATCCAAAATAGGCAAAAAATTCGTGAAAACGGTCGTCAATTCTCTGGTTTTTGGAATGTCTTTTAATGTTATTATATTAATATTGAGCTTTAAATCCTGCGCTCTCTTATTGAGAAAATCTTGGTTTGCCAAGTAAATAAAGGGGCAGGTATTATTTTTGAATCTATTCTGCCAGATTCGCATAACAATTTCAGGACCAATACCGCCAGGTTCCCCAAGTGAAACAAGTATTGGCCATGATGATAGAGCGGATGAATTCATGATTGACATCTCAAAGGCAAGGCGAATGGTTTTACTTTGAATGGAATATTGATTTTTAAAGATAAATCAATTTGTCCTATAAATTTCAATTATTATAAGACTATAAAAGTTAATCTCTAATTGACTTGCCGAATAACGGCTCTATCACGTAGGGTTCCCATCCATTTTTCAGATTTTTCTTTTAGTTCTGTCGTGCTTAATTGACTTATATCAAAATTTAAAACATCAGAGCCAGAATTATCAACAATTTCTCTTGTGTTGCAAATTGCCAGTATCTCAATGCCATTAACACTCCTTTTCGGGGCGGTAAATAAAGCATCTTTTGCATTGTCTACCGCTTTACGAATCTCTGGAGTCATGGTCGCTGGCGTAAAGCGGCCTAATGATTTTGTTACAACACCACTTTTTGCAAGTTTGCGAGCGTTCTTAATTGCTCCCTCACAAGAAGAGTTAGACTGTCTAAAACTTTCTACTTCTCTAAGGCGTTGATTGGCTTTGGATTTACTTGCATCTTTGTTTAAGATGAAAACAATTTGTTCCAGAGTATATTCTTTGACTGTTTTATTTTCTCCATCCCCATCTCGGTTAAAAAGAATGGAGGTGACATCACGGTTTTGTTTTTCTCTCTGGCCTTCAGCGCGAGCGCGGGCGCGTACAATTTCTTGCCATAAAATTCTTGCCTTAATGAGATCTTTCAGGGTCTTGGGGTTAACGCCTCTTTGGCGAAGGGCGCGACTGAAAACAGCCGATGTGGTTCTATTGTTTTTTGCAAGATTACCGAATGCCCTATCAACAGCAGATTGAGGTAAAGAAAAGCCGACACGTTTTGCTTCTTGAAATTGCAGCTCTTCATTAATCAATTGTTTTTTGGCTTCTTTTCTTGCATCTCCCTTGAAGCCGGTAAGGCGCAAAAAACGGGCGCGTTGGCTTATTTGATAGCTTGTAACAATACCATTATTAACGGCTATCTCAATCTTGGACTGGGCATAACTTGGTGATGTTGATATTATGAAAAGGCTTAGAACAGCTGTCGTTAGTACGACTTTATATAAAGTAAATACAGCAGCGTTCTTCAACTGTCTTGCCATCCGTTTCCTAGCCCTTTTATTGTTGTGCCTAATTTATGGAAAGTTACTAAACATCTTTAGGCATTAAAAGCCACCCAAGGTTCTTAAATTAAGGCTAAGCAAAAAGCCTTCACCATCCCTGTCACCATCTTCATCAAAATTTTGAAAAAAGGCAAGACTAAGGCTGAGCTGGTTATCATCAAATTTTATGCCAGCAAGATTGTTGACAAAGCGATTGTCATCAAAATCATATCGGCCATTACTGAAAAAGGTCCAGTAAGGATGCACCAAAACAGACAAGCTACCATTAAGTTGTGAACTGCGATCCAGCTCGTCCAAAGGTTCATCATTCACAAAGGTGTAACCAAGAGAGGCATTAACGATAGAGCCTTCATAAGAGGTAATAAAATCACCACGATTAAGACCGCCAAAGTCGTTGTCAAATCGGCCGCGGGCAATAAATTTATAATGATCGAGTGCTGTTAATCCAAATCGGCCAACAACATCAGAACGGTCTTCATTCAGACCATTTTGTGAATAAATACTGGCAATACCCTGGTCATCAAATGAGTTTTTACCTGCCAGATGAAATGACTGCCCAATAAGAAAATTACTGGCGAGCCAGCTTGTCCATTGTGCTTGATGGGTTAGGCCAATATTGGCTCTTGTGCCGCCTTCAACCCTGTCAAAGCCTGCAAAACGGTTGTTCTGGAAGATGTTCGTATCATCAAGAACAACTGTTTGTGAATCTTCATTCAGGAAATCGTTGGTGTGTGTCTCATTTGGACTAACAAAAATTTGTGCAATTGGTTCAAATATATGGCTTGAATATTTGTTTTGAACCAGAAGTGGATAGCGCCATTCAAGCCCCCCTGTCACTTGTCCACGTGCATTGACATCTGAATCAGGTATTGAGGTGAATGTTGCTTCATCTTGACTAAAGGCCTGGGCATCTGCGCGAACTGTTAGGGAAGGGGTGAAAACATGTCCCCCTTTTACGATGAGTTGACGTTTCCATTCAGCTTCAGCCGATGCGCGGCCTTGTGTGCCTGAGGCCCCATCTAGAAAGCGTTCACCATTCACAATGCTTACTTCTTCATCAATACGACTTAGAGATGTTAGATTTGTCTTATAGGAAAGTTGTCCACCGGCAATCGATTTTTCAACGATGCCATCATAATCAATTGATGGGTGAACGATGGCTTGTTGGCTTTGAAGATTGCCGCTGGTGCTTGTATCATCGTCCAGAATATTGAAATATTGGCCGCGAATATCAACATAATTTGTTTTGCCAAGACCGGTTAGAAATACATTTGACGTAAAGCGGTCTACGCGGTCTGTTAGACGTTTATAATCTTCTGCAAATGTGCGGTCTGAAAGAGCTAAAATATCCCAACCGGCATTCCATTGGCCATTCAGCGCAAAATCACCTGTTGTACGTAGACCACCTCTGAAGTCACGCTCCCCTGGCTCTCCTATAAACTCTTCCGGCGCTTCCTGCCTGATGCCGGCTAATTGCAAGGTGTAGGCACCATTGGCAAGGCGCTGACGCCATTCAATCTCTGCCAAAAGGCCTTGTTTCGTGAAATAGGTTGGCGTAAAAGTTATATCTTTGCTTTCATCAACGGCATAATAATATGGTAAACCAAAGCCGGTACCTAAATCACTATCAACGATGAATTTCGGGCTTAAAATGCCGCTTTTCTGTTTGACACGCGGGTCAACATGAGAAAAACGTGGAACATAGGCAATGGGAACGCCAAGAAATTCAAAGCTGGCATTTTTATAAATTACTTTATGCTTTTCATCATCAATGATGATTTCTTCCGCTTTAATGCGCCATGTTGGTATACGCCCAGGTTTTACACGACAAACAGCACATACGGAATAAAGCCCATTTTTTAAAACGGTTTTATTGCCATTGGTTCTTTTGGCCTCTCTTGCCGCGAAAAATGTATTATCTACGCTATCAATTTGGAGTGATTGTGCAAAACCTTCACGGAAATCCTCACTGAGTTCAATTTCTTCTGTACGGAGTATATTTCCCGATGGCTCTATAATTCGAACCTTTCCGATTGCCGTAATTTTATCATTAGCGCGGTCGTAAACAACTTTATCTGCTTCAAGTGTGTTGCCTGCAAAAAACACTTGCACATTGCCCTGAACGGTAACAATATTTCTGTTACTATCAAAACTTAAGGTATCCGCGTCCAGTAACAGGCGGTCTTCTGGTTTGATATCTGTTTGAGCTTGCGGACTACTGGCCGATTCAAAAATCTGTTGGCTATAGGCAGGGCTAGAGAGTATTGTGCCGGCTGTAAGCAGTGACACAAGGGACAAGCGTAGCCTTTTTAAGCCGGAAAATGGCTTAAACAATCTCACTGCCTGTTTTTGTTTCAAGAGGGTAAAATGCATAATTTAGCCATCCTCCTGATGTAATAAAACCGAAAAACCCAAGACAAGTGCCAGAAGTGTTGGTAACCAGGCTGCAAGAACAGGTTGGACAACACCACTACTCCCCAAATCTTCCGCTAGCGACCGCAACACATAAAAGAAAAAACCTGTTGCAATGCCAACGAGTACTAAACCATTAATTCCACCGCTGCGAATGAACCTTAAAGACACTGTTGCAGCAATAACTACCATGGCCATAAAGAAAAAAGGCTGCGCTAGCAAGGTGTTGAATTGCAAAGAATAGCGATAAGTGGGTAAATCGGCTGTTTTTGCCTTTTCAATCAGTTCAGGAAGGGTCCAAAACGAGCGTTGATTAGATTTTGAAAAGCCCTCATTGACTTCTTCAATGCTAAGATCCAGCTTTAGAAAATATTTTCCTGATGTGTGGCGCTGTGAATCAAGACCTGTTAACGCTGCATTTTCCAATATCCATTGTGTACCATCATATTGGGCGCTATCGGCATCAATGCGCTGGATAAGGCGGCCTTGTCTGTTTTGGCGAATGATCGTGACACCAATTAGAAGGGAACCGTTATTTAGTGCGCTGGCGGCGCCTAAAATAATGTCTTCACTCCTATTGGTTTTTCGTAGCCAGATGGAGCTTGTTTCCCCTGTTATCAGTTTGGCATCTCGGTTAAAAATATCAGCCTCAAGAAGGCGGGCCTGGTTATTGAGGTAATTAATTGTTGGATTAAACAATGCTGTTGCAGCAAAGCCCAATCCAAGCGCTACAATAAAAGCTGGCATCATGAACTGCCACACAGAAATGCCGGCGCTACGCGCAACGACAAGTTCCAGCCTTCTTGCCAGCATAAAAAGTGTAACCATAGCCCCGATCAGCACAGTAAAGGGAAGAATCTGTTCCATTATAGAGGGTGTGCGAATAAGTGAAAGAGCAAAGACGGCAAAAGTGGATACATCCTTAAGACCGGATGTACGGCGTAATAATTCCGTGAAATCAATCAGAAAGACCAGAACCGAACAAAAAAGAGCGATAAAAAATATCGTTTTCAAAAACATAAAGCCAAAATATCTACTCAGTGTCGGCATTTGAAAGAGATAGGAAAGCGGGTGAATCATGACAGGGTTTCCTGTGGTCTTTTTGTAAGGCCTAATTTCTGTTTTATGGATTTTAAAAGACCGTCCAGACGATGAGCGATATTTTGAACGATGACGGGTTCTATTTGACGAGAGATGAAAAAGGCGCAAACAACAATTGTGCCAAGGGGCAACAAGTATTGAATATAATTGGCTAACAAAAATTTATCTGCGCTGCTTTGGGCTGCTACACCGGCACCACGAATAATTAAAACCATGATGAAAGCGCTTAGAATACCCAAAGAACGCCCTTGTCTTGTTGTTTGCGCTCTTCCTAAAAAGAAAAAGGCAATGAAGACATAGGCAATTGAGTATAATGGGTCTGAAAAACGTCCATGTAATTCCCCAAAAAATCTGCCAGGGGCTTCAACGAACAAGCTGTTATTTTGATCGATTGCCATAAGGTAAGGTGTGAAATTTTCCGATGGCTTATTATATTGTAATTGATCTGGTAGGGCGCGTTGAAATGTGGATAGGTCAAATGCATAAGATGAATAATCAATAATTGAAATGGAACCACGGTCTTTGGGGCGTCTGTGAATGGTGCCATCTTGCAAAACAAAAAACGTACCCTTTGTTGTTCTTGTAATAATGCCGGAATTTGCCAAATAGGCGAGGGATTGTTCTTTTTCACGGTTATCCGCAACAAAAACATTTTTAAAAATACCGTTGCCATCTCGTGCGCCGACATAAAAAGTAATGCCTTTATCTATGCTTGCAAATTCACCTGGTTTAATAATGCTTGAAATCAAATCTGAGTTGATTTCCGTAAAGAAGCTTCGCACCTCCCTTTGAGCCTTGGGTGAAAAATAATGGGCAATTGAGGCATCCACCAATGCAACAAGAAGAGCTAGAAATA
The DNA here is from genome assembly GCA_938034375.1 of uncultured Alphaproteobacteria bacterium. Taxonomy (GTDB): domain Bacteria; phylum Pseudomonadota; class Alphaproteobacteria; order Rhizobiales; family JACESI01; genus JACESI01. Next base: position 27,098 of record CALHLB010000124.1, on the reverse strand, counting down.
AAAGGGGTTTTATGACCAGATAAGGAGATGCGCCTGAATTGGTTATGATTACAAGCTCTGAATCATTATTAAGCGTATTGAGTGTAAAAATAGTTGCGATAAGAACCGCAACAGGGGCAATAAAGGCAACAAACTTGGGAAGGACCAACCATGTTATTTGCAAAAAAATAACGATGCTTTGGCCTTTATTCGTCATTAAATCCAATTGTTGCAAGGCTTGCGTTAACCAAACAATGCCGATAAGCACAGAAACAGTTAACAAAAAGGCCTTGGCAGCGCGCATGAATATATAGAGCTGAATACGATTCATAAATGTTTTAAAGGCCCTTTTGCGTTGCCGTTCAAGCTATCGTTAGATGTTTTTTATTTTAATTATTTTCTTAATATCATGACAAGAATAATTTGGGTTGAAGAAAGCTGGTTAACAAGGGATTAAATTATATTTTTATCTCTTTTAAGACCGAATTTAGTTGTTTATTTAACGGGAAAATTCAAGTTTTTTAAATCAAGCCTTGTCATATCAACTATGCAACGCCTAATTAATAGCAGAGATTTTGGAACGTGAGGCAAGGTGATTATGGCCAAGACATTGACATTTAATTTTTCGCAAAAACGTGATGATGAGCATGAATTGCTTATTTGTTTTGCTGCTGGTGAAAACCAATTGGGAGAGGATGCAACAAAAATCGTTCCAGAGGGGTTGTTTGAAAAGTCATCAAGAACAACAGGCTTTAAAGGTAAGTCCCTCTCTGTTTTAGATTTAATTGCGCCGGAAAAGGTAAAGGCAGATCGTCTGCTTATTGTTGGCCTTGGTGAAATAAGTGAAATGGAAGAACCAGACTGGCTAACGCTTGGCGGTAAGCTTGGCTCGCTTATAACGGGGAGTAATTTAGAAAAAACCAGCATTTTGCTTGATGTCAAAGAAATTGGGGCAAGCCAGGCTGCTTTAATAGCATCTGGCATGAAGCTCAATGCCTATCGTTTTGATACTTATAAAACCAAAAAAGATGAAGACGATAAAGAAAATGCAGATAAGGCTATCACGGTAACGCTTGTTTTAAAGCAGGCTGATGAAGCTGAAAAATGCTGGAAAAAGGAAGAAGGTGTTATTGAGGGGGCGTTGCTGGCGCGTACTCTGGTTAATGAACCTGCTAACATTTTAGGACCTGTTGAATTTGCTTCAAAGGCATCTGATCTTGCAAAGCTTGGTGTTGAAGTTGAGATTTTAACCGAAAAAGAAATGAGCGACCTAAGAATGGGTGCGCTTTTAGGGGTGGCACAGGGGTCTGTGCGCCCACCGCGTTTGGCCGTTATGAAATGGATGGGCGGTAAGAAAGACGATAAACCCATCGCTTTTATTGGTAAAGGCGTTGTTTTCGATACAGGGGGTATTTCCCTAAAACCTGCAGGTGGTATGGAAGATATGAAGGGTGATATGGGTGGTGCTGCTGCCGTTATTGGCCTTATGCATGCATTGGCAAGCCGCAAAGCAAAAGCCAATGTTATTTGTGTTTTAGGACTTGTTGAAAATATGCCAGATGGCAATGCCCAGCGCCCCGGTGATATTGTTACTTCCATGTCTGGCCAGACAATTGAAGTTATCAACACAGATGCCGAGGGACGCTTGGTTTTATGCGATGCGTTAACATATGTGAATGATAAATATGAACCCCGTTTCATGATAAATTTGGCAACGCTAACAGGTGCTGTCCTTATTGCTCTTGGCCATCATCATGCCGGCCTTTTTTCCAATGATGATGATTTGTCTTTGCAAATTGCAGCTTCTGGTCAAGCAACGGGGGAGCAGGTTTGGCGGCTCCCTCTTTCAAAAGATTATGACAAACTTATTGAATCTAAGTTTGCTGATATGAAAAACGTTGGGGGCCGGTCGGCTGGTTCCATTACGGCGGCGCAGTTCCTTAAACGCTTTGTTGGGGAAACACCATGGGCGCACCTTGATATTGCAGGTGTAGCCATGGCCTCCCCGCAAACGCAGACGAATCAATCCTGGGGGTCTGGCTTTGGCGTTCGTTTGTTGGATCGTCTCGTGCGCGATCATTATGAATAATCGTATATCTCCAAGCGCATGATGCCTCAATGGTACCATGCGCGGGGATGCTTTATTGCAATTGTTTATTGTGGTCGTATTTTTGGCAGAACAACCTGCGAGATTGTTGATGTCTTGATGGCATCAACGCCATATATAATTGTACCTGCCTTATCCATTTGATAGGCATTGCGATAGCTTTCAAAAAATTGGTCATAGAGACCTAATTCCACTTTGTAAGTTATGTTGGCTTTGTTCCAGTCTGGCGCATTAAACTGTTTTTGTTCAATAGATTGGCGATAAATTTCTAAAAATAAGCGCCATTCTTCCATACGGTCCAGAAATTTACGCCTTGTTAGGGCTGTTTTGTAGCTACCCGTTGGACCAGCTAGTGCAAGCTGGCGGGTAAAAGCTGGTAATTCAAGATATGTGCAAGCAAAAGTACAGCTTGGCGGGGCGATGACATCTTTTTTATCATTACTTAGGGGGACAGTGATAGAAGTTTGGCCATTGGCTGGCAAACAAATAAGAGTGCTGGCTACTAACGTTACTAAAATACGCCATTTTTTCTTCATAAAGAGCATTGGCTTGGTCCGTAAGTGTTTATGGCTCATTCACTTTGAAATGATTAAGTGTTTTGGCCATATTTTTCTTTTAAAATGAACATCATTTTAAAAGGATTGGGTTATAAAATAAATCGATTATCGGATATGGTTAAAAAAAGACAAGCTTTCCCTAAGGTTATTATGGTATTATTTTTATAAAGGCAGCTATCTTGTTGAAATTAAATGACTGATATTTTATTTTATCACCTAATGGCAAAACCTGTTCAGGATGTTTTGCCCGATTTGTTGAGAAAATCGTTAAGCAGAAACTGGAATGTCGTTATTCATGGCACCGATGAAGAGCGAATCAAGGCACTCAATACATATTTATGGACCTATCAGGATGATAGTTTTCTGCCACATAGCATGAAGGGAGAAGGGGAGGCGATGGATCATCCCATCTGGTTAACAGATGAGGACGATAATCCTAATCAGGCGGCGATTCGCTTTTTAATTGATGGCGCTAAAACTGCCTATACTGAAAATTATGAAAGGGTCATCTATCTTTTTGATGGACATGACAGGCAGGCTTTAACTCAGGCACGTCTTAGTTGGAAAGAAGAAAAAGCTGCTGGTCATACTGTTACATATTGGGCGCAAAATGCAATGGGGCGATGGGAAAAGAAAGCTTGAAAAGCATGGCGGAATTTTACTTTCAACCAATCACCTGTTAATTAATAGGTCCTAACCCTAAAATGTAATTATTCTGTTTCTTCCAGGGAGGCGCTTGCTTCAAGCCATTCTTCTTCTGCCTTTGCCATGTCATCTGCTAGCCTGGCACGAATAATGGCAAGTTCGGCGGCTTTGTCTTTATGGTCTGTAAAGAGGTTTGGAAGACTTAACTTTTCATCTGCCAGTTTCAACTTTTTTTCCAAAAGCGCCATTTTCTTTTCAAGTTCTTTTATTTTTTGAATAAGGGGCGCGCGCTTTTCGCGCTCTTGTGCTTTAAGTTTGCGTTTTTCTTGTGCTGTTTCTGAATTATCCGATATTGCCTCTTTGCTCTTCTTAGGCGTTTTTCCCAATGAAAGAATATAAGAGCGGTATTCATCAAGATCATTTTCATATGGCTTTACTGTTCCATTTGCAACAAGCCATAAACGATCGGCAGAGGCTTCTAGAAGGTATCTGTCATGGCTGATAAGTATAACAGCGCCTTCAAATTCGTTCAGCGCATGGACAAGTGCTTCACGGCTATCAATATCAAGATGGTTTGTTGGTTCATCCAATATAAGTAAATGCGCCCCGTGAAAGGTGGAAAGGCCGAGCAAAAGCCTTGCTTTTTCGCCACCAGAGAGGTTTTTGGCAGGAATATCCATTTTTGCACTATCAAAGCCCGTTGCCGCTGCGCGCGCGCGGGCCTGGGCTTCTGTTACGTTTTCCATTGTGTCATCCATCAGTTTTCTGATGTGATCGTAAGCGCTTTCATTAGGGCGTAGTTCGTCAAGTTGGTGTTGTGCAAAATAGGCTATACCCATTTTATGGGCGCGCTTCATATGACCTTCTTCAATTTTCAAGCGGTCTGCCAGAAGTTTAGCCATGGTTGATTTGCCATTACCATTGGCACCTAAAAGGCCAATTCTATCATCTGGACCGAGCGAAACGCCGATTTTTTTTAAAATTGGTTTCCCCATTTCATAGCCAACAGAACCTTCCTCAATATGAATAATAGGGGGGGATAGGCGCTTTTTGGGATTTGGGAAATGAAAAGGTTTGATGTGATCATCAATCATTGCAGCAACCGGCTGCATTTTTTGCAGCGCTTTAAGCCGGCTTTGAGCCTGTTTCGCTTTGGAAGCTTTAGCTTTGAATCTTTCAACAAATGCTTCCATATGGCGGCGTTGATCTTCCTGTTTTGACTTAAGTTTAAGTTGTAAAGCCTGCTTTTCACGGCGTTGTTGGTCAAATAGGTCGTAATTGCCTTTGTAAAGAGTAAGTTTTGCCTGGTCTAGATGAACGATTGTGTTGACGCATTTATTTAAAAGGTCACGATCATGGCTGATAAGAAAGACGGTATAAGGGTATCGATTGATATAGTTTTCAAGCCATAGGGTTCCTTCAAGGTCGAGATAATTTGTTGGTTCATCAAGCAAAAGAAGATCTGGTTGCGAAAATAATATTGCTGCTAAAGCCACGCGCATCCGCCAACCGCCTGAAAATTCATGGCAGGGGCGCTGTTGCGCTTCTGCATTAAAACCAAGACCATTTAGAATGGATGCAGCGCGCGCCGTTGCGCTATGGGCGCCAATATCGGCCAGTCGTAATTGAATTTCTGAAATTCTTTCAGGATCTGTTGCGCTTTTGGCTTCCTCCAAAAGGGCTAGGCGTTCTTTATCAGCTTTTAAAACCGTATCGATTAACGAGACATCATTGCCTGGTGCTTCCTGTGCTACCTGGCCAATTTTAATGCCTTTATGCAGGCTGATGGCGCCTAATTCGGGGCTTATTTCATCTGTTATAAGTTTGAAAAGGGTTGATTTTCCGGTACCGTTGCGCCCAACAAGACCCACTTTGCTGCCGGTTGGAAGAGCCATGGTTGCCTTGTCGAAAAGAGTGCGCGACCCTATGCGATAGGTGACATCATTGACATGCAGCATAAAATTTCAAAACCTTTGTTTATTTAAGCGAGATACGAATTCACACATTAGTGAAAGAGCACTGAAAAGACTTTCATAATTACGTGATAACATTTATCAAGAATTGAAATTAAAAAAAAGACAAAAGAGGGAGCGTCTCATGTCTATTAAACTTTATGATCTGTGTGGTTTAGATGAAAGTTTTCGTTTTTCACCTACCTGTTGGCGTGCAAAAGCTGCTTTAGCCCATAAAGGCGTTGATTTTGAAACTATAGCTACCCCCTTCACAAAGATTAAAGAGCATGTGGCGACTGAACAAAAAACACTACCTTATTTGGAAAGTGGGGGCGATAAAGTTGTCGATTCATTTGCAATTGCTCTTTATTTGGAAGAAAAATTTCCTGAAAAGCCAAAACTTTTCAATGGTCCTGAAGGTGTTGCTGCTGCAAAGTTTGTTCAAAGCTGGACAAATACAACACTTATTCCGTTAATTATCAAACTGGTTGTTAAAAACATTCATGACAGTTTGGCCGCAACAGATCAGGCTTATTTTCGCAAAACGCGCGAGAATATGCTAGGCGCACGCCTTGAAGATGTGCAAAATGCTTCACAAGAAAATATTGAAGCTTTTAGAGAGGGGCTAAAGCCTTTGCGGACTATGCTTGCAGAACAGCGTTTCATTGGCGGCAAAGAGCCGCTTTATGCTGATTTGATTGTTTATGGAACTTTGAAATGGGCTTTAAAAACTGCTGGTTTTGATATTTTTGCTTCCGACGATCCCGTAAAAACGTGGTTTGAAGCGATAGATCAACGTTATGAAGGGGTTTAAGCTATTATCTTTCTCATTACCTCTTGTAACAGGGGCAATGCGAGGGTATGAAGCTGCCATCTAAAGCTTATTGATAATCAAGGATTTAAATCATGGCACTTGAGCGTACTTTCTCAATGATTAAGCCGGACGCAACAGCCCGCAATTTAACTGGTAACATTACCGCTAAACTTGAAGAAGCTGGCCTGCGTGTTATTGCTTCAAAGCGTGTTTGGATGTCTTTAAAAGATGCAGAAGCCTTTTATACTGTTCATAAAGAACGTCCATTTTTTGGTGAATTGACAGAGTTCATGTCTTCTGGTCCGACAATTGTGCAGGTTCTTGAAGGGGAAAATGCGATTGTTAAAAATCGTGAGGTTATGGGTGCAACCAACCCGGCTGAAGCGGATGAGGGAACAATTCGTAAAGAGTTTGCCCTTTCAATTGGTGAAAACTCTGTTCACGGGTCTGATGCAGCTGAAACAGCGGCTGAAGAAATTGCATTCTGGTTTGCTGAACGTGAAATTGCTGGATAATTCTTCTCAAAGAATTTTTTTAAAGGCTTCATCTTTATGAAAAGGTGAAGCCTTTTATTTTTGCCATCGCAAAAGCGCTTCCTCATCATCCTGCTTGGCATCAACCCACGCCCCTGAAGCGCCATTTGATTTATGTTCTTTTTTCCAGAAAGGAGCGCGGCTTTTTAAAAAATCCATAATAAATTCAGCGCCTTGAAAAGCTGCTCTGCGGTGGCGGCTACTGGCAGAAACCAGCACGATTGGCTCTCCAGGTGCCATTTTGCCATAGCGGTGAATGGCTGTTACACTATCAAGATTAAAGCGTTTTGTCGCTTCTTTTGAAATTCGGGTAATTTCACTTTCAGCCATGCCAGGATAATGATCAAGTTCAAGGGCAGAAAGTGTGCCTTCTTCATCGCGGCAATAGCCTGTGAAGGTGACTAAAGCACCAACATTGGGGGCATGACTTCCTGTCATGGTTTCAGATATTTCATTGATATTGAAAGCTTCTCGCTGAATGCGAACGGTTATTTTTGCCATTCTAACCACCTGTCATGGGGGGGAAAAGAGCAATTTCAATAGCATCTTTCAAACTGGTATTATGGTTTACATGTTCTTGGTTGATGGCGGCGCGCAATTGGTCTGCTTGCTTGAAAACAGCATATGAGTCGCCGCGGCTTGAGAGCCAGGTAAAAAGATCGGCAATCGTGCGAACCTCATTGGGCAAGGTAACTTCTTCTTCTGCCAAGCCTACTTGTTCTCTTACCCAGGCAAAATAAACCAGTCTCATGCGTCATCCTCCAATAAATGGCGAAGGCCAGCCCTGAAATAATCATAGCCTGTTATTAATGTAACAAAAGCGGCGATCCATAAAAGGATAAGGCCGAAATTGACAATGGTTTCATTAAGGGCAGGGCCAATTAAAAGAACGGCAAGGGCAACCATTTGAAGTGCCGTTTTCCATTTTGCAAGCTGTGTAACAGGCACACTTACTTGTAATGAGGCTAGAAATTCGCGCAGGCCTGAAACAGCAATTTCTCGAAATAAAATAATGACTGCTGCCCATAAAGACCAAGATGTAATTATATCAAAAGCGCATAAACTTAAAAGGCAACCAGCGATTAAAAGCTTATCTGCAATCGGATCAAGCATACGCCCAAGGGCTGACTGTTGCGACCAGGCGCGCGCCAGATATCCATCAAAAAAATCTGTAATTGAAGCTAGTAAAAAAAGCGAGAAAGCAAGCCAGTTACCGACAGGCGAATCGATGAAAAAACAGCCAACAACGGCCGGCACAGATAAAATGCGCCCATAAGTCAGAATATTGGGTAGACTGAGGCTTAAGGCCCTTTCACGGGCTTTATCATTCTTATTGATAATTTTTGTATTCATGAATGTGACATGACCAAAATGGAGTGAAAATTGCAAGCAAAAAGCTTGGTGTTACATATGATAGATTTTACTAGTGCATTTTGCCGGAAATATGAATTATTTGTCTTGAAAAAAGTCATACACAATTCTTGCAACATGATTGCTAATGCCTTCAACCTTGATTAAGTCCTCCATGCCGGCGCGACTTACGGCTTTTGCAGTGCCAAAATGCTGAAGAAGGGCCCGTTTTCTGGATGGGCCAATGCCATCAATTTCATCGAGGGGATTTTTTACCATTTCTTTTTTGCGTCTGGTTCTGTGCGCCCCAATGGCAAATCGGTGGGCTTCATCACGCAAGCGCTGAATGAAATATAGAACGGGGTCACGTTCTGGTAGCATGAAAGATTCATTTCCTGGCATAAAAAACTTTTCCCGCCCAGCATCGCGCTCAATCCCTTTGGCAATGCCAATGGTAGGCAGGTTTTCAAGGCCAAGCTCTGCAAGTGTTTCAGTGACAGCTTTAAGTTGCCCTTTGCCCCCATCAATTAACAAGAGGTCTGGCCAACCTGTTCCATCATCTTTAATAGTATTATTATCATTTTTCAGTGGTTGCTCCTTCATTAAACGGGTGAAACGGCGGCGCATAACTTCTCTCATCATACCGTAATCATCGCCTGGTTCTAACGTTTCATCCTTAATGTTGAATTTGCGATATTGGCCTTTTAAAAAACCGTCCCGACCGGCAACAATCATTGCGCCAACGGCATTGGTTCCCATGATATGGGAGTTGTCGTAAACTTCAATACGATCTGGCACCTCTTCAAGGCCAAAAGTTTCTTTGATGCCTTCAAGCAATTTCATTTGGCTGGATGATTCTGCCAATTTTCTTTCAAGGGCCTTTCTGGCATTATCGGTTACATCATTGACCACATCGCGTTTTTCGCCGCGTTGGGGTATCAAAACAGATACTTTATGGCCGCTTTTTTCGCTCAATGCTTCTTGTAAAAGCGCTTGTTCATTCAATTTTTGAGACAGTAAAATGAGGGAGGCGCAGGGTTTATTGTCATAGAATTGTGCTAAAAAGGCACTTAGAATTGTAGTAGGGGTATCGCTTTTATCTATGCGCGGAAAATAGGCGCGATTACCCCAGTTTTGCCCGGTGCGGAAGAAAAAAACTTGCACGCAAGCTTGCCCGCCCTCTTGGTGAACTGCAAAAACATCTGCTTCTTCAATTGTTTGGGGGTTGATGCCCTGATGACTTTGTATCATGGAAAGGGAGGATAGGCGGTCTCTATAAATTGCTGCTTGTTCAAAATCGAGAGCATTGGAGGATTGCTCCATCTGCCTAGCGAGTTGCTTTTTTACATGGCTGCTTTTGCCGCTTAAAAAAGCCTCTGCCTCACGCACAAGAGCGCCATAATCTTCAATGTTTATTTCCCCCGTACAGGGGCCGGAACAGCGCTTGATTTGATAAAGCAGACAGGGGCGGGAACGGCTTTCATAAACGTTATCGGTACATGATCGTAAAAGAAAAGCTTTTTGTAGTGCGTTTATGGTTTTATCAACGGCCCAGGCTGCTGCAAATGGACCAAAATAACGCCCTTTTCTTTGTCTTGCACCGCGGTGCTTGGTTATTTGCGGGGCTTCGTGATCATCTGTAATTAAAATGTAGGGAAAGGATTTATCATCCCGTAATAACACATTAAACCGTGGTCTAAATCGTTTAATAAGATTTGCTTCTAGTAGCAGGGCCTCGGTTTCTGTGTTTGTTGTTACAAATTCCATCGTAACAGTTGCTTGCACCATGCGGATGATACGGGCGGAAAGGCCATTGGTTTTTGTGTAGTTTGAAACCCGTTTTTTTAAAGAGCGGGCCTTGCCGACATATAAAACGTCCCCTTGAATATCAATCATGCGATAAACGCCTGGTTGGTTAGGCAGGCGTTTGACGAAATCAGCAATTATCGCCGCGCCGTCTTTGAGGGTACGTTTTATGCCTTCCTCATTTTCAAGTGCATCGTTTTTTTTGTCATTCACTGGAATGCTCGCTTAACCGTCCCTTAGACCTTATTCTGGGGCCTTACTCTGGAATACCTGCAATATCTGGTGTTTCCCATGCTAAATGTTGCCCACCATCAAGGCAAATCATTTGCCCTGTTATAGAGGGGGTATTTACAAGGTATCGAACAGTCTCGCCAAATTCATTGAGATTAGCGCCTTTTTTCAGCAAGATATTATCTAGCTGTGCTTGGAAGTCTTGTGATTTTTGTCGGGTATTTTGTAGGGTGGGACCAGGAGAAATAGCATTAATGCGAATTTTTGGGGCAAGGGCTTGAGCCATTGTGCGCGTTGCAGTCCATAATGCGCTTTTTGTGAGTTGATAGGAAAAAAACTCGGGACTGAGCTTCAAAACCCGCTGATCAATAATATTGATAATATTACCGCAGCTTGCGTGAGGTAGCTGATCTGCAAAGGCCTGGCTTAAAAATATTGGGGCCTTTAAATTGACCTGATTGTGAAAATTCCAGCTTTCAGGTGTTGTATTTTGTAATGTATCGCTTTCAAAAACCGAGGCATTATTGATGAGAAGATAAAGTGCGCCAAGAGCCTTATTAGCATTAGGGATGATTTCTTGAACCGCGTTAAAATCGCTTAAATCAGCAACAATAACGGTTGCCTTCCCACCATTCTGATTAATTTTTTCAGCCAGTTCATCGCCGTCTATTCTGGAATTATTGCAATGAATTGCAACATTCCAGCCGTTTTCGGCCAAATTTTCCACTATGGCTTTGCCAATGCGCTTTGCCCCCCCTGTTATGAGGGCTTTTTTTTGCAATTGAGACATCCCTAAACTTCCAGTTTGAATACCATAAAGAGATAAGCAGCATAGCTGAGAAGCATTAAAGCGGCGATACGTTTTTTAATGGGTATGCAGAAAAATGCGAAAGGCAGAAGAAAAGCGGATGCACCGACCATAACCCATAAATCAAAATGATACATGCGTGATGGCGTTTCAATTGGAGCTATGAGAGCGGTTGTTCCAATAATTGCTGCAATATTAAAAACATTGGAGCCAATGATATTACCCATGACTAATTCTGTATGCCCTTTGCGGGCTGCAATAATAGCTGTTACCAGTTCTGGTAAAGAGGTGCCAATAGCAATGATCGTAAGTGCAATGGCGGCTTCAGAAACATTAAAAAATGTTGCAATACCAACAGAGCCATTGACAGTTAAATGACCACCGATAGGTAGGCCAATTATACCCAGAACAACAAATAGCAGCGCGAGGAGTTTATTATTCGTGCGTCCTTCTATTTCATCCAAAGGATCTTCCAGGCAAGCACCAAGTTCTCTTTGTTTGCGGGAAAAACGCACTGAATCGATTAGGAATAGTGCTAAAAGAGCCAATAAAACCAGACCATGAATATATGTCAGGGGCTGATACCAGCAACAAATAATGAATACTATTGTCACAATTATCATGAAAAAGGCATTACGCGCAGAGCCGGCGCCCCCGCAGGGAATGGCTTTTATAAGGGCAGGGATGCCCAGAACGAGCAGAATATTGGCAATATTACTGCCAACAACGTTACCCATTGCAATGCCGTTATGCCCTTCAAGAGCGGCCTTGATGGAAATAACAAGTTCTGGTGCTGATGTGCCAAAAGCGACAATGGTAAGACCTATTACGATAGCTGGAATACCGAAAGATTCTGCTAAAGAAACGGCGCCACGCACTAAAAAGTCACCTGCGAAAATTAAGAGTGTGAAACCGATAACTAAATAGAAAATATATTCCATGAATATTTTATATCTCTTGCCTGTTTATAGAGACCCTGCTAGCTGGCCATGTTGATAGTTGGCTTTTAACAGAGTCTAACGTGAGGTCGTTTTATAACTCTATATAGGTAATCTTCAACCATTGCCTAAATGTTTATTTCATTGGTCCTTATATATATCCAAATATATGTCTAAGCACATATAAATTAATTATGAATTTAGGCACTTTTTTTGACGCTCATCTTTTCCTTTAAAATGATTCTCATTTTGTAAGGATTACGCTATAAAATTCAATTTTGTCCTTTATAAATAAGCGGCCATTCATCATTTTTGCCATCGCAATTTTCTTTTGCGCGCAATTCCTTCATTATAAAAAAATCTTTTTGCCAATGCCATTGTGCAAAAACACCGCAATCACCCAAACCTCTGCCTTTATGTATCATGGTTATTTTATTTGTTTGATTATCAAATGAAACATTAGAGAGAATGTCTGTCCCGCTCCAACCTGTTAATTGAGTATAATGCGCCCATAAAAGAAGAATTGATTTCTGCTCCTTTTCTTGAACGAGAAAAAGGCGCGCCCCGCTATTATATGCTGCGAGAAAACATGGAATGATTACGAGATGATTATTTTCATCCAGTTTTTCAACACTTACGCCGGCGGCATAAAGCTCTTGCGCTTTTAAATCGCAAATTTCGGGATCATTTGTTGTTTGGTGATTTAAGAATGCCAATTCTTCAGCTGTCTTTTTTAATGTTACTGGGCGCTCGAGCGTTAAACTAATTTGCCTGCGTGATGCAATACGGTTTTGCTGTTCATCGATATATAAAAGGGCAGCAGACAGGCCATTTAAGGAAAAGCTTGCTCTTATTGTGCGGTTTTTGGAGTTTTTAAAATCTATAAACAGGCGGCGGCCATCAATTATTCGGCGAAAAACAAGCTGTATTGTGCCTGAATCTGTGAAATTAACTGTGTGGTGATCATTGGAAAGCGTAAAGTCGCGTTTTCTTTTAAGGTCTGCTGGGCGATGGCCGGCAACACGTATATTTTTAGGCTCCATTCGTCCTGTATCACGGGGGAGAGCTACAGAAAAATTCCACAATGCTTTGGCACTGTTATCGCGCCTTAAGGTTAGATTATGGGTGTTATTTCGTTGGTCTTTTGTAGAAGCCGCGCAAAAATCTTTCTCGCATATGACAGACCAATCCTGAAACTTAGCTTCTTGTGCTTGTGCTTGAAATACTGTTGTTAAAGCGCAGGTTAGGAAGAAAAATAAGGTAATTTTTAAGGGTATATTGAGTGATTTGAACATATTAAAATGGTTTTCTAACAGAACGACACTTCGCCCCATGGGCGCGAACACGATCATGGCCAATAACACAAAAATTCATACCTGATGTTAAGCCAGTAAAGCCATAACTTTCTTTTATTAGGTAATAGAGTGTTGGGTGTGTGCCGTTTGACAAATGAATATGGGCGGCACAATAGCGCCTTTCTCCAAATTTTGCTGACTTTGAGTTTAAGTCTGTTTGCCTTACATTTTCTATTTGAGTAATTTGTAAATTGCCACTTCCTGCTTTTTCACTCTTTTTATTAAATTGTCTGGTGATTTTCTTTAATAGGGTAGGGCTATTGCATGATGGAGTGTTTTTGAACGATGCATCACCGCTTGTATTTTCATGGCTATAAGCAGCAAGCGTAAGGAAAAATATAAATATCGAAAATGTCACTAAACTTAAAGAAAGTCGCACTTTAGTTCACCTTTTAAAAATCTGTTATTAACGTTTTAGAAAGTGGTTTAGATAAAGCAAAACGTCAATGGCAAAATGTCAAATTATAAGATGGGATGAATAAGGGAGTCTGGCAATGCACCCCTATTTTTTAACAGGACCTTATCCCCTTCAACATAAGCATCACCTGTTGCCATTAAATAAAGTGCCTTGGGATAGACTTCATGTTCTGATTTTAAAATTCTTGCAGCCAAAATGCTTTCTGTATCATTTTGCAAAATTGGAACGGCTGCTTGAATAATAATGGGGCCGGCATCCATTTCTGCACGCACAATATGCACCGTACAGCCTGTAAAACGAACGCCGGCATCAAGGGCGCGCTGATGAACATTCAACCCTTTAAAAGCAGGAAGAAGGGAAGGGTGAATATTGATAAGTTTGTTATGCCATTGTTCAACAAAATGAGATGTTAAAAGCCTTAAAAAGCCTGCAAGGCAGACAAGGTCAACTTCTGATTTCACAAGAGTTTCATGAAGCTCCCTGTCAAAATGCTCTCGTGTCTCATAGTCTTTATGGGAGAGAATTTTGGTTGGTATTTGGGCTTTTTTTGCCCGTTCAAGGCCAAAAGCCTCCTTTTTATTAGAAATTACCAGAACAATTTCCGCCGGGAAATCAGGTTTTTCACATGCATCTATTAGGGCTTGTAAATTTGTGCCGCCGCCAGAAATTAAAACGGCTATGCGTTTTTTGGGCAGGGTATTTTGAAGGGCTGTCATAGGGAAAGGCGTCCTTTATAAATAACCCCCTCATCGCCGTGCTTAACAAGCTTGCCAAGTATGAAAGGCGTTTCATTTTGTTCTTCAAGCGCATCCAGTACATCTTGTTGCTTTTCTTCAGAAACTACGAGAACCATGCCAATGCCGCAATTAAAAGTTCTTAGCATTTCGTGATTTGTTATATTACCAAGATCAGAAAACCACTTGAAAACGGCAGGCGGATTTAAATGATCTAAATTGATTTCTGCTGATAAATTATCGGGTAAAACGCGAGGAATATTTTCGCTTAATCCCCCCCCTGTAATATGCGCCAATGCCTTAATAGCCTGTGTTTTGCGAATAGCAGAAAGGCAAGCTTTTACATAAATACGTGTTGGCTCAAGTAAAGCAGCCCCCAATGTTTTTTCACTGTCAAAGGGACATTTATCATTCCAGTTGAAGCCATTATCGGTGATAAGCTTTCGTACAAGAGAAAATCCGTTTGAATGAATGCCGGATGAAGCAAGACCTATTAAAATATCGCCTTCTTGCATGTCTTTTTTGGGTAAAAGTTCCCCGCGTTCAGCAGCGCCAACACAAAAGCCTGCCAAATCATAATCACCTTTTGAATACATGCCTGGCATTTCAGCGGTCTCGCCGCCAATAAGGGCGCATTCAGCCTGTGTACAGCCTTCTGCAATGCCTGATATTATGCTGGTTGCCTGATCTTCTTTCAGTTTACCAGTTGCAAGATAGTCAAGAAAGAAAAGTGGTTCAGCGCCTTGCACAACAAGGTCGTTGACACACATGGCCACAAGGTCAATGCCAACGCTTTGGTGAATGTCTGTCTCAATGGCGATTTTAAGTTTTGTTCCCACACCATCATTAGCCGCTACAAGAATAGGATCCTTAAAACCGGCCGCCTTTAAATCAAAAAGACCGCCAAAGCCCCCAAGGTCTGGATTTGAGCCAGGACGCGCGGTTTTCTTGACAAGTGGTTTTATACGATCGACAACTGCATTGCCTGCGTCAATGTCCACCCCTGCATCTGCATAAGAAACAGGTTTAGGGGGGGAAGGCATGTTTTCTTTATTGTTTGACATATAAAAACCACTCCACAAATTTTTAATTAAGCTTGAAACGTAATTTTTTGTTTATGGCAAGCCGCGAATTAAAAAATACACGCCAATTATTCTTATTATGTGTTATTTGATAAGCCTGTTTGCAAATATTGGAGCATTTCACATGTCGTTGCAGCGCCAGGTCATTTATTGGCTTATTGCTTTTTTATTATTTTTAGGATTTGTCTACCTGTTTTCTAATATCTTATTGCCATTTATTATGGGGATGGTGGTTGCTTATATTCTTGATCCTGTCGCAGATAGAATTGAAAAATGGGGGATTAGTCGTTTAGGCGCAACAATCACAATTGTTTTTGTTTGTCTAATTGTCTTTTTTATTTTCCTTCTCGTTATTATTCCAGTGATAGCAGATCAACTGGTTGGTTTTATTGAAAATATACCGAAATATATAAACACATTGCAGGGCCTTTTAATGTCTGACTGGGTGTCTATGATTTCTGCTTATCTGCCTTTTGAATTAGATGATTTGCGCAATAATTCAGGCACATTTGTTGAAGAAGCTGTGCGGTGGCTTACGGCCGTTTTAAAATCAGTTGTTAATGGTGGCCAGGCTTTCTTAAATATTATTTCACTTTTTGTCATCACGCCAGTTGTTGCTTTTTATCTGCTTTATGACTGGGATAACATGATTGCCAAACTCAATGACTGGTTGCCAAAAGATCATGCAGGAACCATTCGTAAGTTGGCGCAAGAAATGTCGGATATGATTGCGGGGTTTGTGCGCGGGCAGGGTATGATTTGTCTACTTCTAGGTATTTTTTATGCTGTTTTCCTAAGCCTTACCGGTTTGAAATTTGGCCTTTTGATCGGCTTTGGTATTGGATTAATCAGCTTTATTCCTTTTGTCGGCGCGCTTATTGGGGCCGTTATATCTTTTGGTGTGGCCTTGGCGCAATTTTTGCCAGAACAAAATTATACAATGATTGTTGCTGTTGTTGTTATTTTTATGGTTGGTCAGTTTTTAGAAGGAAATGTTTTACAACCGCGCCTTTTAAGTAATTATGTGCAACTTCATCCCGTCTGGCTGATGTTTGCCCTTTTTTCATTTGGCTCTCTTTATGGTTTTGTTGGTATGCTTATTGCTGTTCCAGCTGCGGCTTGTATTGGTGTTTTGGTACGTTTTGGTATAGAACATTATCTGGAAAGCGGGCTTTACCTTGGGCAACAAGGTAAGCTTGATAATAATAAAGATGACTATGACAAGAATGATTCAATTAACACTTGATTTGCCCTTTGAGGAGGCAATGAGCAAAGAAGATTTCATTATTAGTGGCGCAAATGAACAAGCCTTCAACTATATTCAGTCATGGCCGCAATGGCCAGCGAATGTATGCCTTTTAACGGGGCCTTCAGGTTCTGGAAAGACGCATTTAAGTAAAATCTGGGCTGCGCGCACCGGCGCACAACATCATCGTGCAAAGAATTTGACTTTTGACCTTACAGAAACCTGGCTCCAAACAGGCGCGTTGGTATTGGAAGACATTTTTATGCCTGGTCTTGATGAGGCCGCCCTGTTTCATCTGGTTAATATGGTGCGTGGGGGGCAGGGCTACCTGCTTTTAACAGCTGAAGACAGTAATTTTGATGGAAAAACCAACTTACCGGACCTTGCTTCTAGGTTAAGGGCCGCTACACCTATATCAATCGGTAGTCCTGATGATGTTTTATTGCGCCAGGTGCTTGTAAAACAATTTTCTGATCGTCAAATACTGATTGATGAAAAGGCAATTGATTACCTTGTGCAGCGCATGGAACGCTCACTTTCTTCTATTCGGATTGTGGTTGATTTGCTTGATAAAGAAGCTTTTTCAAGGGGAAAAGCAATTACGCGACATTTGATTTCTGAAATTATGCCAGATTGGGAGCAGGCTTTTTAGCGTTTATCTTCATAAAAAAATGTTTGAAAAATACTTGTCATATAACTGTTGTATTGTGCAACTAAATGCGACGTAAATATAATTTGGAAAGTTGTGAAACTGATGGATGAAACTCTAGGGACTGATGACATATTGGAAGGTGATATTGTAACCGGTACTGGCGCTCAAGAGATGAGTGTGAAAGAAAAGGTGTTATTTTCTGATTTGATGGCAAGCCCTAAACGATTTATCAATAGAGAGCTTTCGTGGCTACAGTTTAATAAACGTGTTTTGGAAGAGGCGGGCAATAAGCGCCATCCCTTATTGGAACGTGTCCTTTTTCTTTCCATCTCAGCAAATAATCTTGATGAATTTTTCATGGTGCGGGTTGCCGGTCTAATGGGCCAAGCGCGCGCTCAAATAAGTAAGCTTAGCGATGATGGCTTAACGCCGCAACAGCAATTGGACCAAATCAAGTTAGAGGTGGATTGCCTTGTAAAAGCGCAGCATGAGTGTTGGGCGCATTTGAAGCAGGAGTTGATGGAAGAAAAAATCAGCTTTGTGAATGAGGAAGACTTAACTTCTTCCGATCGCAAATGGCTTGAGGATTATTTTTTAAATCATGTCTTTCCTGTTGTAACCCCTTTGGCAATTGATCCTGCCCATCCATTTCCTTTTATACCGAATAAGGGCTTTTCCCTTGCTTTGCATTTGGTCCATGATGACGATAAAGAAGAGATGATGGCGCTTTTAAGGGTACCAAGTACTGGGGAGCGCTTTATTCGTTTACCATCTGCGGAAGCGTCATCGCAGGAAGATGAAGAGAGTTTTCGCTTTATAACGCTGGAAGAAACGCTTGCCCTTTCTATTGATAAACTTTTTCCTGGTTATTCAGTTCTTGCAAAGGTGGCCTTTCGGGTCATCCGCGATTCTGATATTGAAATTGAGGAAGAGGCTGAAGACTTGATGCGGGTTTTTGCAACGGCCCTGAAGAGGCGCCGACGCGGTATTCCCATTCGTTTGGAGGTTGATGATTCCGCCTCAGAAAATCTGGCAGAATTCATTTCCAAAAAGCTTTCTGTTGATAAGGAAAATATATCCTATAACCTTTCCATGCTCGCTTTAAATGAACTTTCACAGCTTACCAAGCTGGATTTACCAGCTTTGAAGTTCAAGCCCTATACGGCACGCTTTCCTGAACGGGTGCGGGAGGCTGGTGGTGATTGTTTTGCTGCTATCCGTGAAAAAGATATGATTGTTCATCATCCTTATGAATCTTTTGATGTTGTTTTGCAGTTTCTAAAACAAGCGGCGGCAGATCCTGATGTTGTTGCCATTAAACAAACGCTTTACCGCACCTCGAATGATAGCCCGATTATCAAGGCGCTTGCTGATGCGGCTGAGGCTGGCAAACAGGTGACAGCGCTTGTTGAGTTGAAAGCGCGTTTTGATGAAGAGGCGAATATTAAATGGGCCAATGAGCTTGAACGAGCAGGGGTTCAGGTTGTTTATGGATTTCTTGAGCTTAAAACTCATGCCAAACTTTCTTATGTTGCCCGCCGTGAAGGGGGGCGTCTTGCCAGTTATTGCCATTTAGGCACAGGAAATTACCACCCGATCACGGCGCGTATTTATACTGATCTTTCCCTGTTTACGGCTGATTCAGAAATTGCGCGCGATGTAACGCGTATCTTTAATTTTGTTACTGGTTATGCTGAACCACAAAATCTCAAACATCTTGGGGTTTCTCCGTTCACGGCTAAGCAAATTATATTGGACCATATTGAAAATGAGATTTTGCAGGTACGGGAGGGAAAACCCGGGCAAATCTGGCTTAAAATGAATTCGCTCGTTGATCCAGATATTATTGACGGTCTTTATAGAGCCAGTAATGCAGGTGTTATGGTGGAGTTGATTGTACGCGGTATTTGCTGTTTACGCCCACAGGTTCCCGGTCTTTCTGAAAATATTCGTGCCCGTTCGATTGTTGGACGTTTTCTTGAACATTCTCGTATTTATTGTTTTGGTAATGGCTATGGCCTGCCTTCTAAGGAGGCTTCGGTTTATATTAGCTCGGCTGACTTGATGCCTCGTAATTTGAATAGGCGGGTGGAAACGCTTGTTCCTGTGAAAAATGAAACGGTGCACCAACAAGTGCTTGACCAAATTATGGTTGCAAATTTGCTCGATAATGAGCAGAGTTGGGATATTTTAGAAGATGGTACTGCAAAAAGGGTTGACTTACAGGCAGGAGAAGAAGCATTTAATTGTCACCATTATTTTATGACAAATCCAAGTTTATCCGGTCGTGGCCAAGCTCTCCAAAATCATTCCCCTAGAAAAATCTCTTGAAACCATCAAACTTCATTCCTTGCAGGATGATGATTTGAACTATGCGCCCAGCCGCTTGCATGGGCATGGGCCAATATCAATCATTGATATTGGTTCCAATTCTGTTCGCCTTGTCGTATATGAACGGCTTTCGCGTTCGCCACACCCTTTGTTTAATGAGAAAGCTGTTTGTGGTTTGGGGCATGGGGTTGCTGAAACGGGTAGACTTGATGAGGATGCGATGGACGCAGCTATTGCGGCTATTCATCGCTTTAAGGCCGTTTCAGACCAGTTGGGCGCTGTTGAATTGATCGTGCTTGCAACAGCTGCAGCGCGTGAAGCTTCCAATGGTGATGAATTTATTGAACGGGTTTCAGAAATTAGCCAAACGGAACCGCGCCTTTTAAGTGGTGAAGATGAAGCGCTTTATTCAGCCTATGGGATTTTATCTGGTATCTATGATGCTAATGGTATTATGGGGGATATGGGTGGAGGTAGCCTTGAAATATCTGATATTTGTGACGATTTAATTGGGGGAAGGGAAAGTTTTCCCCTTGGTGCTTTACGCCTGAAAGATCTTTCAGAGGATAAGGATGATTGTGGCAAACAAGCTTATAAAATATCAAAAAAACATTTAAAAGATAATGCTCTTTTAAAAGGGGGTAAAAAAAGAGTATTTTATGCCATTGGGGGTACGTGGCGTTCGCTGGCTTATTTGCACATGGAACAAAATGACTATCCCTTACATGTCGTGCATCATTATACCCTTTCTGCAAAAGAAATGGAGCGGTTTTGTGAAGATATTCTGGAGACGCCTTTAGAGGATATTTCGTCCATTAATACGGTTTCAAAAAACCGCGCACCTCTTATTCATTATGGTGCTGCTTTACTTTTGGCAGTCATTGAAGAAATGGAGCCTAAAGCAATTGTCATGAGTGCGCTTGGTGTTCGTGAGGGTGTTTTATTTGAGGCTTTAAGTGAGGAAGAGCGCAGTTATGATGGGCTTTTAGCAGGGGCTGCTGATCTATCTCTTTTGCGTGCAAGAAGTCCGCTTAATGCGCGGGAGCTTTGTGATTGGACGCAAAAACTTATGCGCGTTGTCGGTTTGGATGAGGATGAAAACCAGCGCCGTTTGCGAGAAGCTGCATGTCTTCTAAATGACCTTGGATGGCGCGCTCACCCAGATTATAGAGGGGAGCAATCGCTTAATACGATTGCTCATGCGGCTTTTATTAGTGTTACTCATGAGGAGCGTGCTTTTATTGCTCTTGCGTGTTTTTTTCGTCATGAAGGGCAATTATCGGATAGTAAATTGCCAGCGCTTTCAAAACTTTTGAAAGAGGATGATATGCGTTTACGGGCGCGTCTTTTAGGACTTTCTTTTCGTCTTGGCCATCTTATCTCTGCTTCTATGCCAGGAACTTTATCTAAAACCATGTTTATCTTGGAAGACGGTAAATTAATTTTTGAAATGGATGAAAGCCTTGCTGCCCATATTGGCGAAAGAGTATTAAAACGCCTTAATCAGATGGAAAAACTGCTCAATATTGAAACAACGCTTTTATTGGCAGATTGGGAGGAATAAATTTATGGGCAGCCCAGATAACTATCCTATATTTTTCGAAAATACTAATTAGAATATGTCTTTGCTTCTATTCTTGCTAATGTAACGCGTCTGTTACTGATTTTTAGTGCTAATTCACCTTTTTTGATGGCAAGCGCATCTTCTCCAAAGAGTTTGCGCCGCCAGCCTTTTAGGGCGGCGACATCTGCTTCATCATTACAGGCGATTTGTTCAAGATCATCAACTGTTGCAATAACTTTGGCTGCTACGGCGTGTTTTTCGCTGCAATGCTTTAGCAAGACCTTTAAAAGGTCAACTACGGCGCTTGAACCTTCTGGTGATTGCCGTCCTCTTGGGACGGGGGGTAAAGTTTCCTTTGGTATTTCCATTGCAATTGCAATATTTTTTAAAATTTCTTCAGCTGCCTTTGAACGCTCAAAACCTTTTGAAAGGGAACGCAATTTGGCAAGACCTGCTTGATTTTTTGGTTGTTGGGCTGAAATTTCAAAAATGCTGTCATCTTTCAAAACACGACCGCGCGGTACATTGCGTCTTTGGGCTTCTGCCTCACGCCATGCGGCCAATTGTTGCATAACGGCTAATTCGCGTGGTTTTTTTACGCGCAGTTTCATGCGCTTCCAGGCATTTTCTGGTTTGATAAAATAAGTATCAACGGATGTTAAAACAGCCATTTCCTCTAAAACCCATGAAGAGCGGTCTTGCTCATCTAAATTGGCTTTTAGGGAAATATATACATCACGCAAATGTGTAACATCAGCCTGTGCATAGGCAAGTTGTTTTTCTGATAAAGGGCGTAATGTCCAGTCTGTAAAACGAGAGGTTTTATCAATGCGTTTGCCGGTAATGCGAAAAACGAGCTGATCATAGCTTACAGAATCACCAAAGCCGCAAACCATGGCGGCAACTTGTGTATCAAATAACGGGCAGGGGATAACTTTTGCCAGATTATAAATAATTTCTACATCTTGCCTTGCTGCATGAAAAACCTTGATGACATTCTTATTTGCCATGAGCTCGAAAAAAGGAGAAAGGTCCAGTCCCTCACATAATGGGTCAACAATAACATCAAAACCTGGGCAAGCCATTTGGATAAGGCAGAGTTTAGGCCAATAGGTTGTTTCTCGCAGAAATTCCGTATCAACGGTTATAAAATCTGATTGTTGAAGCCGTTTGCAAGCTTCGATGAGGGAATTGGTTGTCGTAATCGGTTTCATAATTTTTTATAGCGCAAAAATTTTCACTTGTCTTTTCGTAATGGTGGATTATTCAATTGGCAACTGATACTTGACAAATTTCTGAGACACGTGCAGGTCACAGTGCAAGAAGTGTTCATCAATGCCGGGTAAAAAGCAATGCACCGTTACAGAAGTCATACTTGTGGCGATTTAAGAAAAGATCATGCTGGAGAAGAGGTCCGTCTTTCTGGTTGGGTTCACCGGGTTAGAGATCATGGGGGCGTTCTATTCATTGATTTGCGTGACCATTATGGTTTAACGCAGGTTGTCGCCGATGTCGATTCGCCTGCTTATAAACTGGTTGAAACCGTAAGGGCTGAATGGTGCATTCGTATTGATGGTAAAGTTAAATTACGCGATGAAGCCATGGCGAATGATAAACTTGCAACCGGTGCCATTGAAGTATTTTGTTTTGGACTTGAAGTTTTGGGACATTCCAAAGAATTGCCATTGCCTGTTTTTGAAGAGCCTGAATATCCTGAAGATATTCGCCTTAAAAACCGTTTCATTGATTTGCGCCGTGAAACATTGCACTCTAATATCATGAAACGATCAGCCATTATTGCATCCATGCGTAATCGTATGAATGATATTGGTTTTAGTGAATTTCAAACACCTATTCTAACGGCTTCTTCTCCTGAAGGTGCGCGTGACTTTCTGGTACCTTCTCGTGTACATCCGGGCAAGTTTTATGCTCTTCCTCAAGCGCCACAACAGTTTAAACAACTCTTGATGATGTCGGGCTTTGATCGTTATTTCCAAATTGCACCTTGTTTTAGGGATGAAGATCCGCGCGCTGACCGTTTGCCAGGTGAATTTTATCAACTCGACCTTGAGATGAGCTTTGTTACTCAGGAAGATGTGTTGACGACAATGGAGCCTGTTTTGCGCGGTATTTTTGAAGAGTTTTCGCAGGGAAGGCCAGTTACACAAACTTTCCCCCGCATTCAGTATAATGATTCCATTCGTAAATATGGTTCTGACAAGCCTGATTTACGCAACCCGATTGAGATGGAAGAAGTGAGTGAACATTTCCGTGGGTCTGGCTTCAAGGTTTTTGCCAATATGCTTGAAAGCGATGAAAAAAACCAGGTTTGGGCTATTCCTGCTAAAACAGGCGGTAGTCGAGCTTTTTGTGATCGGATGAATTCATGGGCGCAAGGTGAAGGACAGCCAGGCCTTGGCTATATTTTCTTCCGTGATGAAGAAGGCGCTATTGCAGGTGCTGGGCCTGTTGCCAAAAATATTGGTGCGGAACGAACAGAGGCGTTGCGTTTGCAATTAGGGTTAGAGGCTGGCGATTCGGTGTTTTTTGCAGCCGGCAATCCTAAAAAGTTTTATTCTTTCGCTGGTAATGCACGTTTGAAAATTGGTGAAGAACTAAAATTGGTTGATGAGGAGCGTTTTGCCCTTTGCTGGATTGTCGACTTTCCCATGTATGAATGGAATGAGGAAGAGGAAAGAGTTGACTTCAACCATAACCCTTTTTCTATGCCAGAAGGGGGGCTTGAAGCCCTGGAAAATAAAGACCCATTAACTATTGGGGCTTATCAATATGATATTGTTTGTAATGGCTATGAAATTGGTTCAGGCGCTATTCGTAACCACCAGATAGAGGTTATGAAAAAAGCCTTTGAGATTGCTGGTTATGATGAATCTGTTCTTGAGGAGCGCTTTGGTGGTATGTACCGCGCATTTCAATATGGCGCGCCGCCTCATGGGGGCATGGCTGCCGGTATCGACCGTATTGTTATGCTTTTATGTGATGCACAGAACTTACGTGAAGTTACTTTATTTCCTATGAATCAACAAGCACAAGACCTTTTGATGGGGGCGCCAAGTGAAGCAACCATGCAGCAATTACGTGAATTATCGTTGATGCTTAATGTCCAGGAATAGAATTTTTAAAATTTGTAAGGGGTGTTTAATGTGCTCTTAACTGAATAGGCCTTAATCTTATATGCGAATCTAAAGGTAAGGTCTGTTTTGTTTAACAAGTTCTTCAAAATAGCATTGATTATAGCAGGGACGTGTTCAGCGTTTTTGCCTTCTTATGCTGTGCATCAAAGCCTTGTTAAAAATGCTCAAGAACAGGGAGAAGAACTGGTTGGTTCTATTGCCGCCACCATGGTTGCCCGCGCTGATGTTAATGTTACACGCGCTCTTGGTATGCTGTCTGAATTAGCGCTGCAAGGCGTTAATAGTTGTGATTCGGATGATATTTTTGCCATGCGCCGCATGGTTTATGAGCAATTTCTTGTTCAGGAAATTGGTATTGTTGATAGTGCCGGCAATATTAAGTGTAATCAGTTTGGTGACCCTGCAAATTTTTATGAAAATTCACGGGGCTTACGCAGCCGGACAGAAAATATTTCTATAAAAATGGTCAAGCGCGTTGGCAGTTCGGAATTACGTTCCCTTTTAACTTGGGACTTAGCCTCTGGCTATAGTCTGGGTGCAATATTACCTGGCGAGGCTTTGGCGGATGATGTGATACCTGAAAAGATGAGAGGGAAGGGCGTTGCACTCACTTTGCTTGACGATGGTACAATTCTTTATATGGCACCAGAGCAAAATATAGCAACGGCAGAACTTCCCTTTGATGAAAGAATTTTTTCTAGCTCACTTTCCTCTAGTCGTTTTCCATTTCATGTTATTGTAATGGCACCTTACGATGTTATTTGGGAGGACTTTGATTCTCTTTATAATAAGGCTATTTTTAGCGCCGGTTTTATTGGATTGGTTTTGTGGCTTCTAATTCTTTATGCTTTGAGGCCTAAAAAACAGCGTACGAACGAAATTGAAGAAGGTATTGAGGCTGGAGAATTCATTCCTTATTATCAGCCAACGTTTGATGTTCAGACCGGGGCTTTAATGGGGTGTGAAGTTCTTATCCGCTGGCGAAAGCCTGATGGTACTATTTTACCGCCTGGCGCTTTTATTGGCTTAGCCGAAGCAACGGGCCTTGCCGTTCCAATGACGCGTTCATTGATGATTAACGTTGTTGATGAAATGGAAGACTTACACGAAGGGCGTCCAAGCTTGAAGCTAGGCATTAATCTTTTTGATGACCATTTTGAAAATTTGGATATTATTAAAGACATTAAAGAAATCTTTGGTCCAAGTAAAATTAGTTATAAGCAATTAATGTTTGAGGTAACAGAACGCCAACCCCTAAGTGACATTGACCGCGCACGTATTGTGATTCGTAATATGCGATCTTTAGGGGCGCAGGTGGCGCTTGATGATGCAGGTACTGGCCATGGTGGTCTTGCATACCTTCAACAACTTGGCCTTGATGTTATCAAGATTGATAAACTTTTCATTGATGCTATTGGTACGGATTCTCTTTCTGCTCCTATTGTTGATAGCCTAATCAGTCTGGCTGAAAGTTTGGGCATGGATGTTGTTGCTGAAGGGGTGGAGGAGCCTTTGCAAGTTGAATATTTGCGGGAAAAAGGCGTGCGCCTAGCGCAAGGATATCTTTTTGCTAAACCTTTGCCTGTCGATGTTTATAAGCGCCTTATCGAGAAAATGGTACCTTTATCAAAAAGACCAGAAGAACGGCGTAAAGAGCAATCACGTGTGACACAGCAGGCTTTACCGAAAGCAGCTTAATGGGGAAAAGAAAATCTTTTTTAATAAAAAAGCCTTCCTTTAAAGGTTAATTATCCATTTTTCTGATTTTATAGAATTATGAGAAAACAAGTTAGACGATCTAAAACTGTAGAGAAATCGAGTACTTATTTTTTAACGCGGGGTATTTATTGGCTCGCGATTGCGGCTTTATTGCCAATGCTTTTTTCTTTTTATCAAACTTATCAAACAGGTAGAGAGAATGTTTCTACCCAGTCGGAGCTTGTTTTAACTTTTTTAAAGGGGGAGGCAGAAAAAATATTGGGTCAAACTGAAATTACAATTAATAAATATCTTTTGAAAACGCAAGGCTCCTGCGCGCCGGATGATCTTATTTCTTTAAAGCGCATGGTTGCAACGAAAGATTTTATTTTATCAATGGGTATTGTTGCCATTGACGGAAAGATTGCTTGTTCTTTCGGTGATGATATTTTTAATAATCTTACTTTTCCTCGATACACAGAAGGGAAAACTAAGAATTTGGATTTTGCGGAATGGCGCGGCAGCCAGTTTTCTCTGCCTATACTTGTTAAAACAGCATCTAACGGTGTGCGAATTTATGCTGTTATTTCTGAACAATTTTTTTCCAATATTTTATTGCCTTCTTTTATGATTAAATATTCGCAACTTGATATTATTCTACCAAATGGTGGTTTATGGTATTCCTTGGCAGGGCCTAATATCAGAGATGGTTTTTCTGACCATATACTTTACTTTGAAAAAGCAAGCGATCGTTTTCCTGTTGCATTTTCTCTGGTTTTGGACAAGCGAGCCATTCATGATTGGGCCGGTAATCTTTATAAGTCTTCAGTTGTTATTATTGTTACAAGCCTTGCGTGTTTGTTTTTTTGTTTTATGGGCTACAAGCTATACCAACGATTTAGGAAACAGCGTCTTCTTCAAAAGCAAATTATTGCGATTGAAAATGCCCGTTTAAATTTTGAAGTTCTTTATCAACCGCTTATCAATTTTGATACGAATTTACTTGTTGGCGCTGTTGCCCACATTGATTTATCTATGTTTGATGCTGTGCCGCAAGCAAAACCTGGTGTTAATAATATTTTGGAAGCTGTTTGGGATGAAATAGGTGATTTTGCCCTGCAACGCCGTGAATTTAACCTGATT
>CALHLB010000123.1 GCA_938034375.1 uncultured Alphaproteobacteria bacterium | reverse complement strand
CTTGCTCAACAATAATCTGAGTTAAAACAGAGCGCGTTATATCTTCACCTGTTTTTGCATCAACAACGCAAAAATCTTCCTCATTTTTCACCATAACGGCCAAATCTTCAAGCGTTACATAGGTGCTGGTACCCGTATTATAAAGCCGGCGATTAGCATATTTTTTAATAATCGTCTTATCGGGCGACTGCGATGATGATTGCGGCATAAAATATTCCCTCTCAGATTACCAATATTATGAGCACTATCCCTTTAGGCGGCAAGAAGAAAAATAATTTTATTGTATAATTTCTTATTGACATACGAACTTCATCATTGACGTATTTGTTTTAATTTAGAACACTAAGTTTGAGCAAGGCCCCGTGAAAAGCATAATAAACTTTATGCTACGGCAGGCAATATTGCTATTAAAGAGGAGAAGCCAATAATGGCAATAGAAGATATTGTAATAGTAAGCGCGGGCCGCACCGCTGTTGGTTCATTTAACGGAGCCTTTGCCAATAGTCCTGCCCATGATTTGGGTTCAGCTGTCATTTCCAACCTGATTGAGCGTTCAAGCATTGCAGCAGAGGATGTTAATGAAGTTATTCTTGGCCAGGTTTTAACCGCAGGACAAGGCCAAAACCCAGCAAGACAGGCCGCACTCAATGCAGGTCTGCCGATTGAAACAACGGCCTGGAGCCTTAATCAGGTTTGCGGATCAGGCCTGCGCGCGGTAGCACTTGGTATGCAGCAAATCGCATTGGGAGATGCTAATATTGTAATTGCAGGCGGCCAAGAAAATATGAGCCTTTCCCCGCACGTACAACATTTGCGTGCAGGTGTTAAAATGGGCGATTATAAAATGATCGACAGCATGATTAAAGATGGCCTGTGGGATGCCTTTAACGGTTATCATATGGGTACAACAGCTGAAAATGTTGCCAAACAATATCAAATTAGCCGCGACCAGCAGGATGAATTTGCCCTAGCCTCGCAAAACAAGGCAGAAGCCGCGCAAAAAGCTGGCAAGTTCAAAGATGAAATTGTGCCTTTTACAGTAAAAACCCGTAAAAGCGAAACAATCGTTGATGCCGATGAATATATCCGTCATGGCGCAACGATAGAAACCATGCAAAAACTACGCCCTGCCTTTGATAAAGAAGGATCTGTGACAGCCGGCAATGCTTCAGGCATCAATGATGGAGCAGCCGCCGTTTTATTAATGAAAGCTTCAGAGGCTGAAAAAAGAGGCCTAACCCCAATGGCGCGCATTGCCTCATGGGCTATTGCCGGTGTTGATCCCAAAGTTATGGGAACAGGCCCGATTCCTGCTTCACAAAAAGCCCTTGAAAAAGCCGGTTGGACGGTTGATGATCTTGATCTTGTTGAAGCAAATGAAGCTTTTGCAGCACAAGCATGTGCGGTTAATCAAGGTCTTGGCTGGAATAGTGATATTGTTAACGTGAATGGCGGCGCCATTGCCATTGGGCATCCAATAGGTGCTTCAGGCTGTCGGGTCCTTGTTACTCTTCTCCATGAAATGAAAAAACGCGAGGCCAAGAAAGGTCTTGCAACTCTTTGTATTGGCGGCGGAATGGGCGTTGCCTTAACCCTAGAACAATAAAATATTTAGGGTGCATTTAAAGCACCCTTTTCAATTTAATATAATATATAAAAGAGGAGAATATAATGACACGCGTTGCATTGGTAACTGGGGGAACACGCGGCATTGGCGCTGCAATTGCAAAGGCTTTGAAGGAGGCTGGTTATCAGGTTGCGGCAAGCTATGCCGGCAATGAAGAAAAGGCTGCCGCCTTTACCACGGAAACAGGCATTAAAACCTATAAATGGAACGTTGCAGACTATGACGTCTGTAGCAATGGCATCGCGCAAGTAGAGGCCGATTTGGGACCAATTGACATTCTTGTCAATAATGCCGGCATCACCCGTGATTCCATGTTCCATAAAATGACACCACAGCACTGGAATGATGTCATTTCCACCAACCTCAACGGCGTCTTCAATATGACACACCCCGTATGGCCTGGTATGAGAGAGCGCGGCTTTGGCCGGATTATCACCATTTCCTCAATCAATGGACAAAAAGGCCAGGCAGGCCAAGCCAATTATTCAGCCTCAAAAGCAGGCGATATTGGCTTTACAAAAGCGCTTGCACAGGAAGGGGCATTTAAAGGAATTACCGCAAATGTCGTTTGTCCCGGCTATATTGGAACAGAAATGGTGCGCGCCATACCTGAGAAAATATTAAATGAAAAAATCATTCCGCAAATTCCTGTTGGGCGTCTAGGAGAACCAGAAGAAATAGCGCGATGTGTCGTTTTCCTTGCTTCTGATGATTCTGGCTTCATCACAGGCTCGGTTATAACAGCCAATGGCGGCCAATATTTTGCCAACGGGTAAATACATAAACATAAAAAAGAAACCCGCAAATCAGCGGGTTTTTTATTTACATGTCTAAACTTTAATCAAGTTTAGCAATATAATTGCCTTAATTTGGCTTTTAAAAAAGATTTACCTGCCTAGGGTCCAGACCCTAATTATTATTGAGTAAACATTCTTTCATGGAGAGAAAAATGAAGACATTATCAACAATATTGGCAAGTTCTTTCTGCGCTTTATCCATTGCCTTACCTGCTTTTGCTGGAGGCGGTGCTGAATGGAGCTATGATGGTAAAGGCACTGATTGGGGGACCTTGTCAAAGGATTACGCTGTTTGTTCAAGCGGTAAAGAACAATCGCCCATTAATATCCAAACCGGTGATATTCCTAGGGCTGAATTATCCATTCCAAAAATCAATTGGAAAAGTTTTACCCCTGAAATTGTTAATAATGGCCACACCATACAAGTAAATACAGATGGTAAAGCAGGCTTTACAAAGGTGAATGGCAAAAAATATCAACTTCTACAATTTCATTTCCATCATGGCTCAGAACACACACTCAATGATGAACAATCTCCCATGGAAGTACATTTTGTTCATCAGTCAGAAGAAGGAGACCTTCTGGTAGTTGGCGCAATGATCGAAGAAGGCGAAGAAAATCAGGCTCTCAAAGCATTATGGTCCAATATTCCAGAAAAAAAAGTTTCAGAAAAGCTGGCAGAAAAATTCGACTCATATAGCCTAATCCCTGAAGATCACGCGGCATTTCGTTATAAAGGTTCGTTAACGACACCACCTTGCACAGAAATTGTTACCTGGAACTTGATGGAAAAGCCTGTGACCGCCAGTAAAGAACAAATTGAAGCTTTCGCCAAACTCTATCCAAATAACTTTAGACCTGTCCAGGATGTAAATCGCCGTTTCGTCCTGTCGGTAAAAAAATAAGCATTATACAATTGCACCCTGAATCCTAAGAAACTTCAGGGTGCCAGTCCTCAGGCGCCATTTCAAAACCTGAAAAATCAAAGCCAGGGGCAACACTGCATCCGACCAATGTCCATGCACCCAAGCTTTTTGCTGTTTGCCAACAATCTTTTTGCACAACAAGTTGAGGGCGCTGGCCCAAGTTTATATCAGACCCAAGATGATGTTTTTCAGTACCAACCCCATTCTGCGATAAAGTCAAGCACATCGGAGCGCCAGCATAATAATGCCAAATCTCAACAGCATCACGAACACGGTGCCATTTGGAACAATCACCTTTTTCCAATAAATAATAAATCGCGGTTGAATACCCGCGCGCGCCACCCTCACTATCTCTAAAAGTTTCCTTGTAAAACCCTCCTTCAGGGTGCGGTTCCAATTCAAGTAATTCAATTATTTTTGGGGCAGAAAGTGCATCATCATCAACAACGAACATATCAAAAATTATCCTTCAAACGCCTAATTTCAATAAAAACCTCTTCATCAGATGCCTCTAACATGCCCAGTTTTTGGCGTATATTATAATCACCCACTCTTAAAAACGGATTTGTTAAAAGTTCTTGCTTCAATATTGTCGGCACTGTTGGTTTATCTGCATCGCGAAACGCTTTAACCTCTTCAAAACGCTTTTTCAAAACCTCATTTTCAGGGTCAATAACCATCGCAAAATCGGCATTACTGCTTGTATATTCATGACCACAATATATTTTTGTATCTCCCGGCAAAGCCAGTATTTTTTGTAAGGATTGCCACATATCCAAAGCACTTCCTTCAAAAAGCCTCCCGCACCCAAGAGGAAAAAGCGTATCACCAGCAAACAACACTCCAACTTCAGGACAATAATAAATAACATGCCCCAAAGTGTGGCCAGGTGTTTCCATCACTTTAAAAGCGACAGAACCAAAAGAGAGATGATCTCCATCCTGTACTGTTTGATTAATGCAAGGTATTTTATCCTTTTCTTTTTCAGGCCCTATAACAAGGCAACCATATTTTTCTTTTAAGGCCTTATGCCCTGCGACATGGTCAAAGTGATGGTGCGTGGTAAAAATATGCGTTAATTGCCACCCCTTTTCATGAAGAGCAGCCTCAACAGTTTCAAAATCAGGAGCATCGATAGAAGCGGTTAAATTATATTTCGGGTCATGAACCAACACGCCGAAATTGTCAGAACGACAAGTAAATTGATAAATTTCAAACATAAAAGTTAAACCTCTTCATATCCTTTATTAGATAGTATTATTATGCTGAGTGTTAAAACTGGGTCAATGCGCCATTTGGAAACTGTTTTCCAAATTAAAAGGTGATAGAGTAATATCATGTATTTAGATGCTGTTGATTTAAAACAATTTTATCAATCACGCCTTGGCCGCCAAACACGCGCTAAATTGCGCGGTAAAATTCGTCATATCTGGCCTAATGTTAAAGGCGACCGCGTTTTAGGACTTGGTTATCCAACGCCCTTTCTTGGGTCAATGCTTAATGAAGCAGAACGCGTCTTAGCCTTCATGCCGGCCAGTCAAGGTGTGTTTCGCTGGCCATATGAAAAGGCATCGATTACAACCCTAATTCATGAAAACAAATTTCCTTTACCCGATTCTTCAATTGACCGTGTTTTATTAACCCATATTCTTGAAGCAACAGATAATCCGAGGGATCTTCTGGCTGAAATCTGGCGTATTTTAACACCAGGTGGAAAAATATTAATCGTTGTACCAAATCGTTCCGGTCTTTGGGTCCGTCTTGAAAACACACCCTTTGGTTATGGCCGCCCCTTTAGTCATGGACAATTAACTGATCTCGTCCGTATAACTGGCTTTTCACCCACAGGTTGGATAAGCGCATTACACACTCCCCCAATAGAACGCCGTTCTTTTTTAACCAGCCGTTGGGTAGAAACCATGGGGGAGCGATTTTTTTCCAGGTTATCTGGCGTTTTTTTAATGGAAGCAAACAAAGAACTCTATAAAAGTCTTCCCCTCAAACAAAAGAAGTCCTTTGCCCCTGCCTTTAAGCCTATATGGGTACCATCACCAGCAGCCCCAACAACGCCAAAAATTAGCCCTTCAATGGATCTTAAATTTGAAACGCTCACTCAGAAAGCACAAAAATAGCTTCTCTCCCGAAGAGATTCCAAAGCCACGGGTGGCGGCGTGCAATCGCTCTTCCATCAGAACGCAGCGCAAAATGAGCCTCAGTTTTCAAACCCATCTCATCAATCAGCGCCCTAAAATCCCTGATTGTACAAAAATGAATATTCGGCGTTGCATACCATGGCAAAGGCAGACGGTTTGTCATTGGCATACGCCCTTCAATAGCAACCTGCCAGCGAATATGCCAATGCCCAAAATTAGGAAAGGAAACAATGGCTTTTTTACCAATTCGAACAAGCTCACGAACGGTTTCCTTGGGGTTATGAACAACCTGAATTGCCTGGCTTAAAATCACCCAATCAAAGCTTTTATCGGGATAGGAAGCCAAATCGTGATTTGCATTTCCCTGAATAACGGAAAGTCCTGCCGCCAGACATTTAGTCACCCCTTCAGGGCTTATTTCAATACCGCGTGCATCAACATCCAGGCGTTCCTCCAACATCCGCAATAAAGTGCCATCACCACAACCAATATCCAAAACCCGATCACCTGGTTTGATAAGGTCAACAATAATTTCAAGGTCGGCTCTGCCTGTCGCAAAACCACTTTTTGCAGCATTCATCAACCGTTTTCCTTATTCTAAACCACGAGCGCGTGCCGCAGAAGACAAAAAACCTTCAACCATATCAAACATTTCTGGCAAATCGAGAAGAAAGGAATCATGCCCCTTATCCGTTTCAATTTCCGCAAAAGAAACACTGGCCCCCGCCGCATTAAGAGCATGAATGATCGTGCGGCTTTCTTCTGTTGGAAAAAGCCAGTCTGAAGAGAATGAAATCAAGCAAAACCGTGTTTTCGTTCCCATAAAGGCATTACCCAAAACCCCCTTATAGTCGGCAGCCAAATCAAAATAGTCCATCGCCCGTGTAACATAAAGATAGGAATTTGCATCAAATCGATCCACAAAAGTCATACCTTGATAATGCAAATAACTTTCAATTTGAAAATCTGCATCAAAACTAAACCCAATAGCATCTTTATCTTGTAAATTGCGCCCAAATTTGCGTTGCAACCCTTCTTCTGAAAGGTAAGTAATATGGGCTGCCATGCGTGCTACACTTAAGCCTTTGGAAGGAATAACACCTTCCTGCATATAACGCCCCCCCTGCCAATCAGGATCTGCCATAACGGCCTGTCGCCCAACTTCATTAAAAGCAATATTTTGTGGGCTGTGGTGAGCACCGGTTGCAATAGGGATAGCGGCAAAAACTTTTTCAGGGAAACTGGCAGCCCATTGCAAAACCTGCATACCGCCCATAGAACCACCAATAACGGCAAAAAGCGTTTCAATGCCCAGGTGGTCAATCAGCATATTTTGCGCTTTGACCATATCATGTATTGTAATGACGGGCAGGTCCACCCCATAAGCGCGTCCCGTATCCGGATTAATGGATAAAGGCCCCGTTGTACCAAGGCAAGACCCCAAAACATTCACACAAATTACAAAATATTTTTCAGTATCGACCGGCTTGCCAGGCCCAATCATATTAAGCCACCAACCAAGCTTGCCAGTAACGGGATTATTGCTTGCAGCATATTGATCGCCGGTTAAAGCATGACAAATCAAAACGGCATTGCTTTTATCTGCATTTAAGGTGCCATAAGTTTCATAAGCAACATTAAGTTCTGGCAAATGCGCTCCACAATCAAGCTTCATGCCGCGTTCAAAGCTTATAAGCTTGCTTGAAGGGGTTAGGGCTTCCTTCAATGCTTTATCACGCACTTGCGCTTTTTCTTTTGACGGCTTTTTAGAGGCTTTCAACAAATGGGTTTTCCCGTTTTAATTCTTTCATACCCTGTCTATATATTCCAGTCGAACTGGTAAGCACAAGAAAACCTTGTGTCAATCAAAACCCATTGTTTTTTCATGACAGGAACTATGAAATAATTTGCGCTTTTCATTGGCTTTGCTTATGAACAGTGCCTAACCCCACCTTTGATATTTTAGGTTTTGACATGTCGACAACAAGAACCGCACCTAATGTCCCTCAACCACGCAAAAGCGTCTTATCGATTGATGCTTATGTGCCAGGCAAGTCAAAATCTGATAAAGTACCAACAAAATATAAGCTTTCTTCCAATGAAACGCCTTTTGGCCCAAGCCCTAATGCTATTGAGGCATGCAAAAAAATGGCTGCAAACCTTGAACTTTATCCAGATGGCACAGCAATAAAACTGCGTGAGGCCTTAGCGAGTAAACATAATATTTCCGCAAATCAAATTATATGCGGTGCGGGCTCTGATGAAATCTTAAGCCTTCTGGCTTATGCCTATTTAGGTGAAGGCGATGAGGCGATTTATACCCGCCATGGCTTTCTTGTTTACCCAATCGCGATTAAAGCCGCTGGCGCAACACCCATCATTGCTGAAGAAACCGACTGCAAAGCAAATATTGATACTATTTTGTCATGCTTGAGCGAACGCACAAAAATGGTATTCTTGGCAAATCCTAATAATCCAACAGGCACTTATTTACCAATTTCGGAAATCAGGCGCCTTCATGAAGGGTTACCCCCCCATATTATGCTTGTGCTGGATGCAGCCTATGCTGAATATGTTTTAAAAGAGGACTATGAAGCAGGTATTGACCTTGTTAAATCAGCAAATAATGTGGTAATGACACGCACTTTCTCGAAAGTTTATGGCCTTGCAGCCTTACGTCTTGGCTGGGCATTCGCTCCCTCGCCTGTCATTGATACACTAAACCGTATTCGCGGCCCGTTTAATGTCAATACCCCTTCTATCGAGACCGGCATTGCCGCTTTAAAAGATGAAGCCTTCATACAAAAAGCCGTTGAACACAATGCCCTATGGCTTGATAAGGTGACAAAAGCGCTTGAAGAAATGGGGCTGAAGGTCACACCAAGCGTTGCCAATTTTGTTCTTATTCATTTTCCGGAAAATGAAGCCTATTCTGCACAAAATGCAGATGCCTACCTTCTTGAAAGAGGCTTTATTCTAAGGCGCGTTAGCAATTATGGATTTGATAATGCTTTACGTATGACAATTGGCACACAAGATGCCAATCGCGCAGTCATTGCCCATCTTTCTGCTTTTTTAGGCGTTAGTGAACCAGAAGTTTCATAACATGACACCAAAGACACCCCTATTTGAAAAACTTGCCCTTATCGGCATTGGCCTTATAGGCTCTTCCATCGCTCACGCTTGCCTAAGGGGCAATCTGGCTTCAAAAATTGCCATTGCAACCAGAAGTCCTGAGACCTTGGGAGAAGCCGAACGGCTTAATCTTGGCTCCTCATATCATTTAAAAACTGAAGAAGCTGTCAAGGATGCTGATCTGGTTATTATCTGCGTCCCCGTTGGCGCTTATGAAACAATCGCCAAAACCATTGCGCCACACTTAAAAGAAGAAGCTATAGTGAGTGATGTTGGCTCAGTTAAGAATGCAGTCATCCGGCAAATGAAGCCGCATTTACCAGAAAACATTCACTTTATTCCAGGCCATCCCATTGCCGGAACGGAATATTCAGGTCCTTCATCTGGCTTTGCAAGTCTATTTGATGATCGTTGGACCATCTTAACCCCTCTAAAAGACAGTAATGAAAAAGCCGTTCAAAAACTAACACAGTTTTGGGAGGGGTTAGGCTCTAAAGTAGATATTATGGATGCCAATCACCACGATTTGGTTCTGGCAATAACATCGCATCTTCCGCACCTTATTGCCTATAACATAGTTGGCACAGCCGATGACCTTGAAGGCGTTACCCAATCAGAAGTGATTAAATATTCGGCTTCCGGTTTTAGAGATTTCACCCGCATTGCCGCTTCAGACCCCACTATGTGGCGTGATATATTTCTCCATAATAAAGATGCCGTTCTTGAAGTCCTAGGCCGTTTTTCAGAAGACCTTGCTTATTTGCAACGCGCCATTCGCTGGGAGGAAGGCGATAAACTGTTTGAGCTTTTTTCTCGTACAAGATCTATCCGCCGCTCCATTTTGGAAGCCGGTCAAGATATTGACGCCCCAGACTTTGGCCGCACCAAACAAAAAGACGATTAATCAGTCTAAATTAGAAAGATCGATTTGCGGTATGGTACCGAAAGGAACCAACCCCACAGAAACGAAGCCTTTCCGGATGGAAATTCTTACACGTTTAACAGATTTTCCTTCCAATGTTACCTCTTCCCCCAACCCTTGAATAGCGGAATAAAGGCCCGTTAAAATAGATTGAAACTGAACCAGTTCGGGTCCCATTTTTTGAGTAAAATCCTCGAAATCAGCCACATCAACACTTAAATCAGCATTTAAAAAACCATTCAGATCAAGTTTTACCCAGCCTTTTAAGGATAAATAGGCCTTGCCTGAAACGAACGTTAGTCCATGCAGGTCCATTTCCCCGCCCCGCTTTATCCAGAGCGGCAAAAGCTTGCCACGCCCTTCAAAAACATCAGCAACATCATAAAGCAAAATAGACGAAGATAAGCTAAAAGCTGGTAAATTAAAGCGATCACTTAAAACAGCCAGTTCTTCAGAAAGCACGCCGAAAACAAGCGAATTCTCAGCCTCTTCCTTTTCTGATCGGCGCGCCGTTAACAAAAGTTTACCAGCACTCAAAGCTAGGTCTTTAAGTTCTTCTGGCCCATCAACCAATGTTAGGCGCGCTTCTTCCAATTTCATGGTTGCAGCCGTTAAGCCATTTGTTTGTAATTGCGACCCCAAACGCCCTTTTTGCCAGTTTAACTGAAAGCGACCAAGTTCCCCCAATTGCAGTTCGGCTGGCGAGGTAAAATTAACGACTTGATGCTGCGGTCTATATACATAAGCCTCCGCGTGAAGGCCCGAAAACGCAAACTTGATATTCTGTTCATTTTTATAGGAAAAATCATCGCATTGAACGGTAAAACGAAAGGGAAACCCTTTGTGATTGCGATTTTGACATGAAACTTCATGCCCTAAACTGGCAGCCTTACCCACACCTCTTGAAAAGGCTTTTTCAGCCTGCGAAGACAAGACGTACCAGATCACAATCCATGAAAAGGCAACAATAACAGTAAGAGAAATAAGCCAGATAAAACGCGTTTTCATGAAAAACCTCAATGAAGAAAAAGCTTGAGTGATATAAAAGTGGTTGCTACCACATCTTTATGGAAAATTCTAAGACAACATTAGCAAATCACCTCTTATTAGACGAGAAAATTGAAGAATTCTGGGTTTTTGCCTATGGCTCTTTAATGTGGAAGCCGGATTTTGACTTTAGCGAACGCGCCCGCGCGCATTTATCTGGTTTTTCCCGCGCCTTATGCATTTATTCCTGGGTTCATCGCGGAACCAAAGAAACACCAGGCCTTGTATTTGGGCTTGATAAAGGTGGAACCTGCGAAGGTTTTGCCTTTAAGATACCTTATGAAAAACGCGCTACAACAATTGAAAAGCTGCGCGCCCGCGAATTGGTAACCGGCGTCTACAGAGAAATGTATGAACCTCTAACCCTTCTCAAATCACCACAATACCAGAAAAAAGCACTGTTTTACTGCGCGGTTCAAAATCATGAACAATATGCAGGCCAATTAACAGATGAAGAAAAGATAAGACTTATCAAGCAAGGTGTTGGACGGTCTGGAATCAACACGGAATATGTCCTCAACACACATAAACATCTTTTACAAGAAGGCATTGAAGATGCTGAGCTTCATCAATTATGCGAAAAAATTTCTTAAAGATTATATTTCTCGTTTTCAAAACCGCGCTCTTTTAAAGCTTTTAATGCAGGATATATCGTTTTAGGCGGATTTTTACTGTTTGCTGTTTCAAAAATCAGTTCAGCGGAAGCCTTTTCAACTTTTTCTTCCAGCTCCAGCATAAGGTCACCCGTATCCTCTTTTGGTTCAAGCGGCTCCAAAAACTCAATAATAACATGGCCTGAATAACGTAAAAACCCGTTCTTGGGCCAAAAAAGCCCCGTATTAAGAGCAACAGGAACAATAGGACACTGAAGACGTTTTGCCATGCGGGCAACACCTGATTTATAAGGGCGATACTCACCAGGTTTAACGCGCGTTCCCTCCATGAAAATAACAATTGAGCGGTCAGCATTAACAGCCTTTCCAGCCGCTTCAATCATTGGCTCAAAAGCTCTTGAGCGCTCTTCCCGTTTGATAGGAATCATCCCCGCTTTTTTAGCAAACCAGCCAAAAACAGGAATATACATCAATTCCTGCTTCATAATAAACACAATGTTTTTAACGGCTAATGCCAAGAAAAGCGTTTCAAGGGCAGATTGATGTTTTGCGGCAAGAATAAATCCACCTTGTGGTAAATTAGAAAGCCCTCGAAATTCAAGGCTGGCCCCTGTTATATGACGCCACAAAAACAAAATTGTCCGCATCCAAAATTTGGCAAATCCCCATGCCATTGCTCTGCTAAAAAACAAAGAAAATGGAGTCATGAGCGCATGCGCTAAAAAATTGACATAAAAAGCAAACTGGAAAAGGACAGAGCGTAAATAAAGCATTATAAATGTTCAGATGACAAAGACAGATACTTCAAAACCATAATTTCAATAAAGAAACAAGTAATCGGTACAATTATCGGATAATAATCCTATAAAGAACCCTGTTTTATTCCAGATTTCACCTCAATGGAGGCCTTCTTATAAAAAGGCATATAAGGCCAGGCTCGATTGGACCATCTGTTTAAATAGTCACGAAGGCTAACAGCCATCAATTTCATATATTCGCGTAACAAATCCCGTAATCTTGAATGATCACGCCACCAATTATGCCCTTGCGGCACATTAACAGGATAGGCCGTAAGTTCTATATCGCCAAGTGCATGGCGTAATTCCTTAAGCGCCCTTGGCATGTGAAAGGCACCTGTTACAACAATAAGTGAGCGAATATTTCTAGCTCTTACCCAATCCTTTGTCGCCAAAGCATTACCGATCGTATTCAGGGCTGATTTATCAATATCAACACAGCATTGAAAAAGACTGGCCCTGATAGGCATGATCTTTTTCAAATTTTGATCCGATAAAGAAGCATTAACACCAGTAATCAACAAACGCCGACCATCGGCCTTGTTTAAAAGATAAATAGCACTCTCCAGACGGTTCTGCCCCCCAGTCAAGATAACAATCCCATCAGACTGATGAGTTAATGGAACAGCAGGCCTGGTAACAAGGCCAACATAACGCACAAAAGAACCAAGCTGAAGCCCAAAAACAATAACCAGAAAAATAACTAAACAAGACCAACACCTGCTGCAAAATCTACGCATCAATGTTCTTTGAGGTGCCGCCGACCAGTTCGAATGAGAGGCCATCTTTGAAGGCTCATCAGATTTCATGGTAAATGCTATGTTTTGCCCCCTCACAGTCCAGACTTTCCACATACCATTCGGTTAATCCTATTCCTATTCCGTTATTTTGTCCAAATAACGAAAAACTGCAATGCGTGATGTGATGGCAGTAAGCCCTGCAATTATAATTATTAACAAAAAAGCTCCTAAATAACCTGAAAACCCAATATTAAAATCTCCAAAAAGAGCTGTTAATTGGTCTGCCTCAGGCGTTCCTTTTGAAAAGGAAGCCCACAAATACATTATGAAAGCACAAAAAATGGCAACGCTCCCGCCAAAAAAAGCACCTTTAAAACCCAGTAATAAAAAACGTCTTTGAAATTCAGCCGCAATAAAAGCATCACGCCCCCCCACGAAATGAAGCACTTCCAAGACATCCCGATTGCTTGTCATTGCCCCATGAGTAGCAAAGGTTACACTTAAAACCATTGCCGTGATAATCAAAGCCATAATAACAAAACCAATAATAACCATTGTATTGGCCATTGAATTAAGTCTGCCAAGCCATAAGCGATGATCATCAAGCGATCCCCCCTTAACAGAATCAGACAATCGTTCAGACAACCCCTTTAAGTTAGCAGCTCTCTCAGGATCCAGCTCCAAGATCAGCATTTGCGGTACCGGCAATTCCTGTAAATTAAAATTTTGCCCTAACCATGGTTCAAAAAGACGTTGCGACCATTCTTCATCAATCGCATTAACAGATAAAATGCCTGGTGTATTAGATGCGATGGTTTTTGCTTTTTGCACCTCATCTGCCAAAACATA
>CALHLB010000122.1 GCA_938034375.1 uncultured Alphaproteobacteria bacterium | reverse complement strand
TGCATTTATAGCGCTGCTTACCACGAACAATACCGTTTTTGGTGCGGACGGTGCTCCGACATCTGGGACAACTCATAAAATAGCATAACAAATCTATTTATAAGCACCAAGTCCAAATAAAAAAGCCCCGATGGAATAATCGGGGCTTTTGATTTTCATTTTTTCACTTAATCAGTCAATTTTTTGCAGCAGAGCATTCACCGATGCTTTGGCATCACCATAATACATGCGCGTATTCTCTTTATAGAAGAGTGGATTTTCGATACCTGAATAGCCAGTCCCTTGCCCGCGCTTGGAAACAAATACCTGCTTGGATTTCCATACTTCCAATACTGGCATACCTGCGATTGGACTGTTTGGATCTTCCTGAGCGGCAGGATTTACAATATCATTGGAACCTATAACGATGGTTACATCCGTTTCAGTAAAGTCATCATTAATTTCTTCCATTTCCAAAACAATATCATAAGGCACTTTAGCTTCAGCGAGTAACACATTCATATGCCCAGGCAAGCGTCCGGCAACTGGGTGTATTGCAAATCGCACGTTTTTACCTTTATCGCGCAACCGTTTTGTAAGCTCGGAA
This sequence comes from uncultured Alphaproteobacteria bacterium, assembly GCA_938034375.1. Taxonomy (GTDB): domain Bacteria; phylum Pseudomonadota; class Alphaproteobacteria; order Rhizobiales; family JACESI01; genus JACESI01. The sequence goes on along the minus strand of CALHLB010000122.1, from coordinate 12,622 downwards.
ATAGGCGCTTGCGCTTGGGCAACGGCCATGCCGTAACCAGGTACAATGACGATACTTTCAGCTTCTTGCAAAGCAGTTGCAACACCATCCGCATCAATGGCGATTTGCTCTCCCTCAATTTCCATCGCAGGACCGGATACTCCACCAAAGCCACCCAGAATAACAGATATGAAATTACGGTTCATGGCGCGACACATAATATAAGATAATATTGCACCAGATGAACCAACGAGCGCTCCTGTAACGATCAAAAGATCATTACCCAGCGTAAATCCAATGGCAGCGGCTGCCCAACCTGAGTAAGAATTCAGCATAGAGACAACGACAGGCATATCAGCCCCGCCAATAGCCATAATAAGATGCCAACCAATAAAGCCTGCAATGAGCGACATAATAATGATTGTCCAGATGCCATCGCCACTGAAATACATTAATCCAAGAACCAGTGAAATTAAAGCTGCTACAATATTAATTGTATGGCGTTGCGGCAGGGTAAGTGGTTTGCCGTCAATAGTTCCAGAAAGCTTGCCATAAGCAACAATCGAACCCGTAAAGGTAACAGCACCAATAAACACACCAAGAAAAACCTCAACTTTCATAATATTGAGTTCTATGGCTGTTTTATGTGCTAAAATGGCTGCAAAATTTTCTAATGCATCTAAGGTACCAGCCGCACGTGCCGCTTCCATTATACTGCGTTCCAGTTCGGCGTTAAATCCGATGAAAACAGCTGCCAAGCCAACAAAAGAGTGGAGTGCTGCCACAAGTTGCGGCATACCTGTCATCTCCACCCGTTGGGCAACGACAAAGCCAATCATAGCACCTATAACAATCATTGGTATAAGAGCCCAATAGGCGCTGATACCAGGGCCGAACATTGTGTAAAAAACAGCTATGCCCATGCCGATAATGCCATACCAAACGGCTCTTTTAGCGCTTTCTTGATTAGAAAGCCCGCCAAGTGACAAAATGAAAAGAACGCTAGCTGAAATATATGCAGCCGTTACAAGTCCAATACTCATCATAACTCTGGCCTCTCTTTAAGATTTTTGGAACATGGCCAACATACGACGGGTAACCATAAAGCCCCCGACAATGTTGATTGTTGCAATTAGAACAGAAATGGCTGCAAGAAAAAGAACTAATCCACTGGAAGAGCCAATTTGCAAAAGAGCGCCGATTATAACAATACCGGAAATAGCATTGGTAACGGCCATAAGCGGTGTGTGCAGAGCATGACTAACATTCCAGATAACTTGATAACCAACAAAACATGAAAGCGCAAAAACGATGAAATGCTGCATAAAACTAACAGGCGCGTAAGAACCAATTAAAAGCATCAATAAAACGCCAACGCCCAATAAGATTGCCTGAAATTTGGTTTGTTTTTTGAATGCAGCGGCTTCCTCGGCGGCAATTTCTGCCGATGTTTTTTCAACTTCAGCCGCTTTTGGCGCCTGTTTTGCAATCGCTTGCACTTTTGGCGGCGGGGGTGGAAAAGTAATTTCACCCGCATGGGTTACTAATGCCCCACGAATAACATCATCTTCCATATTGATAAATGGCTTACCATCTTTTTCAGGTGTCAAATCATCCATCATATGGCGGATATTCGTTGCATAAAGATTGGAAGATTGCGTGGCCATGCGTGATGGAAAATCGGTATAACCGATAATGGTTACACCATTTTCAGTTTCAATTTTTTCATCCATCACAGTATAATCGCAATTCCCCCCCCGTTCAGCGGCCAAATCCACGACAACTGAACCGGGTTTCATGGCATCAACCATATCTGAAAGCCAGAGCTTTGGTGCATCACGACCAGGTATTAATGCTGTTGTAATAACAATATCAATCTCTGGTGCCTGTTCACGGAAAAGCTGTAATTGCTTTTCGCGAAATTCAGGGGAAGAAGGTGCGGCATAACCACCAGTTTCAGCGCCATCCTGATTATCTTCAAAGTCTAGAAACAGAAATTCAGCACCCATGGATTCGATTTGTTCTGCGACTTCTGGCCGCACATCAAAAGCGCGCACAATAGCTCCAAGGCTTTGCGCTGCACCAATCGCTGCAAGGCCGGCAACACCAGCACCAACAACTAAAACCTTGGCAGGTGGCATTTTTCCAGCTGCCGTAATCTGACCTGTAAAGAAACGTCCGAAATTGTTACCAGCCTCAATAACAGCTCGATAGCCGGCAATATTGGCCATAGAGGAAAGCGCATCCATTTTCTGTGCGCGGGAAATACGCGGCACCATATCCATGGCAAGGCATGTTACATTTTTGGCTTTTAATTTTTTGAGAAGGTTTTCATTTTGAGCTGGCCATATAAAGCAGATAAGTGTTTGATCTTTCTGCACACGGCGTAATTCAGAAGCTTCAGGCGCTCTGATTTTTATGACAATATCACAGGCTTTCCAAAGTGCCGCAGCACCTTTAATAACCTCAACGCCTGCTTTTTCATAATCTTCATCTGAAATGCGGGCAGCTAGGCCGGCTCCGCTTTCCACTGCAACATCATATCCCAATTTTTGAAGCTGAAGTGCGCTTGCAGGCGTTAAAGCTACCCGCGCCTCCCCCTCAAAAACTTCTTTAGGACTACCAATTTTCATAAGGCTGTTTCCTGTATGTTTCATATTTGCAATTGTTCGGTCATTTGAGCTTCGTTAAATAACGAAATGCTCATCTTCCTAAGTGTCCCATAAACTTTTAAGGGTTGATTATTTAAATGTCTATAGCGACACTTAATTTGTCTATCAATAAGTAGGTAGATAAATTAAGCTTACAATAAGGCTTGTTGTTCTTCTTTACTCCATCCAATAAAAATTTCTTCATCAACTTCAATAACAGGACGTTTGATGAGGGTTCGATTATTCATAAGAAGACTTAAGGTCTGATCCTGTGTTTGAATATTTTTTTCATTTTCAGAAAGGTTTCTCCAGCTTGTAGAGCGTGTGTTTAAAAGCTTTTTTTGACCTGCTTTTAAAAGCCATTTTTCAACAAGATTTCTATCAATACACGCATCTTCGCGAATATTAATGAAATCAACAGTATGACCAGCAGATTCCAATGCTTTGAGTGCTTTTTTACAAGAATCACAGTTCTTTAAACCATAGAGTTTCATATATTTTATTCCTTATTATGGAAGTAAGATAGAAGCACCTGTTGTTTTGCGTGCTTCAAGAGTACGATGTGCTTCAGCCGCATCTTGCAAGGCAAATTGTTGATTAACGGGAATTTTAACATCGCCTTTAAGGACAAAATCGAAAAGCTCTTTGGTCATTTCCAACAAATCTGCGCGATTTGCTATATGTGTAAATAGTGTTGGCCGCGCTGCATAAAGAGACCCTAATTTACTTAATTGGGATAAATCAAAATTGGTAATTGGGCCTGATGATTGACCAAAAGAGGCCCATGTACCAAATGGCTTTAAACATTCAAGTGATCCTGGATATGTATCCTTTCCAACAGAATCATAAACAACATCAACGCCTTTCCCATTGGTGAGTTCTTGAACTTTATCAACAAAATTTTCTTTTCTGTAAAGGATGGTATGGCTACATCCATTTTCTTGCGCCAGCTTTGCTTTTTCTTCAGAACCAACTGTTCCAATTAACGTTGCGCCTAGTGATTTTGCCCATTGGCAGACCTGCAGACCAACACCGCCAGCAGCGGCGTGAAATAAAATTGTGTCCCCTTTTTTAACTTTAAATGTTCGTCTTAAAAGATATTGGGCCGTTAAACCTTTTAGCATGATGGCAGCGGCTTGTTTATCATCGATACCATTTGGAATGGCTACAAGCCTATCTGCCTTGATAACTCTTTCATTTGCATAAGCACCAACAGGCGTGACGTAAGCAACCCTGTCACCCGGCTCAAACTCCGTTATGCCCTCCCCCACACTTTCAATAATGCCTGCTGCTTCTGCCCCCGGAGTAAAGGGAAGCCCTACAGGAGATGGGTAGAGGCCGTTTCTGAAATAAGTATCAATAAAATTGATGCCAATTGCTGTATGACGCAACAAAACTTCGCCTTTGGAAGGTTTTGGCGTTTGTATTCTTTCATATCTCAAAACTTCTGAGCCACCGGTTTCACGGACAATAATAGCCTGATTCATAAGCTTCACCTTTTTCACCCAAGGGTATTTTACACAAACAACATTCATTGTTTAATCGTTATGAAGTATGTTAGAGGATGACAAGCAATTGAACGAATGATTTTTAAAAGTCATGTGGAAAAGGATTTTGGGTATATGTCTCAAATAATCGTAGTTGGTGCAGGACCACTTGGCATGATGGCCGCCCTTTCCCTTTCAAAACAAGGACAAAAAGTTCTTCTTATCGGTCCTGAACCTGCAAAGGATGGCCGCACAACAGCTATTTTAAACCAAGGCATTTCTTTTCTTAAAACTATTAATGTCTGGCAAAAACTTTCTGATCAAACCGCACCAATGCGCTTTATGCGTATAGCTGATGGCACTAAACGTCTTATTCGCGCGCCGGAAGCCCATTTTGATGCTGCAGAAATTGGCCTTTCATCCTTTGGTCATAATATTGAAAATACGGGCCTTCTAGCCGCTTTACAAGAAAGTATTGATGAAAGTGATGCGATAGATGTTATAAGACACACAGTTATTGACGCGCTTATAGAGCCTGAAAATGTCATTCTATCTCTTGGTGATGGTTCAACAATTAAGGGTCATTTTATTGTTGCCGCAGATGGTAAAAATTCACTCCTTCGGGGAAAAGCCGGCATAAATACCTCTCGTTGGTCTTACCCCCAAACCGCTCTTGTTACCAATTTGCGCCATACAAAAGATCACCTGGCAACATCAACAGAGCTTCATACCGAAAACGGCCCCTTTACACTGGTTCCTTTAAGGAAGCAGGCTTCCAGTCTTGTTTGGGTTGATAAGCCAGAAAAGGTTGAAAGTCTTTTAAACCTTCCTGAAAAAGACCTTGGAGAGCAGATTTCAAAAAAAGCGCATTATATTTTAGGTGATATGGAAATCATTACAAAACCTATGGCTTATCCTTTAAGTGGATTATTGGCTCAAAGCTATGGCAAAGGGCTTATTGCTTTAGTTGGGGAAAGCGCCCATATCTTTCCGCCAATTGGCGCACAGGGTATGAATCTTGGTATTAGAGATATTTTATCCCTTACAAAATATCTTCATTTATCAGACAATAACCTTATAGGTCTTGCAGATGCTTATTCGAATGATAGAAAAAGTGACATTCAACTTAGAACCGGGGCTGTTGATGCTTTAAATCGTACTCTTTTAAGTGGCATGCTACCGGCCCATTTTGGCAGAGGGCTTGGAATTTATATGTTGAATAATGTGCCGTTTCTTCGAAAATTCGTTATGAAACAGGGTTTAGGGACCACTTCATAAACCTGCTTGAAAATACTGGAACAATGCGTAAAAAGAAATCTCATCTTTAAAACTTAACTGCGCGAGACTAATGAAACCTGAAAAAATTGCCCTTAAATATTATATTGAGTATGGCCTTATGCGCTGTATAAGGTTTATTTTACTGTGTCTGCCTATTGACATAGCTTCTCTTGTAACGGGTAAAATCTGGCGATTTATCGCACCTTTTAACAAGAGGCATAAACGAGTTTTACGACACATGGAATGGGCTTTGGGTGAAGAAACAAGCCCCAAAGAAAGAGAAAAATATGCCCGCGATATGTGGGAAAATTTAGGCAGAATTTTTTGTGAAGGACTAATTGCTGATTATATAGCCGAAGAGAAAAATCGTTTTGATATTTCGCACCCTCTTTTTAAACATTGGGAGGAAGAGTGCCAGGATGGCAGCCTTCTGATTACCCACCATTATGGTAATTGGGAATTGGTGGCCGGCACTGTTTCCCTTTTTACGGACCATAAAATGATGGGTGTTTATCGGCGTATCAAAAATCCTTTAGTTGAAGAATTTATGTTGAATATGCGCGCGCCCCTTTTTACTGGTGGCCTTTTTTCACAGGCACATGGAGCTGCAAGGCAAGCAGTTGCAAGTCTTAGGCGCGGTGATGATATGTCCATGGTGGCAGATTTGCGCGATGGGCAGGGGTTTACAATCAATTTTTTCAATATGCCTGCAAAAGTAACAAGCTTTCCTGCAAATTTATCTGTAAAATTTAATAAACCTATCTTTGCCGCCCAATTGAGACGTACGAAAGGCGTTAATTTTGTTCTTGATATTCAAAAGATCGAAATTGATAAAATGGATGATAAATTTAAGGATGAGTGGGTTATAACTCAGGCAATACATAAACAATTTGAAGACTGGATTAGGCAAGGTCCAAGTCAATGGATGTGGGCGCCTTATCGCTGGAGCGTTCGGCGTGATGCGATTAAAAAGCCAATGGATTGGGCGACTTATCAAAATAATGAGAAAAACGCAAAAAAAGAAAAAAACTTTGGATAAAAAGGCGGGAATTTCCCGCCAGATTTTTTAGTTCTTCTGTTCTTTTTGTTTTTCAAGTAATTTTTCCCTTGCTTCATCTGCTTTTCTTTGTAAGCGCTGCTGAAGAGTTTCTTGAGATTTTGCAGCTACTTTAGGGTCTATCGGATCACCGTCATAAGCTGCTGTAAAGCCCGATAATGTTACAGGAAATTCAACCTGCTTGCCATTTTGTCCAATGCCAATAATTTTCATTTCATTACCACGTTTCAGGCTATCAATGAATCCTTCATTAAAACGCGCCTCAACAAAACATGCTTGAGGAGAACAAATTTGAAATTTGGCAGTGCCGGTTTTTGTACCATCAATCTGTACGCGTAAACCAGGCTGAATTAATAAACCTGGCGGTATGGCAATTGCTAGACCTTTTTGAGAAACGCCCTCAATTTCAATAATACGTATTGAAGCAATAGGCTGGCCGTTTTTACCTGGTAGGGAAATATTAAGCGCACAAATGTTTTTCTTGGTTTTAGGGTTTGTTTCACATAATTTGAACCAGCTTTTTTTTTCTGGTGCTTGTGCTGTTTGATTTTCCGCATCCTGTGCAAGAGTAAGTGATGTGGAAACAGTTGTTAAACTTGTTGAAACAAAAGCTGCAACTAAAAGATTCTTTAGTAATTTTGATAAAGGCATCAAATTCCTCTTTTTCGTGTAGCGGATATAATCCGCCTTGCAAGATGACATCGCCCGCATGGTTGCCTGTCAATTAAGGCAGCAATCAGTCATCAAGAATTTAAAACTTATCTGTTAATGCCTGCCCAAAAGCCATAATGCAAGAAACAAAGGCATTACTTTCCAACTTTTTAGCAAAAGAAATTGTGAACAGAGCCCATTTATCAAACAAACAGTGAATTAATCGTGTTCAAGCCCTTATAAACTCTTTTTAAAATTGCATCCATCTGCTCAAATTAAATATGATTCGTGAAAGGGTAGTTTGTTTTATGTCTCCTTTACTTTGCCAGGTAAGAGCTAGAAAAGGTGTTTGTTTACAATTGAAAGTGACAATATGTCAGGCTTTCGGTTTGATGGCTATTTTACTATTGTTACTACCTATGCCTTCTTTGGCAAAGAACCAACATGGCATTACTATGCATGGCACCCCTGCCCTTGCTGAAAACTTTGAACATTTGCCTTATACAAATCTTGACGCCCCTAAAGGCGGTAAAATTACTTATGGTATTAGAGGATCTTTTGACAGCGTAAATCCATTCATATTGCGCGGTCAAAAAGTAGCAGGCATACGAGATGCTTTCTACGGCAATAATGTTTTTGAAAGTCTTTTGATTAGAAGCCGGGATGAGCCTTTTACACTCTATGGCCTCTTAGCCGAAAAAGTAATTATGCCGGATGATCGATCCTTTATTGAATTTAAATTAAACCCTAAAGCCCGATTTTCCGATGGCATGCCTGTGCGTGCTGAAGATGTTATTTTTTCAGCAAACCTGCTTGCTGAAAAAGGACGCCCCAATTACCAACGCTATTATTCACGTATCAAGAAAATTGAAAAAACTGGCAAGCGTTCAGTTCGATTTACATTCACTGATGCAACAGATAGAGAATTACCGTTGCTTTTGAGCCTGTTACCGATTTTGCCAGAACATGCAACACATGCAGAAAATTTTGATAAAACGACCCTGAAGCCCATGATTGGAACAGGCCCTTACCGTCTTGTTGAAGTGAACCAAGGGGTTAGCATAAAGTTGAAAAAAAATCCTGATTATTGGGCAAATTATTTACCAGTAAAACAAGGGTTTGATAATTTTGATGAAATTGAAATCACTTATTATCGTGAAAGCAACGCCTTATTTGAAGCTTTCAAAAAAGGCCTTGTTGATGTTTATTTTGAAAGAGATCCCAATGCTTGGGCAAGCAATTATCAATCCCGCGCTTTTCAAGATGGTGCATTAATTAAATCTGAATTTGCAACAGGTTTGCCCGCCAGTGTTAGAGGGTATGCATTTAATACAAGGCGTGAATTTTTGAAAGATAAGGAAGTCAGGCGCGCGCTATCAATGCTTTTTGATTTTGAATGGATAAATAATAATCTATTTTCCGGAGGCTTCAAGAGAACATCAGGCTTTTTTCAAGGTTCGGAACTTTCATCTCTCGGTATTTCAGCTTCTCAAAAAGAAGTCGTGATTTTGAGAAATCATATTAATGATGTTTTGCCCGATGTTCTTAAAGGAAAGTTTAAGCAAATAGTCACAGATGGTACAGGCCGCGATCGAACTGTTTTGCGACAAGCTTTTGAAATTTTTAAAGCCGCTGGTTTTAAAATGAAAAATCGTAAAATGCATACATCGCAAGGTGTACCATTTATACTGGAACTTCTCTTACCTTCTGGTGGCAACCAAGAACGTCTGGCTCTTGCCTATTCTCAAAACCTTGCTCGACTTGGCATTGATTTAAAGGTACGGCAGGTTGATGCTGCGCAATTTGAAGAACGTAGAAAAAGCTTTGATTTTGATATGATATCGTGGTCTTGGGCTGGCTCTCTTTCTCCTGGTAATGAACAATATTTTAGATGGAGCACACCTTTTGCCAACCGACCTGGTTCTTTTAATTTTTCAGGTGTTCAAAGCCCGGCAATTGATAGTGTGCTTGATCAAATGCTTACCGCGCGTGATCGACCCGATTTTGTTAATGCGGTCCGTGCTTTCGACCGGCTTTTAATATCAGGTTTTTATGTTTTGCCCCACTATCATCTAGGTAAGCAACTTGTGGCGCATAGTAGTAAAATTGGTATGCCGAAGAAAGTATCACTTTATGGAGCAAGACCTGACACTTGGTGGATTAAAGGAGCTAATCAATGATTTTGGTTTCTAAAGACGATCAGAAAAAATACAGAAAAACAGATTTTTGGAGTAAAAGCGCTAAAAAAGCCACACTGAATGGTCTTCTTTTACAAAATGCCAAGCAAATTGGGGATGCTCTTGCACTTTGCGATGCACCGGACCGTGAAAGCTGGACAAGTGGAAAGGCCAAAAATCTTAATTGGCATGACTTGAACGAGAAAGTTGACCTCCTTGCCAGGCTCCTTGCAAGTCTTGGGTTGAATGATGACACCGTTATCGCTGTTTACGGGGCGCAGACGGTCGATATGATTATCACGACATTAGCCATTCATCGTGCGGGTTATATTTCTGCCCATGTCCCTCTTTTCTGGCGCGAAACAGAAATTACAAACTTTCTCTCTGAGGTGCAGGCACGCGCCATCATTACGACAGACCATGTTGAAAATGATATGCTGGCTCTACGCTGCCGCGATATTGCACAAAACCTTTTTTCTATGAAATTTGTTTTGGGATTTGGCGATAATTTGCCAGATGGTGTTGTTGATTTAAACCATATGTTGGACGTTTTTCAGGAAATGCCAAAAGATGAGACCATTTTAAAGGAATTATCGCCTGATGATGTTGTATCAATTCATCCAACTGCTTTACAATCTCAGGAAACGGAAATTGCGCTGCCCCGCTCTTCTAATCAATGGTTAGCAGCTGCCAAAGCGCTTTTTGACGATTTATCACCCTGTCAAAATATCTTGAATCCATTTGCATTATCAGGTTTCACGGGATTTATTGTAACCTTGGTTTATACCTTTCAGGAAAAATCTTGTGTTCATCTTCATCATTATCGCTCAGAAAATAATTTATCGGGTCATCTTGACCTGCTGAAACCTGATCTGGTTCTTTTGCCTTTTGATCGTGTCACCAAACAGAAGGACCGCTTTTCAAATAACCAGAATACAATTATTGGGGCTGTATGGAAAAATAATCATTTAGGTGAAACGATCGCTCCAACTAAAGAAAATAAAATTTTTGATATTACCCTGCTCAATGAAATTGCAGCACTTGGATTTTGGCGAAAGAATAATAAAAAACAACCAGAACACCTTCCTTTACAGGTTGATAATGGTTCAATTTCTCTTTCTCTACGTGGTTCTGGTAATTCCCGTCTTAAAAAGCCATTACAAATTAGTGGTGGTGAAATTTTATGTGAAGGGGCTGGCGTGCCTGAAGCTCTATTTCCAAGTAATAGCGAAAAGCGTGCTCTATCTCGTTTGCGTAATAAGGAAAAGACTAAAACTGTTTTTACGCATATTGCCTGCCGTGTTGATGGTGAAGACAGTCATCTATGCGAGCCTATTGGCTTTTTAGTAGATACGATTGGGCGTCATGGCCAAGTAATATCTGCTCACGAATTGGATATTCTTTATCAATCTATTCCAGGTATTGATGATGCTGCCTATTTTATTTCTCCTGAAGATGGCAGGCTTAATGTTGCTGTTGTTTCTAATAGCGCGCCGACCTTGCAGGAGTTTAATAACGGTTTGGCGCATATGGGCGTTACATATCTTAAATTTCCTGACGCTTTATATGAAACAGATGAGATCAAACGCGGTCTTGGTAATGTTGTGCTCAGAAATGAATTAAATGAATTGGTAGAACAAGAAAAGGCCCGCCAATTCATCAAAAAACGCCAACAACAAGCTGCCAGTTAACCAATATTTTGTTTTATTTATAAAAGCGTTGGGGGCTGTTCACCAGCTTTTCACTTCTTTTGTTTATGAAAGGGATTAAACCTATCATAAAGGTAAGGAAGTTTTATGTATCATACCGCGCGCGCCCTTATTATTCAGCCGGCCTCTCAAAATACGACAATTGACGAGAGCGCATTATCACAATTGGCAAATTTTGGAATTGTCTGTGAAATAGTTAAAGCTGGTAGCAAGGTTGATTTTAGCAATATTGATATATTACCTGATGTTATCATTCTGGATGCAACGCACGCTGATGCTTATTGTAAAATGGCTGATTATGCCAAGGCGCTTCTATCACACAAAACATTAGACATTCTGCCAATAGTTATGGTTGGCCCCTCTCATGAGTTTAAAAATTTTCCTGTTGCCTTGCATTTGGATGAAAAACAACCAGCTGAAGTTATTGCAAAAAAACTGCGCCACATTATTCGTTTAACTGCAATGAAACTGGAATATGGCCGGCGTCTTGAAACTGCAAAGCAATTTAATATTCGTGCAAAAGCACTTGATTTTAATGAACAAAATACAAATTACCGTCTGCTTGTTGTTGGCAAAGGGGAGCGCTATTTTAAATTGGCAACTCTTTATCAAGGTACAGCTATTTTGAAGACCGCTAAAAGCTTACAAGAAGCAGAGAATTTAATGCAAAAAACAGCTTTTGACTGTTTGATCATTGATACATTGGTTGATAAAAAATTTGAAATTGATGATTTAAAAGCCTTGAAACTAAACGCCCGTCATTTTTCTTTACCGGTTTTATTATTGCAAGAAGGTTTACCCAAAGAGTTGCAAACTGAACTGGTTGAAACAGGAATATGTGACTTGTTTGATTTAACTGATAAAACAGATGAATTGGCAATTTATTCAAAAACCCTCATTAATGCAGAAAAAATAAGACAAAGCTTAATTTCAGCTTTTAAGGATCCTGTATTTGAAAAAATAACAGACAGTAAGACCAGCTTACCTGCGAAACGCTTCTTTGAAGCTCATCTTGATCGTTTAATCGCGCAAAGCCAGGCCTGGAATACGCCAATTGCCTTTGGTCTGATGACAATTGACGTGTCTTTTCAAACAAACAAAGAAGCCGATAGCAAAAGACGGGCTAAAATTTTAAGACAAATTGGACAAATGATTGGCTCTCTCATTCGTTCAGAAGATATTGCAACTTATTTCGGTGAGGGAAAGTTCGTATTAGCCTGTCCTAATACAAGTGCCATGACGATTTCAATCTTGATAAGTCGAATTCAGGCCGTTTTATCATCGACTGAATTTTCATCAGGTGGTGAACCATCTAAAATTAATGTAAATACCAGTTACTTTGAATCAGATCCAAAAGATACACAAAGCAAAATTTTAAAAAGCTTGATTGAGACATAAAAGTTTCTATGCTGTAAGCTTCAAATAAATTAAGTTATGGAAAAATTTTATGCAGACCGAGCCTCTTATTGTTGATGTTGTTTCTGATGTCATGTGTCCTTGGTGCTATATTGGCAAAAGGCGTCTTGAAGAAGCTTTGAAATTGATGCCAAACTTTCCAGTTCAAATTAATTGGCGCCCATATCAACTCGATAATACTATTCCAGAATCTGGTATGCCGCGCCAAAAATATTTA
>CALHLB010000121.1 GCA_938034375.1 uncultured Alphaproteobacteria bacterium | reverse complement strand
GCCTTGAAAGCCAGAGGGATAGAACCCTGCATCCCATCAAAGAAGAACCGAAGGGAGCCTCAACCATATGACAAAACCCTCTATAAAAAGCGGCACAAGATTGAAAACATGTTCGCCAAAATCAAAGACTGGAGACGCATCTCAACAAGATATGACCGAAGAGCCGACATCTTTAAAGCTGCAATAACGATCGCTGCTATCGTAATATACTGGATTTAATGAATCCTGAGCCTAGGTATGGTCGCCTGCGATGACAGACGGCAATCACAGCTTCAATATTGCACCTAACCTGCTAGATAGTGACTTCCATGCAGACTTGCCCAATCAGAAATGGGCGGGGATATAAGCTACATCTGAAAACAGGACGGATGGCTGTATCGGGCCGTAATTCTTGATCTTCATTCCTGCCGTGTCCTGCCGTGTCCTGCCGTGTCATTGGCTGGGATGTAAGCAATAGGCTATAGGCGGAAACTTAAGGGCATTGTGAGAATGGCGATTGTACTGAGTTAACCGCCTGAAGGCTGTATCCATCACACGGATCGTGGCTCTCAAAATTGCTCGCATGACTATCAAAAAGCGCTGAAGGCTATAAAGGCAAAACCATCAATGTCTGGCAAAGGTAACTGTTACGATAACGCTGCTGTTGAGACTTTCTTCAAAACTATCAAGGCAAAATTATTGTGGCAGCAACCCTGGAAGATCAGAAGGAAAGCAGAAATTGCTATCTTTCAATATATCAATTGATTTTATAATCCGCCCACAAGACATTGGGTGTTAGGATATAACAGACCGCATGCTTTCGAAAGAAAGGCAGCCTAGAATGAGTTCAACGAACGGAACAAAAACGCAACAAGTCCTGAAAAGCCTCGTATAAAAATGTAAAGAACGGGGTTTGATGATCTTTTCTTCGAAATTTGTTATAAATCTGTTTCCTTTTGTGAAAATATAACAAAATTGTCAGATCAAATTCCGTTCTTTACACACAAAATAGTTTATGACCTGGATTGTGCATGGATGAATTTTATCGTATTTCACTATTTTATTCCTCTCGCCATGCTCTATTCATGCTTTCTTGAATGGGTTGTATGAGGTAATTAATTGCAGTTCGGCTACCTGTTTTTATCATTATTTCGGCGGGCATGCCTGGGGTGAGTTTGTTGTTACCTAACCTTGTTAATTCGTCATTTTTTACCATGATGCGGCCAATATAATGAGCAATGCCAGTTTGCGGGTTCATTATTGTATCAGGGGATATGTAAGAGACTTGACCATTTAGCACAGGGGTGGTGCGTTGTTTGAATGCTGTTAAGCGTACTTGTGATGTTTGACCAATTTCAACATTATCAATATCTTGTGGTTGTATTTGAACTTCAATTAAAAGGGCATCTTGATCTGGTACAATTTCCATAAGACTTTCGCCAGCTCTTACAACAGCGTTTTTTGAATGAATATTTAAATTTACAATTGTACCACTAACGGGCGCAACGATGCTGGTTCGTTTTAAAATATCATGGGTTGCTGCATATTGCTCTCGAAGATCTTTTATTTCAGAAAGTACTGATGTCATTTCTGATAAAACGGTCTCTCTCGCTTCTTTTTTGAGTTGTATGATCTGTAATTCGGTTTCATTGATGGTTTGCTTGGTGCGTGCTATATTGGCTGTTACTGAACCGACTGACCCTTCCATTTGAACAGCTTCACGCCTAAGTGGCAGCATGCGCTGAAGGCTTACCTGTCCACGCTCAAAAAGCGGGGTAAGGGCTTTTACTTCTTCTTCTATAATGGTTTGACTGCGTTTTTGTGCATCAAGCTGGATTTTAAGGCCTGTGACTTCTTCTTTAAGTTGCTCTATACGTTTAGTCAGAATTTCTGTTTGGCCATTTAAAGAGGCGCGTCGGGCTTTAAAGATGTCTTCTTCACTTTTGATAAGCTCTTGAATAGAGGGCTTATTCTTGAGGTTTAGTAATTCTTGCGGAAATGTTATGAGGTTTTTGCTCTGGGCTTCTGCTTTGAGGCGGGCTAACCGCGCGCTATTTTCCTGAATATTGCTCTCTAATATTGTGAGCTGTGCCTGATTGCGGGTTTTATCCAGCTTTATTAAAGTATCCCCTGCTTTTACGCGAGAGCCATTTCTCACATATAGGTTTTGTACGATGCCTCCTTCTAGATGGGCTATCTGTTTTTTATTTGTATCAACTGTTACATGGCCTGATGATATAACGGCGCTTGCGATAGGTACAGTTGCCCCCCAAAAAACGAGTGTTCCAAAAATCAGTAAAATCGTTACCAGGCCAATTAAGGCCCATTTGAAAATGCGGTGTTCGACTTTGTTTTGATTATCAGAGAAGAGGATTTGTGATGCTGTTAATGACGTGCTTTTTGGGAAGCTACTTTCTTTTGCCGCTTTGGTTTGTTGCAAAGCAAGGGTATCTTTCTTAAACATTTGGCTTACCTTGCTTTTGATTTGCCTTATTGACTATTTCATTTTTCTGGATGTTGGTTGCGACTTTTTCTTTAATTTTTTCAGAGGCTTTTGCTTCTTTTTTAATTGGTTGCACACCACTTACGAGCTTTGGAAGAATTTTCTCTTTTGCTCCAAAAGCTTCAACAGTGCCGTTACTAAGCCATAAAACCAAATCAACAGCCGTTAAGATATTGGAGCGATGAGAGATAATAATGATTGTTTGACCGCGTTTTTTAATGTCTTTGATTGATGTTAGAAGTGCTTTTTCACCAAGACTATCAAGACTTGCGTTTGGTTCATCTAAAATAATGAGGGCTGGATCATTATAAAGGGCGCGAGCAAGACCGATGCGTTGTCTTTGACCACCTGAAAGAGCTGCCCCTGAAGGGCCAATGGGGGTGTCATATCCTTCTGGTAGGGATAAAATCATTTCATGTGCGCCGGCCAATTTTGCTGCTTTAATTATATTATCAGAATTGGGGATGAAAAACCGGGCAATATTTTCTGCGATAGTTCCTTCAAAAAGTTCAATATCTTGAGGTAAATATCCAATATGTTGGCCGCGTTCTTCCTCAATCCATTGGGAAAGGTCTGCTCCATCAAGGCGAACATGTCCTGAATCTGGTTGCCAAACCCCAACAAGGGCGCGGGCAAGGGTGGATTTACCTGCCGCACTTGGGCCAATAATGCCAAGAACGCTGCCAGCTTCCAGTGAAAAACTTATATTTTCCAAGGTTGGTTTACGGCCACCAGGGGGGGTGAGTATTAGGTTTTCAACATTCACTTGCCCTTCTGGTTTTGGTAAAGAAACTCGATTCTGCGTATTTTCAACAGATGAAAGCATTGCCTTTAGTCTATTATATGAGGTGCGTGCGCTTATGAATTGTCGCCATTGACTCACGGCACTTTCAACAGGCGCTAAAGCGCGCCCCATAATAATGGATGAGGCAATCATAATACCGGGTGAAGAAACTTCTTGTAAAACAAGATAGGCGCCTGTGCCAAGCATTGCTGTTTGTAGGCAGGGGCGAATAAATTTACTTAAGGCCATTAAGCTGCCTACCCTATCATTGGCAAGCCCTTGTTGGGCAAGGCTTTCATTATTCTTTTGCAACCAGTGTTGAGTTAATTGCGGCACCATGCCCATGGCTTTTACAACTTCTCTATTCCGCAAGGCAGCATCAGCAAAATGCATGGCCTGACGGGTATAAGTGGATGCTTCTTGATAGGTTTTGCGTGTTGCAAATTCTGAAATAATAGCGATTGCAAAAATAAAAATAGCGCCTGCAAGCGCAATGAAACCCAGAAGTGGATGAAAAATGAAAATGAGGCCAATGAAAATCGGTGTCCAGGGCGCATCGAAAAAGGCATTGGGGCCTGAGCTTCCCAGAAAATTACGGACGGATGCCAAATCACTTAAAGCAATAGTGGAATGAGAGGAGAGGCCTTGCTTTACATTAAATAGAGCGTTGAAGACTGTGCTGTTTAATTTTAAATCAAGTTTAGCGCCAATTCGCACTAGAATACGGGAACGGATAAATTCAAGAAAGGCATTAAAACCGATTAAGCAGACAGCTAAAATTGTTAAATAATACAACGTGTCATAGCTTCTTGAAACCAAAACACGGTCATAAACCTGTAGCATGTAAAGTGGGCTTACAAGCATTAAAATATTAATGAAGAAGCTGAAAAACCCTACATAAGCAAAGCTGTTGCGTACTGAGCGCAGAGCATTTGACAGAGTTCCTGATTTTTCGATTTCCGCCTTAAGGCGTTTTACCTTATTGGCAGATCTTTTGTTTTTGAAGGTTGGGAATAGAAGATGAAAGATTAGGTTTAAAACCCATAAGCCAACAAGAAAACTGATTATTAAAAAGCCTATCGTTAGATAGGACGAATCTGCGGGAATTGTTTTTGATAAAGGCGTGAGCAGTTCTTGTGCTGTTTTCCAAAGGCGCAAAGCTTTTTCATTCATCAGCCTTGTTTCTGTTTCCCAGAAACTCATAATCGGTACTCTATTATTTCTTGCTAAGGCCAGAGTGTTAAATTCACTCTGGCCTTAGTGTTAAGCATGGTTTGATGACAGTTTTAAGTCATTTACTGATAAGCGCTTTAACCAATGTTGAAATCTGGGTCATCAAAGACGATTTCTTCAATGCTGATAAGCAGATCAACTGAACCATCAATGGTATTGATGACACGGTTATCTGTTACAATGAAGTCTTCCTCGCGCCCTTGGAAAACAGCTGTATCACGCCCAGCCCCCCCAAAGAGAACATTGTTTCCTTCACCACCATTTAGGATGTCATTTCCACGGCCACCGAATAGAGTATCGTTTCCTTTACCGCCGATGAGCTCGTCTCTACCTGAGCCGCCATCTAAAACATCGTCTCCTACATTGCCGGAAAGGGTGTCGTTGCCTCTATCGCCGCGAAGGATGTCACGTCCAGTACCGCCGCTTAAAACATCGCGGCCGTTTCCTCCAAACAAGGTATCATTGCCATTGCCACCATTTAAGGTGTCGTTGCCATTGCCACCGTTTAAGGTATCGTTCCCATCACCCCCTATCAGGAGGTCATTACCTCCGTTTCCGTTGAGGATGTCATCTCCATCAAGACCATTAAGCGTATTGGCTTTATTGTTCCCTCGTAAGGTGTCGTTGAACTCTGTTGCCTGGATATTTTCAAAGTTGATGAGTTCATCAGAAGCAAAATCACCATTAATACGCAATGTGCCACGATTTGTGATTGTTGCCGTGATGGCATTTTGTGCATTTTGGAAAGAGGCTGTGTCATTGCCTTGCCCGCCATTAACAAAGTCAATGCCAGCACCCAGAAGAACGAAATCATCCCCTGCACCTGCATTAACCCTGTCATTGCCAGCACCAGCATCGATGAAGTCATCGCCATCAAGGGCGTTAATGATGTTGTCTTCATTGTTGCCGCGCAAGTCATCATCAAAATTGGAACCGGTTAGATTTTCAATGCTAACAAGTTCAATAGATGCGGTTTCATCTAAAGTAAGGTTGAAACCAAATGTTCGGCCAGATCCCTCATCTGATACGATTAAAAGGTCTTGCCCAGATGGACTATTTTCTGCTGATACGAATGCCAAGCCTTCTGGTGAAACGAAGCCATTATCATCTTCAAACGGGAAGCCGTTTGGTGTGGGTAGCCCGATGAAACCTGCAAATTCGGCATCGATGGTACCGTTTTCCTCTTCAAGGCGGAAGGCAACCACGGAGGCATAGCGTTCCAGACCAACAAAGAGAATTGGTTCATTATTGACAATGCCAAAGGTAACAGATTCAGGTTCTGGTCCCGCATCATCGGCGCGTCCATCGTCAAAATAAGCGGGAAAACGCTCTGATATAATCGTTTCTAGTTGGTTGCCTGATTCAAAAACCATGTTTCCTTCATCATCAAGAATTGAGAAGGAACGGCCACCGAAAATGGCAAGTTGGTCAAGGTCTCCATCACCCTCTGTATCGCCGGTGCTTAATGATACTTCCAGATTGCCGATACCTGTGTCATCATCTTGAAGGGCTTCTGCGTTCGGGAATATGGTTGGGTCAAGAACAGCATTTTCAAGATTGCTTTTATCAAAATCGCGGGCATCTCCTTCATTGGCTGTTGCAAAGAACGTGCGGCCGTTTAATTCAAAGCTGGTAATGCCATCTGGCTGGAAGAGAGCAACAGCATTCTCGATTGGTTCGATAGTAATGATGCCATCATTGGCGCCATCAATGCCGTTTTCTGAAAGGCTTAAGTCTTTTCTGCCAAGGGGTAAAATATCGCTGATTATTGGCGTTTCACCAGAAAGATTAACAATGGCAATCGCATTGTTTTCCTGCAATGTTACAAAGGCTTGTGATCCATCTGGCGCAATTGCAACGAATTCAGGTTCCAGGTCTTGAGAGACGGTAACATCTAGTCCATCTTCCTGGCCGAAAATGGAAAGACCTTCAGCAATAAGGGCATTTTCTTCAGCATCAAAAGCGTTGAAATCAAGAGTTAAGACATTGCCAGTTGCAACATCGATAATAGAAATTGTCCCTTCAGGATCAATACCGTTATCGGCCTCTCCTTCATTCGCTACAATGATTTGAGATCCATCTGGTGTAAAGGCCAAATTATCTGGCAGAGATCCAACTGTGATGGTGGCTATCGGTGTTGGAATGTCTTCTGCACGAATATCAGTAATGTTGAAAAGAAGCACATTGCCTGGTTCAGTTTCTGGATCAGATGGTACCGCGGCCGCAACCAAACCGTTTGAAACAGCAACACTTGTGACTTCCGTTTCAACTGGAATAGCGGTTACAAGATTGCCTTCACCATCAAATACATCAATAAAGGCTCCCCCTGCTACAAAGAGTTGCTGGCTTTCTGCATCAAAGGCCACAATTTCTGCTGTATCTGTGCCATTTGCAGTAAAAGCGATGGATGCACCATTGATGATGGCGTTGCCTGATGAAAGGTCTGCGACAATACTACTTCCAGAAGATGAGAAGTTGGCTGTATCGGATCCATCCCCTCCGTTAAAGATATCATTGCCGCTATTGCTGATAAAGGTGTCATTTCCTTGATTGCCGGAAAGAACATTATCATTTTCATCACCAATTATTGTATCATCAAACTGGCTGCCTTCTACATTTTCAAAGTTTGAAATGGTGTCCAGACCAGATGTTCCGTTTTGAAGATCAACTGTAATGCCTTGCGGTACGCCGCTTACAAGAAGCGTATCATTCCCAAGGCCGCCATCAAGTGCATCTAAGCCGCCAAAGCCATGAACGCGGTCATTACCACCGCCGGCATTGATCGTGTTATTTTCATTATTACCGAAAATTACATCGTCATTTTCTGTGCCAACAACATTTTCAATATCGGTCAAAGTTGAAATATTGCCGCTTTCAGCGCCTGTTAGTGTGCCATTTTGGCTTGGTGTACCTGGTAGATTGATACCTTGATTTGCGGTATCAAGGTCCACGGTAACACCTTCTAAAAGGGAAGTTAGAATAAGTGTGTCTTCACCTTCTCCACCATCCAGTATTTCCTCTTGATCAACAGTATCGATAAGGGCGATGGTGTCATTTCCTTCACCGCCAAGAATGGTATCGGTTCCTTGCAAGCCAACTAGAATATCATTACCACCACGACCTTCTAGAACATTATCCTCCGCATTGCCCGTAATTTCATCATTAAATTCAGAACCGATTGCATTCTCGATTGAAATTAATTCATCACGGTGAATAACCTCAGAGACGTCACCAACGACACTGTCATTTGAAAGCAGGAAGATTGACCCACCTTCTTCTAGGTCATCGCGGTTAATGCGGCTATTCGGGTTTAAGGCGTCTTGATCTTCAATGCCATGAAATTGAACATCGCCGATAAACAAAGAGCCTGCTTCTTCATCAAAAAGAGAGGACACATCAATAATACCGGAAGTTTCGGCTTCTCCACCATCGGGTATGCCGTTAAAGGAAACGTTTGGCACGCCAACCAAATCTTCGTCAAAAGCTGTCGTAGGGGCAATCACGGATGGATCAATAACCCCGCCACGATCAACTGTCGCAACGCGCGTAATACCCTCACCGCGCGACAAGGCTTCAGGGCCAGCCATTGGGTCAATGATTAAAATGCTATTTTCAAACGGATTTGCAAGGCGTGGGCCTTCTGGATCATCTGATGCAGGGCCAAATAGAAGTTCATCACCTGATAAGGTGTCTTCTTCTGCTTCATCTTCTTGAACGATGATGCGGCCATCTTCCGTAAAGTCAAGATTATCTGGCGAGCGTATAGTGCGGTTTGGGTCTTCATCACCATCATAAAGAACTGCAAGATTAGATGATATTTCTATTTCTTCACCATTGAACAGAGCGGTAAAATCAACGTCCTCAAAGTTGGTGTCGATTGTGTAAAGCGTTCCAAATGTATCAGCGCCATTGCCTGTTTCAGGATCAACGTCAAATGTGTCAACACCTGTTGAAGCAAAGACAACCTGTGTTGGATTCGTTGGGTTTGTTGCCACATCTTCAGGACGCGAGAACTGGAAAGCGCCAATTGTTTCAGACTGTGTGATAAGGTTGGCTTGTGTGGGGAAGCCATGTTCATCAAAACCTGTTGAACCATCTTCTGAAGGTTCGGGGCTAAATGGAGTGCCTTCTAAAGAATCGGCGTTAAATCCTCCCTCAAGTGGGCGGTTATCCACTTGTACCCAACGCCCTGTAATAGCAGATCCTGCACCATTAAATTCAGCAGGGCTATTTATTTCAGGGTCATTTGGTACCCAAACGAATAGCTTGCCTTCTGTTAATCCATTGCGTTCAAGAAAATTTGCGTCCGGTTCTGTAGATTTTTCACCAATGTAAAGATATACAGCAGCTTCTTCATCTTCGCCGTCACGGTCAAAATCAAAGGGTGACTGGTCATCTGTCTGTATAAAAGCAACATAATCTGTTGTTCCTGTATCAAGTTGCGTTAGGTTTTCAAAGGAACCGCGACCAAGGTAAGGTAATTGATAAATTGTACCGCCATTGCCGCCTTCAGAAATGCGTCCTGAAATATCAAGGGCAAATTGTGAACCGCCTACGGAGTTGAAACCGCCTCCATCTTCTTCACCTGCAAAATAGATATTATCTACAATGCCCCGTCCTTCACCAAAGGAATTGGCTTCTTCAAGATTGCCAGAACAAAAACGATCAATACCAGGTTGAGGAATTGACGGGCTATTAAAGGCTGGAGCAGTTGGAGAAGGTAAAAAATCTAGATTTGGTTCAATTGTGCCATCAGGGCCGACAATTTGATTAAAAGCCAGACCGCTATCTATAATGGCTTTTGTTTCAATATCTATATCAAAGTAAGAAATGCGTGATCCCTGCAATTCAAATGTACCGCCTTGACCATCGGACAATTCATAAAAATTACCTTGATTGCTGCTAAGTTCATGATTGGCAAAAAGACGCACTGTATTGTCATCTAGACGAATGCCGCCAAGGCCATCAAGAATACCAACGGGCGTGAAAGAGCCTTGTTCATCTAAAATTTCACCGTTTTGTGTGCGCGCCGTAATATTTGGGTTCAAATCACCTGATGAGAAATATGTCTCACCGATTGTAACAAGGGGGGTAACGCTAAAGCCATTAAGGCCATCAACTTGCGCGCCTTCATCCGTAAGTTGACCAATTTCGTTGGTAAGCTGTGTTGCGTCCCCTGTGCGAAGGTTAATGTTGACGCGTTGTTGTGCAGAAGAAAAATCAACGGTGTCGTTTCCTGTGCTGCCATCAAGAACATCATCTCCCAATGTGCCAACCAAAATATCATCACCGCCAGCGCCTTCAAGACTTTCTGCGGCATCGCTTCCAGCTAGTTTATCGGCGAAATTGGAGCCAATCGCATTTTCAATATCGTCAATATCAACTTTATTGCCACTGTCATTGCCGATTAAGGTTTCTTCTGCCAGATTAAGTGTTATGCCTTCTGAGGCTTCTAATAGGACAATGGTGTCTTCATCGTCCCCGCCATCAACACTTTCATCATCGGTATCTGCAAATAAAGTGTCATTGCCATCACGCCCATCAAGTTCATCAGCACCCAAACCGCCGTTGATAATGTCGGCGCCATCACCACCATCCAGTTCGTCATTGCCAGCCCCTCCAAAGAGGCTGTCATTGCCGTCATTGCCGTCTTCTCCTTGAATTTCGTCATCGCCTTCTCCACCAAAGAGGCTATCATTGCCATTATCGCCAAGAAGTTCATCATCACCAGCATTGCCAAAGATTATATCATCTTCATCCGTCCCTTCAATTTCATCATCAAGGGATGTTCCTTGAAGGCTTTCAAAGCCTTCGTTCTCAAAAATGCTATCTTCTCTACGTGCCAGGTTTTGAATACGTTGGTCGGCGTCAATGGTCGTATCGACAAATGGGAAGGCCGCGCCGGCATTATCAATATTGAAATTATCAAAGTTGAATTCTGCCAAAACGTCCTGTTCTTCACCAGGATTTGAGAAATTAAATTGCCCTTCACCAATTAATTCTTGGAGCTGTGAAGCCTGAAGGTCGACTTCATTGTAAAATTCCGGATCAATTGCTTCAAAAACAGGGTAAGGATAAGCATCGCCGCCGCTTTCAAGGAAATCGAGCGTTACAATGCGAATACCACTCGGGAAGG
>CALHLB010000120.1 GCA_938034375.1 uncultured Alphaproteobacteria bacterium | reverse complement strand
ATAAATTGTTTATTTAAATATTTTTGGTTGACAAAATAAATCAATACAATTATCACGTGTTTGTGAAGGGTGAAATAAAAAAATTTACCTATTGTATTAATTTTCTTAAATTAGTGAGATTTGTTATGAGATTATTGTTATCAATAGTTTTTATCACGATTTTATGTGTAAATAATTCATTTTCACATGAAGCATGGATTTTAACTCATAATGAAGTAGTGAATCTCTCAAAAAAAGAGGCTCCAGAATTATTTTTAAATAAATATATTTTGTTTTCTGTATTTTTAATTTCTTATTTTTTAATTTATTCTTTAATTTTATTTGAAAAATATATTTTGAATTATGAAAATAAGATTTTTCAAAATGTAAAAATTTATTCCAAGTCATTCGGCCCAATGATCTTAAGGTGGGGTATTGCCATTAATATTGGTTTAGGGGCAATGGGCGCTCTACCAAGGCATGGTGTGAAATTATGGTCCTCTCCAACGCTTTTTGTGCCAGATATGCAGCTTAATCTCTTAACGGGAGATTGGCAGTGGTTATCTATTTTATGTATTGGTTTGTCATTATTTTTATGCCTTGGCCTGTTTTCAAGATGGGTTTCTTTGCTGGTTATTGTTTTATCTTTCTATTCAGTATTTCTGTTTGGTGAAAGATTTATGATGTACTACGCTCTTCATTTCATCGCGCCAGCCCTAATTATCATGTATTACGGTGGCGGAAAGTTGGCGTTAGATGGTTTATTCAAAATTCAGACAAATAAACTCATCCATTTATCAGAAGAAAAATTTTGGAAAATTATTCAGTTAATGGCAGGCTTTACATTTGTTGCTCTTGCCGTTGGCGTTAAACTTTTACAGCCAACACTCATTATAGCAATATTAGAACATGCTGGTTTGAGTTTTTTTGGTATTCCAACACCAATTGCAGCGCTTATCATGATGTTGATTGAATTACTTGCAGGGCTTTTGCTGGCATTTGGTTTCTATGTGCGTCCTATTGCAGCGTTCTTGATCGGGGCATTTACTTTTTTTGCAATCGTTTTGGGGGAAACCCCATTGTTCCATGCGAATTTATACGCACTCATGTTTGTGTTTCTGCTGCGTGGTGGAAGCAGGTTAAGTTTCATTGGTTATTTCCAAAAAATTCATTTTCCGAAGTGGAAACACAAAAATGCTTAAAGAATTGATATTGCCAGCAATGACTGCCTTATTGTTTGCTTCTTCTTCCTTTTATATTTCATCCATGGTTGCCAAAAATGAACTACCAGAGGAAATTTTCTATGAACTTCCGAAAAATGGTGAACTACCAGAAATTTCACTGAAAGCTGAAAAGCTTTATAATGAATCATGGACTTTGAAAATGGATGTTTCCAATTTCACATTTACGGAAATTTGCACAATAGAAATTACAGATCCTTACATTGGCCATGCTCATATTTTTGAAGATGATGTTTGGCTTGGCACATCTTTTACACCTATCTTCAATTTAGGAAAGCTTGAACCAGGAAAGCATGAATTCGTTGTTAGCTTAAGAAGTCAGGATCATAGAACCTTGGTTGGCAAAAATGGTGTCATCGAGCAGAAAATCGTTATTTATGTCGAAGAAGACAAAGTGCAAGAACCAGAATTTCTGGTAAATTGATTTACAGCGTAAGCCTTTTAAAATGATGATCATTTTAAAAGAAAAGCTGAGAGTAAACAAAGAAATAAGTCAAGATTCATAATCATTTATATGAGCTTGGCAATATTACCCATTACGGCGTTCGTTAAAGCCTTGGTAAAATTCCAGGGCATTGGCCAAACCATTTGAAAGTGTTGTTGTAAGTTGTAGCGATAATTGGGCGCTTGCTTGTTGTGCCGCTAATAAAATGCGGCCTCTTTGTTCCTCTGAAACTTCTGATTGGCGTTCCAATGCTGTTTCACGCTGTCTTATACGATCAATCGGAGTGGTCGACCCATCGTCTCTTTCTAATCTACGTTCTTGTGAACGTTCAAATTCACGTACAATACTTGTCCTTTCATCGAAAGTCTGTTGAATGACAACGGCAGGACTATCAAGTGTAGAGATGTTTTGACTGTCTTGATTATTTTCACCATTCTCTGTTTGTGCAGTGGGAGATGCAGTGACGCTATTATTTGTACTGATAGAGGGGGTATTGGACGTTTGTGCTGCGTTAGTGATGCTTTCAGTCATCGTTTTGAACCCAATTAAGAAAAAGCTTTTTAAGCATACTATAACAGTGGGCTTAAAATAATATAAATGCAAAATTTTATGCATATCTTTATCAGGCTTACAACAAGAGGGGCGCAGGGGATTATTTCAACCCTGTTTCCCAGCCTAAAATTGCTTGCTTGCGTGTTAAACCCCAATGATAGCCGCATAATTTACCAGTTTTTCCTAAAACGCGATGGCATGGTACAACAAAGGAAATGGGATTCTTCCCAACAGCCGTCCCAACTGCTCTTGCTGCTCCCATTGGTTTTTCAAGATGAAGGGCAATATCGCCATAGGTTGTAGCTTTGCCAAATGGGATTTTAAGAAGCGTTTCCCAGACTCTAATTTCAAAATCTGTTCCAATAAAAACCAACCTCAAGGGTTGTGCTTTATTCCATAAGGATGGTTTAAAAATTCTGGCAATAAAGGGAGCTGTTATTACAGAATTTTCCTGATAAATGGCATTTGGCCAGCGAGACATCATGTCATGCAGGGCATTGTGTTTTTCTGCTTCATCACAAAAGGCAAGTCCTGAAACGCCATGAGATGTCATCATGAGAAGGCACAAACCAAAAGGGGAAGGATGAAAGCCATATTGAAAAGTCAAGCCTTTCCCCTTTTGCTTATAGGCGCCTGGAGACATGGCTTCATATGTTACAAAAAGATCATGAAGACGACCAGGTCCTGATAATCCAAGCTCAAAAGCTGCATCCAGAATGCTGGCAGAATCCTTTAGCATTGATTTGGCATGATCGAGGGTGAGTGCTTGTAAAAATGTTTTAGGAGAAATACCTGCCCAACGTTTAAAGAGTTTTTGCAGTTCATAGGGATTTTGTCCTAATACATGTGCTAGATTATTAAGGTCTGGTTGCTTAACTGCATTATGTGTTAAATATTCAAGGGCGCTTGAAACAAGCGCATAATCCTTCATTTCGTGGGTTAGGGGTTTTATAGCATTCATAGTGTCACCTCGTGTTGAATAGAGGTAATAAAAATGAGAGTTGAAAACCACCCGAAACTTGAAAATTCATGAAAATTACGATTATTTTAGGATCAAGCATTTTTTGCTTTATTAAAGGCTTTCTGAAAAGCTTGCGCGAAACTAGTTTTATCATCTGGATTTAAAAAATGGCCTAGAAGAAGGGGATCCTTATTCTTATGCAAAACCATTATTTTTGTTGCCAATTGTTCATCATCACGGTCTATATGAAGTTTGGTCCAAAAAGGGTTAAGTTGATACTCTTGGCACGCACCATGCATTGAAAACCGTCTGATTATAAGGGAATCGGCCCGTAAAATAATTTCTTCATGCACTTTGCCTGATTTATAATTTATTTTAAGGGCCAGATATATGAATAGGACATCAAACCCAAGAAAAATTAAAACAGGCCAAGCACCAATAATAATATAAAAAATACCCATTAAAAAACAGGTTCCACCAAATAAAACCATTAAAACAATAAAACCCCTTTGTGAAAGCGAGCGATAAGGCGTTAATGTGGCAGAAAAAATATCTTCCATAACTGTATTTTTAGGGTGAACAAGGTTTTCGTTTAAACTCATCTCTCATAAACCATAATTGAAATAGTTTTTGCTTTTTGAGTATAAGCGATTTTAGGAAAAATACCCTGAAATTTTTAACAATAGGTGTGAAATGAAAAATGCAAAGTCCTTGTTAAAAAAGAAGGCGCAACCTGCACGTAAAAAGCGTTTGCCAAGAAGAGTGTATAATGAGCAGGAAGTACGCCATATTTTTAAGCGGTTTGAAAAGCAGAACCCCGAACCGAAAGGGGAGCTTGATCATGTTAATGAGTACACGCTTCTTGTTGCAGTTGTTTTGTCTGCACAGGCAACAGATGTTGGCGTTAATAAAGCAACAAAGGACCTGTTTAAAATCGCCGATACGCCAGAAAAAATGGTAGCATTGGGAGAAGATAAAGTAAGGGAATATATAAAGACAATTGGTCTTTATAAAGCAAAAGCAAAAAACGTTATTGCTTTATCTGAACGGTTAATTGCTGATTATAACAGCAGTGTTCCGGCAGATCGGGATATTTTGGAAAGCTTGCCAGGGGTTGGCCGAAAAACCGCTAATGTCGTCTTAAATATGGCTTTTGGTCAATTAACAATTGCGGTTGATACACACTTATTCAGAATTGGTAATCGTATAAAACTGGCACCAGGAAAAACCCCTCTGGATGTAGAGCTTGCTTTTGAACGCATCATTCCTGATGATATTAAATATCATGCTCATCATTGGCTTATTCTACATGGTCGCTATATATGCAAGGCTCGCAAACCGGAATGTGAACGCTGTGTTATTGCCGACCTTTGTAAATCAAAGGAAAAAACAAATGATACGCCACCACCTGGCTATCAGTATTAGGACTTGCCTGTTCCTTAATTACTAAAAATTTGGGCGCGCAATTTATGAAGTTTAATAGCTTGCGCTGCTGCCGTGGCTTTTTTTATATCCTCCAAAGTACCAATTTGTTTTTTGCACCCCCCGCAAAAGACCATATTCTTGTCAATATTCGGACTATTGGCGTGAACAAAATCTTCACTCCCGCAATCGCTACATTTAAATTTAAGTTCATTTGTCATAATTATCTTCCTTACATTTTAATCAATCATAGCTGATTCTTAGAAAATATTCTTGAAAGATTAACAGTTAAGAACCATTTGTACGTTTGAGGCCCAAAAGGGATCATAAAAAGGCTGCTTATTAAGGGCTTTAAAAAGGTAAGCTATGACACGTTCTTCCCCACCGCGCGGACCATTTTTATCAAATCCGCTCTTACTTGGTTTTGATGAAGTAGAGCGTTTATTGGATCAAATATCCAAAAGTACGAATGAGGGGTATCCACCTTATAATATTGAAAGACTTCAAGAAGATAATGTAGTTTTTATTCGAATAATTCTAGCTGTTGCTGGATTTTCACAAGAAGATCTGGAAATTATAGTTGATGAAAATCATCTTATTGTTAAAGGTAAGCAAAAAGAAGAAGCAGGGCGCGACTTTTTACATCGAGGCATTGCAGGCAGACAGTTTTTAAGAAACTTTGTGTTAGCCGATGGTATTGAAGTTGATAAAGCACATTTAGAAAATGGTTTATTATCCATCAACTTAAAAAAAACACAACCTGATAGAAAGATAAGAAAGATTAAGATTTCACGGGCAAACTAGAATTATCAATGTCGCGTTTGCTTTTGAATCTGATACCATTTGATTCGCCCAGACACCGACTTTGGACGTGTATGTTTTGGCTCAAAGGAGATATGAATATGATCGACTTTTTTGAACGGACTTCGACAGGCCGCATAACTGAGGAAGAACTGCGTCATATAGGAGAAGAAAATTTCGCTTATATAAGAGAGCTTTCGGCTAAGGACTTTGAAATGCTTTATCCTGGTGTTTTACCAGAAGATATGCCCTATACTCTTTATGCGCTTTTAGGTGCAGATGGTGAACCTTTAATGATTTCTGATGACCGTTCTGTAGCAGAAGCAAATGCTGATGAAAACGATTTAGAAATGGTGAGCTTGCACTAAAGAAAATTAGCGTAGATACTTAATTCTTCGCCAATAATAACCCTTAGGCTGCAACTTGGTCTATTGGAGAAATAAGAAGAGAATAAAGGGCTTCTGCTGATGATGTTGCGCGGATTTTATTGACAATTGTTTTATTTCTTAAAATGCGGGCAATTTTAGCAAGAGCTTTTAAGTGGTCGGCGCCGGCACCCTCTGGGGCAAGCAGCAAAAAAATAAGATCAACAGGTTCATCATCGAGCGAATCAAAATCAATAGGTTTTTCAAGACGGCAAAAAACACCAACAATCTTTTGAAGGTTAGAGAGCTTACCATGAGGTATGGCGATACCAGAACCCACACCCGTTGAACCCAAACGCTCACGTTGCAACAATATGTCAAAGATTTCTCTTTCATTAAGGCCTGTAATTTCTGAAGCTTTAGCAGAAATGGCTTGTATAGCTTGTTTCTTGCCAGTTACTTTTAAATCAGCCAAAATATGGTCTTCTTGAAGAAGGTCAGTTAGATCCATATGTCTATCCTTAAACATCGCCATAGCACGAAAGTAAAAATGACGATTATTTTTAACGGTTTAGCGCATATCGTAGATAATTTCACGATACGCGCTAAATTATTTTATTATGCGCTTATTCCATAAAAATATTTATGGTCAAACTGCTTTAGTTTTGCGATGGATCAATCCAACCAATATTACCATCATCACGTTTGTGAAGAACATTGATTTCACCATTATCTGGGTTTCGGAATACATATACATCTTGATTGGATAAGTCCATAGCCATAACAGCTGTTGAAACTGTCATGGTTCGGATTGTTGTTTCGTTTTCTGCGATGATTGCCGGAGCAGAACCTGCCTGTTCTTCTTCTTCATCGGTTGGGCCTGCTAAAACATAAGCAGGGGCCATGTGCATTTTTGCATTCCCGGAAGCGCGGTGGTCTTTAAGCCTGCGTTTATAACGGCGCAACCGTTTTTCAATTCGTTCTGCCGCTAAATCGAAAGAAGGGTGGGCGTCTGATGCTATCCCATTGGATACAAGGTCAATGCCTGTATCAAGGTGAATTTTGCATTCAGTCTTAAAGTTTGAGGCTTCTTTCTCAACGATGACGTGGCCTGTATATCCTCCGTCAAAATATTTTGAAACTGCAGCATCTATCTGGTCGCCTATATGATTTCTTAAAGCTTCGCCAACGTCAATATTTTTGCCTGAAACACGTAAAGTCATGTCGCCTCCAATTTAGCATTAACATCTGTAACGCTTTTAGTATGATATAAAGCGTTACAAATAGTAGTTTAGACACTTTCTTTGCGAACGTCAGCTTTTTTGAAAAAAAGATGACAACATTTGCAGGAAATGAATAGTATTTTATTAAATTCAATTGTGGTCTTAATTAGTTTTTGTGAAGGCAAAGAGGAATTTATTTTTTAAGCAAGGCCTTTTTTTCCCTTCTACGTTGAACGGAAGAAGAAATATGCATAGCCTCACGATATTTCGCTACTGTACGTCTGGCAATATCGATACCTGTCTCTTTTAAAAGTTTGACGAGCGCATCATCTGAGAGAATTTTTTTAGGATCTTCATTATCAATCAAGCTACGTATGCGATGGCGAACAGCCTCTGCTGAATGGGCTTGCCCCCCTTCAGATGAAGAAATTGCCGATGTGAAGAAATATTTTAATTCAAAAAGGCCACGCGGTGTCATAACATATTTATTGGATGTCACTCGGCTAACCGTTGATTCGTGCATATCAATTGCATCTGCAACTGTTTTTAAGTTTAGGGGGCGTAGATGGTTGATGCCGTGAGTAAAAAAAGCATCCTGTTGGCGAACGATTTCAGTTGTAACTTTCAAAATTGTTTTGGCACGCTGATCAAGGCTTTTAATCAGCCAGTTTGCCGTTTGTAGGCAATCGGTAAGGAAGGTTTTTTGTGTCTCATCATCAACTGTTTTAATGACATGGGCATAATAGTTCTGGTCAACCAGTACTTTTGGCAGGGTTTCAAAATTCAGCTCAATTGCCCAATTTCCATCAGGTAATGATGTTATAAATACATCAGGAACGACAGGCTCACTTAAATTGGTTTCATAAGCTTCACCTGGTTTTGGATCGAGAGACTTGACTTCTTCAATCATGTCGAAAAGATCCGTATCCTCAACACCACAGAGATTTTTGAGGGACGTGAAATCGTGTTTAACCAATAGATCAAGATTATCAAGTAAAGCAGCGATGGCCGGGTCATAACGGTTTTTTTCTTTAAGCTGCAAGGCAAGGCATTCATTCAGGTTTCTGGCGCAAATACCTGAAGGCTCAAGGCTTTGCAAAAGAAAAAGAACTTCTTCGATTTGCTCATAAGAGGCTTGTAAATCTTCTGCCAATTCAGAAATATCAAGGCGTATATACCCGCCTTTATCAATATTATCGATAAGGTTTTGAGCAATAAAAAGCTTTGTTTTATCCTGTGTAAGCAGACCAAATTCACGGGTTAAATGATCTTGAAGGCTCACTTTTTCACTGACAAAAGCTTCAATATTATAGTCTCCATCGAAATGAGAACTGGAATTTCCCAATTTTTGATCAATTGACTGGCCTGTTTGCGGAGAGGTATCACGACCAGTTATGCCACTCGCTTCTATTCCTGCTTGTCCGGCATCTTCAGGAAATATATTTTCTGCATCAGTATCAAAGTTTTTGGCGATATCCTGCGGATTTGTTTCCAAGCTGCCATCAACGGCC
Source organism: uncultured Alphaproteobacteria bacterium (assembly GCA_938034375.1). Classification (GTDB taxonomy): domain Bacteria; phylum Pseudomonadota; class Alphaproteobacteria; order Rhizobiales; family JACESI01; genus JACESI01. Next base: position 4,613 of record CALHLB010000120.1, on the reverse strand, counting down.
CTATTGACCCAGTCTTCACTATGGTCGTTCATTGAATTGGATGGAAAATCACTTTCAAATTGAAGGTCTGTACTGCTTTGATCAAATGTTTCTTCTGCACGTTGTAGAAGAGGGTTTTTTTCAAGTTCATTTTCAACAAAAGTGCCAAGATCAATATGCGACATTTGTAAAAGCTTGATGGCCTGCATAAGCTGCGGGGTCATAACAAGCGACTGCGTTTGTCTAAATTCCAGGCGTGGCGTTAAAGCCATAGAGTTTGTTCCAATAAACTTAAATCAATTGGCCCAATAATTGCATAAATGGCATGATATGCAAAGGTTAAACCTTAAAAGAGATGATAATAATTCGCCAAAGACTTATTAAAGCGTAAACTCACTGCCAAGATAAAGGCGTTTTACTTCTTCATTTTCGATAATCATTTTTGGTGTTCCCTGCACAAGAACCTGTCCAGAATGAATAATATAAGCGCGGTCAATAACGCCAAGCGTTTCACGCACATTATGGTCTGTAATAAGAACGCCAATACCACGCTTTTTCAAATGTTTAACGAGTATTTGAATATCGCCAACGGCAATTGGATCAATGCCGGCAAAGGGTTCATCCAAAAGAACGAAATTGGGACGACTTGCCAAAGTTCTGGCAATTTCCAGGCGCCGTCTTTCCCCACCAGATAAGGCAATTGAGGGGGATTTCCGCAAATGCTCAATACCAAATTCAGATAAAAGATTATCAAGGTCATTTTCGCGGCGTTTCTTATCAGGCTCAATGACTTCCAAAACGGCGCGAATATTATTCTCAACACTTAAACCCCGAAAAATGGAAGCTTCCTGTGGTAAATAGCCAATACCTAAACGGGCTCTGCGATACATAGGTAGAGAAGAAATATTATGTCCATCTAGAAAGATACGACCTTCATCAGCCTTAACAAGGCCAGTAATCATATAAAATGACGTTGTTTTACCAGCACCATTAGGGCCTAGAAGACCAACAGCCTCTCCGCGTCCGATTGCAAGGCTGGCGCCATTCACAACAGTGCGGCCATTATAGCTTTTCTTTAAATTTTTCGCGATAAGCCAGCCACGCCCCGTTTTATCGCGCAAGGATCTGGTGGGCATTTTGAGATCTTTATCCTGTTTTAGAGCGCTGTTCATAGGGTTTATCTAACGACTTAGTGTAAAAAGACTAGAAATTTTTAAAATCATTTTCACTTTTATTGGCAATCATTTTCATTATCGCTGGCTTTATCCTGGCTGAAAAGAGCTTGAACGCGCCCGCTACTTGCAAGATTTGCCTGTCCTGTTTCAAGGTTTACAGTAAGTGTTTTACCACGAATAATATTATCGCACTGGGTTAAAATAACGTTTCCAGAAAGAACAACAATTTGCGTTTTCATATTGAAAACGGCTTTGTCTCCTGTTGCTTCATTCTGGCCGGAACGCACAATAACTCTGCCTTGCGCTTCAATACGTTTGATGCCTTGTGTTGACCCGGTACTCGTAGCGCTCCCCGGTGTAACGCTCCCGTCATAAAAAACATTGAGACGGGCAGAACGCATGGTTGTTTCCCCTTGCTTGACATCAACATTTCCCTTGAAAATGGCCATCTTCTCAGTGTCACGCACTTCAAGACTATCAGCCTCAATGTGTATAGGGCTGTTATTCGATGTCCGAAATCCGCTAAATGCATCCCCAGTTGCCTGTGAATAGGCGCTTTGAACTGATAAGAAAAAGGTCGAAATAACAATAAAGATTAGACACTGAGAGTTAAAGAACCGCGTCATTTTGCTTTTCCTTGAGTAATAATGAATTACGATGCGGAATGAGGGCGCACCTTCTTTGGAATAATAGTCATCTTCACCCTGTCTTCAAATAGCATATAAGTACCATTATCGCGAATAAGAAGGCTTTCGGCTGCAATATTTCCGATTTCCGATTCCATTTTAACCGAACCTTTGCTGGTCAAAATACCCGTTTTAATGTCAATATTTGCACGTTCAAGGGTTCCTTTGTGGCCTTTACTGGTATGTATTGAAATACCTTTATCCAAACGTAATTTTTCTTTTTCGACATTAAAATACCCATTATTTGATTCAATGGAAACGATATTGCCATCTTTAAGCGCAAGAGTTGCTGCTATTTTCTCTAATGCTACATTTTTGGGGTCTTCAAGATCTTGGAACGCCTTTTCTGCCACGATATTGTATTCAGAGTTACTGGATGTAAAGCCACTAAGGGAAGGGCGATCCATCACAACCTGCCCATTTGTCAGGTCAATAGCAGCAATGCCAATTGGTGTCGTTAATATTTGTGTTGTAACGGCATAGGCGATGAATATAACAATAAACAACCCCCCAATGAGGGGCAGGCTTTTTTTAATATGGTGAACGCGTTTTGAGTATTTCTCAGCCGCTTTGAATTTCTGTTGACTTAAATCTGTTTGTGGCACTTGATTTTGCAATGCATTTTTTTGAGTGTGATTATCGAAATTTCCAGGAACAAAAATCTTTTCTTCATGATTATGACCCTTTGTCATCTTGGTTCCAGATGTCCTAATTTGCAAATCATGGGCGTTCATGAAAACTCAATTTTCCTTAATCATCGGTCAATAGTGCAGAATATAACACAAAACTGTGTCTTTTTTCCAAATATCATAAAAGCGGCATTTTTGGTTGATATGCTTGAAATATGTGTAATCTGGAAGATTAGAAGATCATGAATGAGAAAAAATATCGCTATCAGCCCAGCCTGCAATATCTAGTTTAGCACGCATCGGCAGAAAATCAAAACAGGCAGAAGCCAAGTCAGTCCTATCTTCACGATTTAATCTTGTTTTTAATATATCACGCATTTCGTGTAAATACAAAACATCGGAGGCGGCATAATTTAATTGCTCTTCGCTAAGCGTTTCTGCTCCCCAATCAGAACTTTGCTCATTTTTTGAAATAGTAATATTAAGCAGCTCATTAGTTAAGTTTTTTAAACCATGCCTGTCTGTATAGGTGCGTGTGAGTTTTGAGGCGATTTTAGTGCAAAAGACGGGTGTGGTAACCACATTGAACGTATGCATAAGAAGGGCAATATCAAAACGGGCAAAATGAAAGATTTTTACTTTAGCAGGATCTTCAAGAAGCGCGCAGATATTGGGGGCTTCTTTTTGATCTTTTGCAATTTGCACAACATCTGCCGTACCATCCCCTGGAGAAAGCTGCACAACACACAAACGGTCACGGTGCGTTTGCAGCCCCATGGCTTCTGTATCAATGGCAACATCGCCTTTATAATTGTGAAGATTTGGCAAATCGCCTTTATGAAAACGTATTGTCATTCAATAATCCCTTAGGTAATGATTGATTATACCTGATAATAATCTCGGTACCATTCTATAAATGCGCCAATACCATCTTTGATGGGCGTTTGGGGAACATCTCCTACAAGTTCTTTTAGCACACTGCAATCGGCATAAGTTTGCGGCACATCGCCTTTTTGCATTGGCATATAGTTACGGATGGCCTTAATTTTCAACTGATCTTCAATTTCTTCAATAAAATCGAGAAGTTTAACCGGTTTACTATTTCCAATATTAACAATACGAAAAGGCGCAACAGGAGACAGGCTATCTACCTTTTCAGATCGTAATTTATCCTCAATCTCATAAGGGAATTGATCCATTAAAAGGTGGATAGCTTTTACTAAATTGTCAATAAAGGTGAAATCACGCATCATATCACCATTATTATAAATATCGATTGGCTTACCGTTTAATATATTTTTCACGAATTTAAAAAGAGCCATATCCGGTCTACCCCAAGGGCCATAAACGGTGAAAAATCGGAACATGGTTGAAGGCATTTTATGCAAATGGGCATAGGAATGAACCATTGCTTCGCTAGCTTTTTTTGTTGCAGCATAAATGGTGAGGGGATGATCAGCCTTATGGTGTTCACAAAATGGTACAGTTTCATTGGCTCCATAAACAGAACTGGTGGAAGCCATTAGAAAGTGTTCGACATCATGATCTTTGGCAAGATCAAGAACATTAAAAGTACCAACGAGATTGGAATCTATGTAAGAACGTGGATTTTCAAGGCTATAGCGCACACCTGCCTGTCCGGCTAGATGAATAACATAGTCGGGTTTATGTTTAAAAAAAACATCGGCAAGAAGCGCTTGATCTTCCAGCATACCCTCATAGGCTTTAAATTTTTCTGATTGTAAAAGGATTTGGTGGCGACGCCTTTTTAAGGCGACATCATAATAGTCCGTCATGCCATCATAGCCAATAACATGAAACCCATGTTTTAAAAGAAGTTTGGCAAGATGAAATCCTATAAAACCAGCCGTACCAGTGATTAAAATATTTTTCAGGGTAAGGCCCTCTTAATTTTAAGTGTTATTTAGTCATTCGAATAAGTGAGTTAGGCTTTATTTGTCAAGTTTTGTAAAAATAAGAAAGGTTTTTTCAAAAGCTACCCCATGGTAGAAATTTGGCATTGGTACATTAAAATAGATAATCACTCCAGTTATCGGTAAAGAAGACGATAAGTGTAGCTTGCACCATATGTATTGCTTTGGAATAGCAGAATGTTTTTCTATGGAAACGAGCGAGATAGTGGC
>CALHLB010000119.1 GCA_938034375.1 uncultured Alphaproteobacteria bacterium | reverse complement strand
ACTCATTTTAAAAGGCTTACGCTATATATTACCAGATTATTTATCCAGCTAATTTATCAAGATCAACAGATCGAATTAGAGGAACTTCATTTTCATCAATCAGTTTTTGACAGGAAAACCCACTTTCAGAAATTTTAGCCGCATGTTTGGCAGCCGCAATAATCTGGCTGATTTGCTCATTTGATTGCGCCTTATATCCTTCCGACAACTCAATAATAGCGATTGAACACGTCAATAACGGGAATTTCTGTATAGTGCCAGAACGGTCTTCACCGACAATATAGCCTTGTTGGCGGTGATTGGCATCGTATAAACTTTCAACTTCATTACTAAAATCTGTTCTGATTTTTTCCATAATATGGAAAACACGGCCATGCCCATAACCAGAAAGACCAACAAAAAAATCATCACCACCGACATGCCCTAAAAAAGCATTATCGATTGTAAGGTGACGGCGTAGAATTTCTGAAAACATTTGAATGGCTCTATCACCCAGGCGAAAACCATATGTATCATTAAAGGGTTTAAAAAAATCAAAGTCAAGATAACACAAATGCCTGCAACAGTGTGACTGTTGGCGTTCTTCTTCCACATAATTAGAAATAGCCAAATTACCAGGTAATTTGGTAAGAGGGTTTTTATCTTCGGCTGCTTGCACGCGCATTTCATTTGAAATTTTAACAAGCGAAGTCGGTCTTAAAACACCATAATATCGACCATTTTTCGTAACAATCAGGCCATCGCTCAATGTGTCGCTTTTCAAATCGATTATACGCTCAATCGGCGCGTTAATATCACGCGATGGGCAATTTTTCATAAAATCACGCAAGCGGTTTTTATGGGTTTTATTGGCCAGAAGATCTTGCCCAAAAGGCATATAAAGATAAGAGATAACAGCGCTTTCATGAATAAGCCCCAAGGGTTTGCCAAGAGAGTTAATAACTGGAATAATGCGTTGATGACTTCCTTTAAAAATATCCAGAACATCTTTCATCAGCGCTCGCTCAGGTATGGCTGTTAATTCAATAACTTCCTGAATAACAAGATCGCGCAAGAAATCATTACCACCATTTCTTTTTGTTTCCCCTTCCTCATTCCACTTAAAATCCAAAGAGCTAATTGCCCTAAGAGATGTTTCCGGGTGAGCAATTAAAAAACCTTGTCCTAAGTCACACCCCAAACGACAGCACGTAAAATATTCTTCTTTTTTTTCAACGCCTTTTGCAATAACACGAATACCAAGAACATGGGCCAAATCAATAAGTGATGTCATCATCAAACGTTTTTTGGAATCGTTATTGATGTCAGAAACTAAAAACCTATCAATTTTGATATAATCAACAGGAAGGTCATATAGCGCTTTTATCTGAGAAAAACCTGCACCAAAATCATCAAGCGCGATTGAATAACCCGCTTGTCGCACTTTTTGCAAACTCTCGAAGAAAAGAGCTTCACCTACTCTGGAATCATATTCAGGTATTTCAAAACAAATATTAGCCGGTGACAAATCATACTGAACTAATAATTCTTCTGTGCAACTTAACAAAAGGTCCGTTTCTGGAAGCAGGCCACAATGAAAATTGAAAAAAAGAACCATTTCATGCGTGCCATTCAGCTTTGAAAATTTTTCAATGGCATTGCGCCGCACAAGCAATTCCAATTCAAGTAAAAGATCAAATTCTTTAGCTTTTTTAAAAACGCTTAAGGGCGTTCTGCATTTCACTAAATCATGCCCTCTTAAAAGGCATTCATACCCCAAAATCGATGAACCATTGGTCTCGATAATAGGCTGCAAAGCACAATCAAGATATTTTCTGAACTGGAGGGGAAGCAATTCAATAAGCTTATCGATGTCCATTTATCTACTCGCTACAAATATGCAGGCCTTTGACCTGAGGATTATTATCTAATCTAAAGTTCCATCAATATTCTCTCCAATTCCATGGATAGCTTATTGAAGTTAAAATATGAATAATAACGTCATAAAAATTTGAATTATAAATATGAAAATTCTTTACAAAACATACTAATCGAAAACATTTTAAATATAAGAAATTCACAGTGAAAGCTATGCGCCACACGTATCTTTATTCAAAATTCATATGTAAGAGCCTTGTAAAAAAGATAAATTCCTGCGATTCTACGTTAAGGCAATAAGCTGAATAATTCCAATTAACAGCCCATAGAAAATGGGCCATGGCCCAACCTGATGACCAAAGATTCTTTTCAGAACCTTCCTCCTAAAAAACGCAATGATGTGATATGGCGTTTTTTTCTAAATGGTTTAAAGACAATAAAATCCAATTGGATCGGCCCTAATTTCACCTATTTTTTAACAACGCGCCAACCGGCTTTGTGGTTGGTAGGCCTTTTATCGGGCGCCATTGTTGGGCTTACAACTGTTTTATTTCGTGAATTACTAAGCCTTTTTCAAATTATCTGGTTGCTGGATATGAGCGAATTTGTTGCAACAGCAGCCAGAAACCAGCCTTGGTGGGTGATTTTCCTTGCACCAGCCTTCGGTGGTTTGATTGTTGGTATCATGCTTGAAAAACTCATGCCGTCAAGACGTGCCTATGGTGTAGCCGATGCCATTGAAGCCCGCGCGTTAACCGGCAACAGCATCCCCATTTCACCCAGTATTTACAGTGCTTTTATTTCTGCTATTTCACTTGGATTTGGCGCCAGCGCGGGGCGAGAAGGGCCTGTGGTTCATTTAGGGGCTGCGCTTTCCAGTTATTTTGCTGAAAAATTGGGATTAATTGGTCGCTCGAAACGAATTCTGCTTGCTTGTGGTGTGGCATCTGCTGTTTCTGCCTCTTTTAACGCGCCCATTGCCGGTGTTTTATTTGCTCATGAAGTTATATTAGGCCACTATGCTGCCAGCGCTTTCGTGCCAATCGTTATTGCTTCTGTTTCCGGCGCAATCATTTCTCGCCTTTATTTTGGAGAAGCGGCAGCCTTCATTATTCCAGACTATCAAATTACTTCTTATTGGGAATTTCCAGCCTTTGCCATTTTAGGCATTATTGCAGCTTTAGTGGCCATTACATTGCAAACCTCACTTATCGCATCAGACTGGATTGCCCGCAATATCACAATGCCCTTATGGTTGCGCCCAGTTTTAGGAGGCTTTATTATTGGTGCCATTGGCGTCTTTTTTCCAGAAATTCTAGGCGTGGGATATGAAGCAACTAACTTGGCGCTTCACGGCCATTTATCCCTTACAACCCTTTTAACTTTACTCATTTTCAAAATGATAGCAACGGCAATCACCTTTGCTTCACGTTTTGGGGGGGGCGTCTTTTCTCCAGCCCTTTATTTAGGCGCAATGAGTGGGGGCGCCTTTGGTCTGATTGCTGCAAATATTTCCCCTGATCTTGCTTCTTCTGGTGGAGTTTACGCAATTTTGGGCATGGGGGCTGTTGCCTCCAGTGTCATTGGCGCGCCTATTTCAACGGTACTGATCGTCTTTGAGCTTACAAGCGGTTATACTCTTACCATAGCGCTGCTCGTAACAATTGCCATTTCCCATGGTATAACACAGGCCCTGCATGGCCGCTCCTTCTTTCACTGGCAATTGGAAAGACGCGGTCTTTTTATTCAAGATGGACCTCACAAATTTCTAATTAAAAATGGGCGGGTGAACGATGTTATCAGACCGCTTGAAAAAATGACTTTTCTCGATAATGAAACTTTTGATCCCGCAAGTGGTGCGGCTTATTTACGCCCAACAGATACGCTGGAAACAGCTCTGCGCGCTTTTGATACAAGTGGAGAAACGACCCTTGTCGTTGTTGATAGCAAGGATGCAACAAAAATTATTGGGCATGTGACGCATCTTGATATTTTAAAACACTTCAATTCCGCCCTCATCCGCGTTAGTGAAGAAGAACATAAATGATGATTAACCGGGTCTTTCTTCTTTGTATCCTCCTGTTTTTGCCCGCGCAATTACAAGCAAAAAATCCAATTAAAGGGATAATCGGTCAAGACGATAGAAAGATTTTGGAACTTTCACCTCAAAGCCCTTATAATGCAGTCGGACGCATTAATATTGCCGGATTTAAAAATAAAAGTTTGTGTACAGGCACCTTAATCGCCCCTAATAAGGTTATAACGGCTGCTCACTGTCTTTTTAATCCACGCAGCAAAAAACCATACCCACTAAATATCATCCATTTCGTTGCCGGAAAGAACGGAAACGACTTCAAAGCACATGCCAAAGCGTTAAGAATTGATTTTTTGCCAAGCTATAATGGGCAATCGCCGGCACGTTTAAGCGATTTTACAAAAGACATTGCCCTTGTCACACTGGAAAAAAGTTTGCCCGTCAAACCTCTTCCCCTTTTTAGGGGTAAACCGCATAAATTTTATTCCCATGTCATGTATACAAGAGACAGACCGCACCGCCCCTCTATTCATAAAAAATGTGAAATCCTGCAAAATAATATTCTTCTTTGGTTGACAAAGTGCGATACAAATTTCGGCGGGTCTGGTGGACCCGTTTTTTTGATCGGAAAAGACGGCCCGGCCCTTGCCGCCATTATAGTGGGCATTTTACCGGCCCGCGCTTCCATCGCAATCCCTACAATAAAATGGCAAAATCTTTTAAAAGAAAAAGACCGCCCAACCTATTAACGCCTTATCTTTTGCTATAGTGATGCCTTGAAAAACAGATTCGGATAAAGAATGAACCGCCCACCCAAAACGCAAAAAAATGACGTAAATATTGCGCCAGAAAGTGGCGCAGAAAGCACAATCGATACTTCACACACCCATAAACCAGAGGGTTGGGAAGACATACCCTTTCATGACGGCGAAGGGGTGCATGAAGATGCATTTACAAGCCCTCCCTTTCATGAAAATAATCCAACGAATGAAGATAACCCTGATATTGATTATGTTTTCGAACAGGAAGAGTTTTCTAAAGCAGCCCCTTTAAGCATTACTGAAAGGGCCATGGCAGCCCGCCTACCTGAAACTAATTTTTCTTATCTCGAAAGCCTTAATCAGGAACAAAAAGAAGCCGTGGAAAGCCTGGATGGGCCTGTTCTTGTTCTGGCCGGTGCCGGTACGGGTAAAACACGGGTTTTAACAACACGTATCGGCCATATATTGGCAACAAGGCGCGCCTCAGCCCAAGAAATTCTTGCGGTAACATTCACCAATAAGGCCGCGCGTGAAATGAAAGAACGCATCGCCGCCATGATTGGACAAGGCGTAGAAGGGATGCCCTGGCTTGGTACTTTTCATGCTATTTGTGTTAAAATTTTAAGGCGCCACGCTGAACTGGTTGGATTACAATCTAATTTTACAATCCTTGACACAGATGACCAAATACGCCTTATCAAACAACTACTTGATGCTGAAGGCATAGACACAAAACGCTGGCCTGCCCGTCAATTTGCAACCCTCATGGATAGCTGGAAAAACAAAGCCATAACCCCTGAAAACCTATCACAAGGTAACGCCTACGCCTTTGCCAATGGTAAAGGCCAAGCCCTTTATCAAGCCTATCAAGAACGTCTGAAACTTCTAAATGCCGTTGATTTTGGCGATATTTTGATGGAGTGTCTAAGGCTTTTCAAAGAAAATGCCGATGTCCTTGAAAATTATCAAAGACGCTTTCGCTTTATTCTGGTCGATGAATATCAAGATACGAATATTTCACAATATATGTGGCTTCGCCTTTTAGCTCAGCGCCCCAGTACAAATGAGCAGAGTGTTCATGAGCAACGTGCAAATATGTGCTGTGTTGGTGACGATGACCAGTCTATTTATGGATGGCGCGGTGCTGAAGTTGATAATATTTTACGCTTTGAGAAAGATTTTCCAGGCGCAAAAGTTATCCGCCTGGAACGTAATTATCGCTCCACAAGCCACATATTAGCAGCAGCCTCCCACCTTATTAGCCATAATGAAGACCGATTGGGAAAAACGCTTTTTACCGATGCCCATTCAATTGATGAAGAAAAAGTCGTTGTAGCATCCATTTGGGATTCCAAGGAAGAAGCGCGCGCTATAACCGATGATATTGAAAGTTTGCAAAATAAAAAAGCCAGACTCAACGATATGGCCATTTTGGTGCGCGCCTCCTTTCAGTTTCGCGAGCTTGAAGAAAGGTTCATTGAAACAGGCATTAATTACCGTGTCATTGGTGGTCCGCGCTTTTATGAACGCATGGAAATTCGCGATGCCCTTGCTTATTTTCGCGCAACGGTACAACCTTCAGATGATTTGGCATTTGAACGTATTGTTAACAAACCAAAGCGCGGCTTGGGTGAGGCAACAATTCGCCTTATCCACGAAACCGCACGCGCCCGCACAATTCCGATGATACAAGCTGTTATGGAACTTGTTCAAACAGAAGAGCTTAAACCCAAACAGCGTAAAACATTATCAACCCTTATGGAAAGTTTTACGCGCTGGAAAGGCGAACTTGATCACCTTTCCCACACAGAGCTGGCTGAAATGATTCTTGATGAATCGGGCTATACAGAAATGTGGCAAAATGATCGGTCAGCCGATGCGCCAGGTCGCCTGGATAACCTGAAAGAACTTGTGCGTTCCATGGAAGAATTTGAAACCATGGAAGGCTTTTTAGAGCATATTTCTCTAGTAATGGAACGCGATGACAATCAAAGCAGCGATGCCGTTTCATTGATGACACTCCATTCAGCCAAGGGACTGGAATTTGATACTGTCTTTTTACCTGGCTGGGAGGAAGGGCTTTTTCCCCATCAGCGGTCCTTAGATGAATCTGGAAAAGTAGGGCTGGAAGAAGAACGCCGACTTGCTTATGTCGGTATTACACGAGCTAAAAAACGTGCGAAAATCTGGTTCACATCCAACCGTCGCATTCATGGCCTTTGGCAATCTTCCCTCCCCTCGCGTTTTCTGGATGAATTACCAGCCGCCCATGTTAATGTTGCTGAAAGCAATTCCTCTTATAGTGGATATGGTTCTGGTTCTTCTGGTGGGCAATATGGTGCTTCGCGCTTTGATTTACGCGACCCTTTTCAAAATACATATGCCACGCCTGGTTGGGAGCGCGCTAAAAAAAAACAAGCCAATAAACAAGCCATGCAGGAAACTGGCGGTTATCGCGGTCAAAAGAAAAAGCACGCAAGGCGCACTATTGAGGGCGAGCTTGTTGCCAAATCCACACTTGAAAAAAAATCTGTCTTTGTTTTGGGTGAACGTGTTTTTCATCTTAAATTTGGGTATGGCACTGTTGCAAGCATAGAAGGCAACAAACTCATCGTTGATTTTGAAAAAGCAGGACAAAAAAAGGTTCTAGATAGCTTTTTGGAGCGCCTGTGAGCCAAAATAAACTTTAGAGCGTAAGAACAAAGGCTTAGCGCATAACAGATGAATTCATGAAAATGCATCATGCGCTAGGGCGAGACCTTAGAAAAATTGCAAGAAACGTCAAAACCCATTAAAAAACACCCATATGCTAAATCGCATATGGGTATCACTTTAAAATTTTCCACGTAAGCAACGGCTTTACATGGAAAAAGCATTAATGGGCCTTAACATCCAATTGCAAAGTTTCAACAACCCTGGAAGGGTTAGACTGAAACATACCCACAAGACCGACAATGGGGAGTGGCTGTTTTGGTGCCGCAAGAAGCTTTATTGTTCCAGGTTTCTTTAAGAAATCCTGCACGATAGCTTGTACCTTTTGAGAAAATTCAGGATTCTGTAAAAATGCCAAAGGCAGTGCAACCAATGCACCATATTGCGTTTTCACAGCCTCAGCGCTGGTTCCTTTCTTTTCTGCCTCATAGTTAAAGAAGCGATCGGCAAAAGATTTATCTGTATAAGAAATTTCAGCCTTATTTAAAGACGTTGCAAAAAGAAAACCAACGGCTTCTTTTGGAGTTTCAAACACCTGGCGCGGAACGTTACCCAAACTGCCTTGCAGTTTAACTTCACCCAATTCATGTATATCAACCCTGCTCGGCAAGATTTCAACATTTTGAGTTGCCTCATCCCACTTCATTTCAATCAGCCCATCAACAGCTATTTTTTCATAGCCAAGGCTTTTAAAAATTTCCAAGCCTTCGCCTTTTATAGCACCTATAGGAACATCGACATTCGTAATTACCAATTTTATGTCCGTTGGAAGCGGTTTGATATAATCTGAGAGTGACAAAGCAAAATCATCAATACTAAAAACACGTGCATTAGCCTTATCAACAATAAGGTTTTTAACTTCTAAAAAACCTAAAGTCGGCGATAAGATTGAGGCAGCACGCGCCCCTTTAATATCTTCTGGTTTAGCTGAAAGTTCATCAAGAAAAGCCAAAACATCTTTATAATATGGGAATTTCAGATCACCAAAACTTAAATGCCCGGCCTTCAAATCCAAGTCTTCCTTTTCTATTAAAATATTCGCGTTTTGGAAACGCACATAGTCCAGCCCTTCATCATATGAAAAAGGTCCAAAATCCATTTTTTCTGTAGTAAAAACGGTCTTACCTTCAGCAGAAAAGACAAGGTTATCTAAAGCAAATTCATCATATTTAATGCTACGATAATTGTGATAAAGAAGTGCTGCAATTTCTTTTCCTAATACCGCTTCATTCTTTACTTTATCGCTATCAGCTTCTTCTTTATCGCTAGAAGCTTCGCTAACGTAACTGGATATTCTATCAAGTATCACACCCAAAGGTTCATCAAATTGGCGCACATAAACGGCATTAAAAGTTAATTTTTTCGCCTCAAATTCAATTGGTGGAATTTTATTACCATAATCATGGGAAAAACCATCCCGCATGACTATTTTCCAAACATTATCCCCTTTGTTATCTTTATAGTTTTTAGAATTAATAAGGTGATCAAGAGCTGCTAAATTAAATTCATTCGTAACACTTTCACCCGCAGAATAGTTGAATATTGGACCCGATTCATCTTTGCCATCTAGGATAAGAGAAGAAAATGTCATCTCTTTCAAAACACCGTCTTTTAAGGAAGAAAGCAGCAAATTGTTGATGGAGTGTGACCATTCAACACCCTCTTGCGCATAAGAAAGCGTAAATTCATTAAGGGAATTCTTATCAAAAGACATTTTTGACAAATAAGCAAAAACATTTTCTAAATAAGGAAGCATGTTTTTCATAAAAGGCAAAAGTGCTTTTAATCTTTCTTCTTCTTTCAGTGTTGCCAAATTTTTAAGATCTGACAAGTCTGGAAAATCAATTAAATCAACAAGATCAGGCAAGGTAAAAGCCTCTATGAGGTAATTTTTATAATACCCTTTAAGAGCTTCAAACTGGTAGTCAATTTTTTCAACCTGGAAAAGCACCCCGCTTAGAGACCCATCGCTTTCAAGTTTCAACTTGTCAAAATGAACCTCTTTCAAAGAAATAAAATTTTTCTCGTCATTTGGTTTCGTAATTGATATTTCAGCAACATGTCCACCTGTCGCTTCTTCCTCAAATCCGTTGAAAGAAACTTCAAAACCACGTTTCTCAAAATTTGAAAAATACTTTTTTAAAGCTTCTGCATCAGCAAAAGCGTGACCAATTAACAAGATGTAAATTGATAAAAAACCACATAACACCTTTAACAAGTGAGAAATTCGCATTAGAAACCTTTCCTCATTGGAATGCCATTAAAATTACTATATGGCATACGTGTTATATGAAAGTCTGTATTTAGGATATACGGAAGTATCGATTTTCGACAAATAAAAAGTTAGGGATACGTTATGAGTTATGTCTTAACGGGTATATTCAATCAGGAAGAGGCCGAAACCATCACTAATCTGGCGGCCAATTCAGATATATTGGGCTATCCCGCATCGGCTACCTTTGAAGAAAAGGACGATAAAACCAAATGGCGTGTTGATATTTATCTTCTTGAAGAAGTAGAAAAAAATATCCTTGATAGGGAACTCGGATCAAAGGCACAAAACCTTGAAATGTCAAAATTACCCGACACAATAGACTGGGTAAAAGAAGGCCTGAAAGATCTCAAGCCCGTTCAGGTCGCGCGTTTTTTCGTTCATGGTGACCATGACAAACAAAAAGTACAGGCCTATCATCACGCAATTCAGATTAATGCCAACCAAGCATTTGGGACAGGCCATCATGGCACAACGGCTGGCTGCCTTGAAGCGATTGCATGGGTTACAAAACGCCACCATTTCACAAAAATTCTTGATCTTGGAACAGGTTCCGGCATCCTGGCCACAGCTTTAGCCAAGCAAACAGGGCAAAAGATTCTGGCTACAGATATTGACCCAATATCAGTTAAAATTGCACGTGAAAACATGGCTCTCAATAAAGTGGCACCCCTTGTGAAGTGCCAAACAGCTTCAGGCTTTCACCATCCGATTTTCAAGGAAGAAGGCCCCTTTGAACTTATCGTTGCCAATATTCTGGCTGGCCCTTTACGCCAATTGGCCAAACCCATGACAGAACAGCTAAGCGATAATGCAACTATTATCCTGTCAGGTCTGCTCATCCGCCAAAAGGCAGCTGTTTTATCTGCTTATCGTGAACAAGGAGCCTATTTAAGAAAAGCCATTCATAAAGATGGCTGGGCAACACTCATTTTAAACCGCCCATAAAAAACGGGGCCTTAAAAGCCCCGTCCCAACAGTCCTGCAACCTTAAAAGGTGCTACTTACTCTCATTAAAGAGGATAAATCGTATTATTTTGTGCAGCTTTCAATGACTTACGGTCATAACCGTGACGCTTTAATGTTTCGTCATCCAGGGTTACAAGAAAACCAGAAACAAAACGGTTTGCCTGACGTTGACGTGAATTCACAAGGCTTGAGATAAAAGATTTAGCCATGGTTCTTTGTCCTTTCGGCGGTTAACATCACTCACTGGGAGGCGGCAAGTGATTAATTCTGTATCAAATATATGCCATGCTGCTTTTTTCACCAGCGCTAAGCTTTGAATGCTGCATTGCAAAATATGCATGGCTTATTATTTACCTGCACCTCTTTCGCATATAGCCTGCCTATTGCAAGAAAGAACAACTCAAATTAAGAGCTTTAAGACACCCATTTAAAAGAGCCTATTTCAATGTTTCAAGATTTTTCTTTTCCCTCTTGTCCTAAAGATCATAGAAAACCAATTTCTGCCTTACGCCGTCTCATGGAAGAAAAAACAATAACAGGCTTCTTAATACCCAGATCGGATGAACATCAGGGGGAATATGTTCCAGCGTATGCAGAAAGGCTGGCCTATATTACAGGTTTTACCGGTTCGGCTGGCACAGCCATTATTATGAACGAAAAAGCCGCTATTTTTGTTGATGGTCGCTATACAATACAAGTAAAAGAACAGATCAATTGCGATATTCTTCAACCTTATAATAGTTTAGAAACCTCCCCTTTCAATTGGCTTGAAGAACAATTGCAACAAGAGGATCGCCTCGCCTATGATCCATGGTTACACACAGTTGATGAAATTGAAAAGCTTGAAGAAATTGTCGACAGGAAAAAAGCAAGCCTTATCCCGACAAACAACTTGATTGATGAAATTTGGCCCGACCAGAAAGCCCCGCCACAAGCCCCTGTTCAAATCCATCCCCTTGATTATGCTGGGAAACCAACTACTCAAAAAATTAGCGCTATTCAAAATGACTTATTAAAAACAACAAGTGATGGCTTTTTCTTCACCCAGCCTGATTCTATATGTTGGCTTTTGAATATCAGAGGAAGAGACATACCGCACACACCACTTGCTTTATGTTTTCTTTATCTGCCGCAACATGGCAAGCCAACACTTTTTATTGACCGCAAAAAACTAGTAAAAGAGGTTCGACAATATCTTGAAGCCCTGGTGCATCTTGCAAATACTGATAGCCTCTTGCCTTTTTTAGAAAAACAAACAGGCAAAACAGGTATTGCCCCACAAACAACTAGTATTATTTTCAAGCAATCACTAGAAAATTCTGGTACAATACAAAAAATGGTCGACCCTTGCCTTCTCCCTAAGGCCTGTAAAAACGAAAAGGAAATTGCCGGCGCCCGCACAGCACATTTACGCGATGGATTGGCAATGGTAACCTTTTTGCAGTGGATAACAATGCAAAATCCAAATACATTAGATGAAATTCAAAGCGCAAAAAAACTGGAAGAAAGTAGAAAATCCTTCGGAGAACGCTGGAACATGCCTTTAAAGGATATTTCCTTTGATACCATTTCAGGATTTGGGGCTAATGGTGCCATCGTACATTATCGCGTAACAGAAGAAACAAACAGAAAGTTTCAGGAAGGAAATCTGTATCTCCTGGATTCTGGCGCGCAGTACCAAGATGGCACAACCGATATAACAAGAACACTGGCCATTGGCGCCCCAACATCAGAAATGAAAAGACATTTCACACTTGTTTTAAAAGGCATGATTGCCATTTCCAGCTTGAAATTTCCTAAAGACACGAGCGGCGCTCAAATTGACGTTTTGGCCCGTCATGCTCTGTGGCAAAACGGACTTGATTACGATCATGGAACAGGTCATGGAGTTGGGTCTTTTCTAAGCGTGCATGAAGGGCCGCAACGCATTTCAAAAGTCTCAAAAACCCCTTTGAAAACGGGTATGATTTTGTCCAATGAGCCTGGCTTTTATAAAGAAGGGCAATACGGCATTCGTATTGAAAATTTAATCATTGTACGAGATGAAGGAAATATTAAAGAAGGCGAACGCCCGATGATGTCTTTTGAAACACTAACCCTCGCCCCGATAGATAAAAGCTTGATCGAGCTAACGCTTTTATCTATGGAAGAACGCGACTGGCTTAACAGCTATCACGCTGAAGTTTTTGGAAAACTTAGCCCACACCTCAATGAAGACGTGAAAAACTGGCTAAAAAACGCAACGGAGAAGATTTAACAGGAAAACCCTTCAGGAAATCAAATCAAACCATCCCTGTTCGTCCACCGTCTCAACCCCTAAATCCTTTGCTTTTTTTAATTTTGAACCAGCACCTGGACCAGCGACCAAAAGATCGGTTTTTTTGGAAACAGAACCAGCAACCTTTGCGCCCAACCTTTCTGCCATGGCTTTGGCCTCATCCCGTGTCATTTTTTCTAAAGCGCCTGTAAAAACCACTGTTTTTCCTGAAACAGGGGATTGTTCGTCATTCACAACAGGCGCGATCAGATTAATTTCAGACAAGAGCGCATCAAGAACAGAAAGATTATGCTCTTCACCAAAAAATTCAATAAGAGCGGAAGCTGCCGTTTGCCCAATACCATCAATATTAACCAGATCCTGATAGGCTTCTCCCGTTTTATCCTGCCCCATCAAGACTGCTTCCCTCAAAGCCTCAAACGACCCATAAGAACGGGCTAATATTTTGGCTGTTGTATCCCCAATATGGCGAATACCAAGCGCAAATATAAAACGATGAAGATCTATTTGGCGCTTTTCATCAATTGCGGCAAACAGATTTTTAACCGATGTCTCCCCAAAGCCTTCCTTATCTTTCAGGCGTTTAAGGGAACGTTTGTCTCTGCGTTCAAGCGTAAAAATATCAGCCGCATTCATAATTCGTCCTTCTTCATAAAAGGTTTCGACCTGTTTTGCGCCAAGCCCTTCAATATCAAATGCTTTGCGCGAAACAAAATGCTTTAACCTTTCAATCGCTTGGGCAGGACAAATAAGCCCCCCCGTACATCGCCTTACAGCATCTTTCTTACCGGTTATTTCATTATAATCGCGCACAGCATCAGAACCACAGGCAGGACATTTTTCAGGAAAGATAAAAGCGGCACTATCCACCGCCCGCTTTTCAAGAAAAACATCGACAATTTGCGGAATAACATCGCCTGCTCTTTGCAAAATAACCGTGTCACCAGGGCGCAAATCCTTTCCATCTCGAATCAATGCGCCATCCTGGCCAATACCATTTATGTAATCTTCATTATGCAATGTTGCATTAGAAACAACCACACCACCAACATTAACCGGTTCAAGCTTGGCAACCGGTGTTAAAGCACCCGTTCGGCCTACCTGAATTTCAATATCTTTTAAAACTGTTATCGCTTTTTCAGCGGGAAATTTATGGGCAATCGCCCAGCGTGGCGCTTTGGTTACAAACCCTAACCGGTTTTGCCAGTCAAGCCTGTTCACCTTATAGACAACACCATCAATATCATAATCAAGACTTGCCCGTTCCATTTCAATTTTTTTATAATGGGCCAGCAAATTGTCTAAAACCTCGAACCTGGCCATTAACGGGTTTACCGGAAAGCCCCAATCGGCCATCTGTTGAACCATGGCACTTTGCGTCTCATGCGGCAGGGTACTCATTTCCCCCCATGAATAGGCAAAAAACTTCAAAGGGCGTTGGGCTGTTATCGTTGCATCGAGCTGCCTTAAAGATCCTGCTGCCGTATTTCGGGGATTAACATAAACCGGTTTACCTTCCTCTTCCATGCGCGCATTAAGGGCAAGAAAATCACTTTTTGCCATATAAACCTCGCCACGCACTTCTAAAATATCTGGAATTTCATCACCCGATAGATATTTGGGAATGTCGTTGAGGGTTTTTAAATTCGCTGTAATATTCTCACCAACAGTGCCATCTCCCCGTGTTGCCCCGCGCACAAAGACACCTTTTTCATAACGCAAACTGGCAGAAAGACCGTCTATCTTCGGTTCAGCCGTCAGGGCAACCGTTTCATCTAAAGACAATCTCAAAAAACGCCGAATACGGGTAACAAACTCTGCAACATCATCATCATTAAAAGCATTATCAAGCGATAACATGGAAACGCTGTGCTTTACCTTTCCAAACTTTTCCTGTGGCGCTGCGCCCACCAAATCACTGGGACTATCAACGCGTTTAAGATCTGGAAAACGTTTCTCAATCGCCTGGTTACGAATTTTCAGTGCATCATAAGCCGCATCAGAAATAAGAGGGGCATCCTGCCCATGATAAGCCCTATTGTGTTTGGCAATCTCTTGCGCCAAACGTTCAAGTTCGAGGCGCGCTTCTTCAGTGCTTAGGTCCTCAACAGACTTATCATCAAATGTCATACGTGCGATCCTGTTGCCATTAATTGTGCAGCAGCAGCACGTGCAGCATCACTTATCGTTTCGCCTGCTAACATACGGGCAATTTCTTCACGTCTTTTATCATCATCAAGTAAGGTTAAATCTGTTGCAACACGTTCTTGCCCCAAAACGGTTGCTTTCGAAATAAGAAAATGGCTTTTTGCCCGCGCTGCAACTTGAGGCGCATGGGTCACACATAAAACCTGCACCCCGGCAGATAAACGCGAAAGTCGCGCCCCAATAGCTTCAGCAACAGCCCCACCAACACCAGTATCAATCTCGTCAAAAATCAATGTGGGGGCAGAACCTTTATCAGCAAGAGAAACTTTTAAAGCCAGCAAAAAACGTGACAATTCCCCACCAGAAGCAACCTTCATAATCGGGCCGGCTTTAGTGCCAGGATTCGTTTGCACATGAAATTCAACCGTATCATATCCTTGAGCAGAAGGTTTTTCCTGATCACTATTCAAAACAACAAAAAAACGGGCCGCCTCAAGCTTTAACGCCGGCAATTCTGCCATAACCTGATCAGCAAGCTGCTTGGCAACTTGCATGCGCCTTTCGCTAAGACTTAGCGCCTTTTCATGATATTGGACGAATAAATCTTTCTCATTTTTCTCCAAGGCTAAAAGCCGTTCTTCACCTGTTTCAATATCTTCCAGATCATTTAAAAAACGAACCGTTAATTCTGGCAAATCATCAACCATCACTTTATGTTTTCTAGCTGCAGCACGCAGGGCAAAAAGCCGCTCTTCGGTTTCTTCAAGCTCACGCTTGTCAAAATTTGTCTCACGCATGGCATCATCAAGCACCTGGCCTGTTATATCCAAAGCATCCAGCGCGTTGCTCAATCCTTGAATAGCCCCTTCCAGTAAACCTGGCGCCTCGCCTGCCTTACGTTCCAACTGCCGCAAAAGACTAGCAAGAGTTGGAATGGGTGAAGCATGTCCACTCACAACTTCATGCGCCTCTTGGATATCGCTTGCAATCTTTTCAACATTCATCATGGTTTGCCGGCGTTCAGCCAGTTTTTCTTCTTCACCTATTTCAGGCTGAAGAAGTTTTAACTCTTCAAGTACCGCGCGCAAATAGTCTCGCTCATTTTCACTTTCTTCAATTTTTATCCTCAAAGCAACGAGTTCCTTATGGATTTGGCGCCAGTTTGCATAAGAAAAGGCGACTGCATCCACCTCTTTTTGCAGGCCGCCAAAGGCATCAACAAGAAGACGATGACTATCAGCATCAACCAAAGCCCTATCGGCATGTTGTCCGTGAATTTCAACCAATAACTGCCCCAATTGTCGCATTAAGGCAGCGCTAACAGGTTGATCGTTTATAAAACCTTGAGTGCGTCCATCAGCGCGCTGAATACGGCGTAGGATTATATCTCCCTCATCCTGCAAATCATTTTCTTTCAAAAAAAAACGCGCGACATGATTTAAAGGAACATCAAAAACAGCGGTAACAGAGCCTTTATCAGCCCCCTCGCGCACTAAACCGCCATCACCGCGCCCCCCAAGAGCCAAGGATAAACTATCCAGAATAATGGATTTACCGGCACCAGTTTCCCCCGTTAGGGCAGACAAACCCGCTTGCCAATCCACTTTAAGGCGTTCAATCAAAACAATATTTTGAATTAGAAGTGACGTTAACATAAAGCAGAATCAGGTTAGAACCAAAAAGATACCATGATTATATATTGCTTTTTAGAAACAAGGGCTAGATCATAGCTTTCATTTTAAAGGTTTTCTTGTTTCTCTTCTTTTCCACCAAATGGATTAAGCCGCGAAAAAGCACCCCGCTTGGAAACACCTTCTGTAGATGAAACAGCTTCAGCTTCTGCATTTTTAATGGCTTCTTCCTGTTTTATGTCTTTCTTTATAGCGCTCTTATTAGGTTTTACCTTATCGCCAGAAACAAGCTTGAAAGCAGATTGATACCAATCAGAATCTGGAAAATTATGCCCCAAAAGAGACGCTGATTCCTTTGCGTCATTAACAAGACCAAGAGCAAGATAACTTTCAGTTAAACGAAACAACCCTTCTTCCACATGACGTGTTTTGTCATATGCTTCAACAACACCTTTAAAGCGGTTAACAGCGGCCAAATGCTGCCGTCTTTCTTGATAATAACGGCCAATCTGCATTTCCTTACCCGCAAGCTGATCTTCCATAAACAGAATTTTGCCACGAGCATCTGGTACATATTTTGAGTCTGGGTAAAGACGCACAAGATCTTTATAAGCCCGCAACCCTTTTGCCGTATCACTTTGGTCAAGCACAACAGCATTAACCTGCTGGAAATAAGATTCACCAATTAAATATTGCATATAGGGCGCGTCATCACTCCCTGGGTAAAGCTGAATAAACTGCTCTGCCTTGGAAACACTGTCAGCATATTCTTTTTCTGTAAAATGCGTATAAGCAGAAAGAACAAGTGATTGCTGAGCTTCTTTCGAAAAGGGATGCTGAGTATTCAAGGCACCAAAAGCC
The DNA here is from genome assembly GCA_938034375.1 of uncultured Alphaproteobacteria bacterium. Classification (GTDB taxonomy): domain Bacteria; phylum Pseudomonadota; class Alphaproteobacteria; order Rhizobiales; family JACESI01; genus JACESI01. The sequence goes on along the minus strand of CALHLB010000119.1, from coordinate 1,304 downwards.
TTTTGTGCGTTTTTTGCGCGCCCTTTATTGATATTTTGAATACCGGCATTCAAAAGTGTACTGGGCGGCACTTCAGGGCGGGCAGCAATAGCGGCTAATTGTTTTTGCTCATTCTTTTTGGTTCGCTGCTCTTTATCAAGCGTAAAACGATCAGCAAATGGCAAACCGGAACATCCAGTTAAAAAAAGGCTTCCCATCATAAAAAATGAAATGAAATTTCTACGCACTCTTTATAATCCCTAAAGGTCATTCAATCTTCATCCCTTCTAGCACAGAAGAAGTGGCAAGAAAATGACTTATTCAATCATTGATGCTAACCAATATATGATAAAATTCCAAAATAATGTTATCAACAGTGATAAACGCAACGAAAAGACAACAATAATATAAGCATCTATTTTGTGGAAGGTATTCCAACTGCTTTTGATGGCAAGGCATGTTTTGCTCTAGCATTAGAGGATATATCTAGGTCTGTACTATCAACCAATGTCCAAGCTGTTTTATCTTCCAAAAGCGCCTTAAGGGCAAGATAATTTAATTTATGCCCGCCGCGAAAAGACCGGTAAGCCCCAAGAATTGGCACACCAGAAAGCGCAAGATCACCAATCGCATCCAATAATTTGTGACAAACAAATTCGTTATCACAGCGCAAGCCTTCAGGATTTAAGATACCCTCATCCCCCTTGCCAATAATAACCGAATTTTCAAGGGATGACCCTAAAGCGTATCCAGCTTCACGTAAGTAATCAACATCCCGTAAAAAGCCGAAAGTACGCGCTTTTGCTATCTGTTTTGAAAAGACCTCTGCATCTATATCACCCTGGAACCGCTGGCGACCAATGTGCAGGTCGTCAAAATCAATTTCCACATCGAAATAACACCCGTTATAAGGTGAGAATTCAGCATAGGAATTACCGTTATCCACACGCACATTTTTTTCAACCCGAATAAACTTTCGCCGCGCCGTTTGCGCAATCAAACCCGTTTTGTTAAGCGCTTCCACAAAAATAGTAGAACTACCGTCCATCACGGGAACTTCCGGTCCATCAATTTCAATCAACACATTATCAATATTCAAAGCCCGCAATGCCGCCATAAGATGTTCAATTGTTGCAACATAAAGCCCTTTAGGATCACCAATAATTGTGCAAAGCTCTGTAGCGGCGACATAATCATAACGTGCTGGAATTTCAACTTCCTTATCTCCTTCACAACGAAGGAATGAAATACCGCTATTGGCTTTAGCAGGACGCAAAGTCATCTTCACAGGCTGATTGCCATGTACTCCTTTGCCCTCAAGGGTT
>CALHLB010000118.1 GCA_938034375.1 uncultured Alphaproteobacteria bacterium | reverse complement strand
ATTTTAAAATGGTTTAGCTATTATGAGTTGGGGGAATAAAATTCACGTAAAGCGCGGGCAATTATTCTTTCTTCGTCTGTTTTGATGGCCAATATGCGGGTTTTACCCTTACCAATTTCGCGATTGTTTTTTAAATTGGCTGTTTCATCAAGCTCTAGGCCTAAAAATTCAAGCCCGTTTACAATCATTTTTCGCATTGGCGCTGAATTTTCCCCGATACCACCACAGAAAATCAAGCCATCAACTCCTTGAAGAAGAGCGGCCATAGCTCCAATTTCACGACGCGTCCGTGTTGCATAATATGAAAGGGCTTGTTTGGCTTCCGGCTTATCGGTACTTGTTAAGGCCCGCATGTCATTTGTCATGCCGGAAAGCCCTAAAAGACCGCTTTTTTTGTATAATAGGTCGCTTATTTCTGATGCCATCATGTTTTCATTTTCCATCAGATAAAGCAGGACTCCTGGGTCAAGCTGTCCGCATCGTGTTCCCATTGGTAAACCATCCAGAGGGGAAAAGCCCATGGTTGATGCAATGCTGCGCCCTTCTTTTACACCACACATGGAAGCGCCATTACCAAGATGGGCAATAATGACACGGCTTTTTGCAAGGGCTGGTTCGGTTTTTGCAAGTTCGCTTGTAATAAAATCATAAGATAAACCATGAAACCCATAACGTCGAATTCCCTTTTCATAAAAACGACGTGGCAAGGCAAAGGTATCATTTACCCAATCGTGGTTTCTGTGGAAAGCCGTGTCAAAACAGCCAATTTGAAAGGCATCTGGAAAAGCTTCCTGTGCTGCCTCAATCCCTTTAAGGTTGTGAGGTTGATGAAGGGGCGCCAAGGATTCAAGCAGTCTTAATTTCTCGATAATGGGTTTTGAAAGTTTAACGGGCTTTGTAAAATCAATGCCCCCATGGGCGATGCGGTGGCCGATTCCTGTAATATTATCACCCCCCAAACTTGATATGCCACGGCTAAAAATTTCTTGAAGTGCGGTTTTGTGGTTGGCAGCCCCAATTTCAATAATATTCTTTTCTTCACCGATGTGCTTATAGATAAGGCGCGCGGTTGGTCCAATATTCTCAACCTGTCCCTGTATTTTTTCAATCAGTTTTTCCTGATTTAAAAAAACAGAAAACTTTATTGAAGAAGAACCTGCATTAAGAGTTAGAAAAACTTCATCCATTATTTATGCCTTGTTATGCGACAACAGCCAGCGGAGACTGTTTTTCAAGTGATGAGAAGGGTGGAAAATCAGTTTCTAAAACATTCTTAAAATTTTCAACCATTTGACGTGTTGGTTCAGACATATCTGAAAATTCGCCCAAAACATATGAAATGTACTCTAGCGCGTCTAAGCGATCTATTTTCTCTTTTAAAAGCTTGGGTAAGGTTGCCAAAGCCTCTTGTGGTTCAAAATGGCAGATAAGTGTTTGTTGATGGATAATACATGCTCGTCCATTGGCAGAAAGTTCCTTAAAAGGGGACGTTGTTTCTAAAAGAATTGCGGCTCTATCAAGCCTATCTTTTCTAACGTCTTTTCGTGTATCGGCAAGTAATATCAACATACGAATAATGGCTTCTGCCTTATTGCCTTGATGAGTTTTTTGCAAAACATTTTCAATATTGGGTAGGTGCCGTAGGTCATCAATTGAATGTTTGAAACGCTGTTGTGCGTGGCTTTTCCCATAAGAAAGAGCAACAGGATGAGAAAAAGCCATAAAAAAGGAAAGTTCTGTTATAAAACAGCGCGCAATGCGAGAGGCATCCAGTTGATATGTAATTAATTTTGCAAAAAGTTTTTCAAAAGAAACAAAAGGATTGGTTATATCAATTAGATGGCGATTTTTATCTATTTCATCGGCTAAATGTTCATAAGCTATCATAACAATATTATTGGATGACAAAGCATTTCGTTGTAAACGTAAAGGGTGCATGGTTTGCTTGATTTTTGCTACTTCAGGCGGGTTCAGCAATTTGATTGTCGGAGCCAGCGTGGCTTCATAACTGTCGACCAGTTTTTCAGATAATTTGGAAACGGCTGCAAAAGCTTCTTCATGATGGAATATATCTTCAGGCAAAATATCCTTGATTTTTCTTTTATGGAAACTTACCGAAAATGTTTTTTTATGCCTCTGTCCCTTGCTATCTTCAATTTTCATTTCGTAAAGACCGGGCGGTAGAGCTTCAATCGTTTTCAGGGTTGACGCCATTTCACGGTGTTCGCGCCTTGCAACGCAAGAGGATACAAAAATACCCAAATGGCCAACATCCTCATGTATCATATATAAAATACGCTGGCCACGAATTTCGATTTCCTTTTCGTCAACATAACTATCACGAATCCAATTTAAGGCCTGTTGTGGAGAGGTAATGGTGTCGCCATGCGAGGCAAAAACAATGATGGGGGCCTTAATTTCTTTTAAATCAATCGCGTGGCCTGTTTCCAGGCGCGCTTCATTGCGCGATAATTTATTTCCGATGAACAAATTTTCTAAAATCCAGCGTATTTCGTCCCTTCGCATCAAGAAAAAACCGCCCCACCATCGTTCAAAAGCAAGAAAATGCTCCCGTTCGTTATCAATATTAAGGAAGAGATTGTAATATTTATCAAACCAGGTTCGGGCGGGATTAAAACTTTCAAAATTTAAAACAAGATTAGCGCCGTCAAACAAGCCGCCATTCAAATCAGCCGTAAAGAGTGCGGGTAATGCACCCGCAGACATGCCCCCAAGATAACGCATTGTATCTTGCCCCAAACGGCCAGACCAACAAGAAATAGGGGCGCCGTTTAAGAGAATAGGACCAGTTATATCTGGATTTGTAGCAGCCAGAATTGCTGTTGCCCACCCCCCCTGACAATTACCGATAATAATGGGATTGGGTGATTTTGGGTGTCGCTTTTTAATCTCGTTAATAAAAACAGCTTCACAATGGGCCACATCTGCCAATGTCTGTTTTGGTTCTGGCTGGGGACGAAAGGCAACGAAATAAACTGGATGTCCATCACCAAGCGCAACACCAACTTGGCTGTCTGGTTTAAAGCCGCCAATACCGGCCCCATGACCAGCACGTGGATCTATGATGATATAGGGTCGTTTCCAGTCATAAGTTATAAAGTCTTCAGGGGCTATAATGGATAAGAGCATATAATTAGACGGACGTTCTAAATTGTGGCCATCAACAACAATTTCGTAATCGTAAATAAGAACGGATGGACAGTCTTCTTTTTCATGACTTTGAAAATTATCTCCCCGTTTTCTTAGGCAGTCCATAAACAGTATAAATCGTTCTGCCCTATCTTGATTATAGTCTTGAAGGGTGGTTGGTAACTTCCCAATATCAAAAGCTGATATAGCGTCTTGTGTAAGATTAGCTATCTCTTGAGAGCGTTTTTGTTGTTCATCCACAGAGTGGTTATAATGTGTTTTTATGACATGGCTTAACAATTCAAAATAAGCGTTATTACTTTTTTGAAATGCTGAAATATATTCGATGGTATTAAAAAACATGGTCTCGTCTTTCATGCGATAATGTGAAAGCCACCATCAATATGGTGTATGCTGCCGGTTATGTTTTGCGCTTCATGACTGGCTAAAAAGGCGGCAAATGCGCCCACATCATCTATGTTTGCAAGTTTTTGTGTTGGGGCATTTTGTTTTGCCTTATCTAATAAGGCATCGAAATGATCTATACCGCTGGCTGCACGCGTTGCCAGAGGGCCTGGTGAAAGCGCATGAACAGAATGCCACGTTCACCCAATTCTTTTGCGCTATAACGCACCGTGGCTTCCAAAGCAGCTTTAACAGGCCCCATAATGTTGTAATGATCGACAGCTTTTTCTGCCCCGTAAAAACTAACAGTCATTAATGTGCCGCCCTTATTCATTAAGGGTTCTGAATTTTTAATTAAGCGCAAAAAAGAATGAACAGAAATATCTATAGCTTTTGCAAAGCCTTCCTTTGTGCAATCAATAACGCGGCCGTGAAGATCTTCTTTTGGGCAAAAGGCAATTGAATGAAGAATAATATCAAGAGACCCCCATTCTGTTTTGATCGCATCAAAAAGAGCGATTTCTTATTCCGATTTTGAAACATCAAGCGGCATAAAAAGGCTTATACCTAACTTTTCAGCCAAGGGCATAACATAAGGTTTCGATTTTTCATTCAAATAAGTAAGGGCAAGATCAGCCCCCTGTTGTTTAAAGGCTTTAGCGCATCCCCATGCGATAGAATGATGATTGGCAACACCAATAACAAGTGCTTTTTTGCTTTTTAAAGAAAACATAAATTACCTCATTTTTGCACTGCAGCATACTCCTATATTATGACGGTTTTACAAATAATTTGGGCAGAGTAATGTTGTGCCGCAATATAAAATAGGTTAACACTTGGCAGGTTTAAATTTATGAGAGTGTATTCAAAAATATCAATCTAAAGTTTTTATTAAAGATTTTCTTTAGAAATACTAATGTATAAATATACTTATTTAGTATAATATCGTAGAGTTATATTGATTAACTATATTAATATTTAAGTATACATTCAAATATTAATATAATTTCTTATTTTATTTGATTTAATGTTTACTTATTTATAATGATTTTTGTTATTAAGCATGTGATAAAAATTTCATAAATATTTTTGTTCACAAGTTAAAGATAGTGTGGTAATCAAAGTTTGATCACGGCGTGAAACAGTTGTGATTGATTTAAATTGTAATTTTTAACGATTAACCCAGCGCTCCCTTTGCTGCTTGCTGCAGTTTAGGGTCAGGGTTTCTATTGCTTGGAGGCAATTATGAGTGACAACATTGTCGATGCATTTCGCGACACGGTTGAAGAAACAGAAGCAGCAGCCCACACAGATCTTATTCGGTTGACTGATCCTGTTTATGCTGATGGAGAAAGTGCGCCCCGCGCTTCAGATGTGGATGCAGAACAAGTCGCTTTTGAGGTTTTTACCCAGGGTGATGTGAGTATTGAAAATCCATTTGATCTTTCTTCTTTATGGATTTATTGGGGTCAATTTACAGACCATGATATTGACCTAACTCTTGAGCAAGAAGGCGAAGAGGCTGAACTTTTAAAAGATGACGGTCCTCTTAGCGTAACGCGTTCCGAATTTACCACAGATGAAGATGGTGTGCGCCAGCATGAAAATGTTATTTCGCCTTTCATTGATGGATCCAATGTTTATGGGTCAAGTGAAGAATTTCAACTTCAACTACGCTCTTTAGAAGGTGGTCGCCTGAAAACACAAGAAGGTGTTGATGGTGTTGATCTTTTACCGACAGGTGATCAGGTTTTTGGAACCGAAGGTGATTCAAATTTTATTGCTGGTGATATTCGTAGTTCAGAAAATCCAGGCCTTTCCGCTATTCACACAACTTGGGTGAATGAGCATAATTACTGGGCTGATAAATTTGCTGATGAAAATCCTGAATGGACAGATGAGCAGATTTTCCAAAATGCGCGTTCTGTTGTTGAGGCACTTATTCAGAAAATTACATATGAAGAGTTTTTGCCAATTCTCGTTGGTGATGAGCTTCCTGAATATACTGGTTTTGACGAAAATGTTGACGTTTCCGTCTCTCAGGAGTTTTCTGTTGCTGCTTTCCGTTTCGGTCATACCGCTATTCCAGATGATTTCTCATTTATTGAGGAAAATGGCGATAATGCACAATTTGATGCAACAGTTGTTAATCCATTCACGCGTCAAGAATCAGAAATTGAAGTTGACGGCGAGTTGGAGTTGCTTCAAGTATTTGGTAATCAGACACCACTTGAAAATGGTGGCGTTGCCAATGTTCTTCGCGGAACGCTAGAAGATAAAGCCCAAAAAATCGACTCGAAAGTTGTTGATGGTCTAAACCTCTTCCTCTTCACTGAAGATGGTGGTTTGACAGGCTTCTCATTACCAGAACGTAATATTCTGCGTGGTCGTGATCACGGTCTTGATACCTACATTAATGTACGTGCTGAAGTTGTTGGCGATATTGATCCTGCTGACTTTGTGGGTTCAACAGATTTCTCAATCATCACTTCTGATGTTGAAGTTCAAGCTCAATTAGCATCAGTTTATGGCACAGTTGACCAGGTTGACCTTTGGGTTGGTGGTATTGTTGAAGATTATGCCGGTCCGAATGTTACAATTGGTGCAACATTCCAAGCAATTATCGTTGACCAATTCACACGTGCACGTGATGGTGATCCGTTCTTCTATCTTAATCGTGAATTCGCACCTGAAATCCAAGATATTATTGACAATACACAATTGTCTGATGTTTTGATCCGTTCAGGTGGTGTTGAACACGTGCAACGTGATGCCCTCCTTGCTTCAGAGCGTATTGGTGGTACTGAAGGCAATGATCGTCTTGAAGGTGATGATGGACGTGATCTTCTTATCGGCTTTGAAGGTAATGACCGTCTTAAAGGCGGTAAAGGCGATGATGACATTTTCGGTGATGAAGGTAATGATCGTCTATTCGGTGAAGCTGGTGATGATGCCCTAAATGGCGGAGAAGGTAATGACCGTCTCGATGGTGGCCGTGGTGCTGATGAGCTTTCAGGCGGTGAAGGTAATGACCGTTTGTTCGGTCGCCAAGGCGATGATGCCCTAAATGGCGGTGAAGGTAATGACCTGCTGAGAGGCGGAAACGGTGTCGACATTCTTGTCGGTGGTGAAGGCAATGACCGTCTATTTGGTGGTGCCAAAGCCGATACACTTTTTGGTGGTGAAGGTAGCGATATACTAAAAGGTGGCAATGGAAATGACCAGCTAATTGGTGGTGATGGTTTTGATAAACTAACCGGTGGCAAAGGTGCTGATATCTTTACCTTCCATGCAACAGATAGCGAATTTGACCGTATTAACGATTTTTCTGAAGCAGATACAATTCAGCTTATCGGCTATGATGCTACGTTTGCTGATCTTGAAATCACAGAGTTCCGCAATAGGTCTGAAATCTCAATCAATGGTGATTTAATCGCAGAAGTCAAAGGCAGCGATGCTCTTGATCTTCAAGAAGATGATTTCATCTTTGCATAAAACAAACGCTCTCCAGAGAAACCTCTGGAGAGCATTTTTCATGGCTTAATATTTGAGCTTGATATTCAGGCTTGAAATAAAGAAAAAATACGGCCATAAATGCAAAATTGATGAAGTGATTATCTGTTTTTACAATAACCGTATTTTTTAAATTTACAAAAATTTCAGGGGCTTTTCATGTTGCGTAAAGAAGAGAGCCGTTTATCGAAGGTTTTTAAGGAATGCCGACCATTATTATGGGGGGCTTTCTGGTTCGGATTATTTATCAATCTTTTAATGTTATCCGCGCCTATTTATTCCCTTCAGGTATTAGATAGGGTTTTATCCTCCGGTTCATTGGATACCCTGCTTATGCTCACGCTTATTGTTGCCGTGGCGTTGATTTTTATGGGCATTCTGCAAGTTTTACGGTCAATGGTTTTTTCTCATATCGGCCGTTGGCTAGATGATCGCCTATCTTCTGATATTGTTGCCGACACAGTTGAAATTACAACAAAAAATCCGGCAATTGGCTCCCAGCCTATAAGAGACCTGAATGTTGTGCGTTCATTCGTTACATCGCAGCATCTGGCAACTTTGTTTGATGCGCCTTGGGCTATTATTTATTTTATTGTCATATATGCCATTCACGTCTATTTGGGCATTGCCGTTACACTCGGTGCTGTTTTGTTATTAATCCTTGCATTTATGGCAGAGCGTTTACCCTCTAAGTTATCAGCAAGTGCCAATGATGAACAAGTTCGTTCGATGCAAGCGTTAGAAGCGATTTTACGCAATGCAGAAGTTGTCAAATCCATGGGGTTGTTCTCAAATGCAACGTCAAAATGGCGCTATCATAATCAGACTTGGTTACAAAATGTTTTTGGTTCAAGTAATATTTCGATTGTCATATCACAAATAACGCGCACATTGCGCTTGTCTATTCAAACCTTGACAATGTGCCTTGGGGCTTATCTTGCGCTTTCTAATCTTGTAACACCTGGTGCTATTATTGCTGTTTCCATTTTATCAGCCCGCGCTCTAGCCCCATTTGATGCCGCAGCCCCTCTCTATCAAAGCTTAGTTGGCGTAAGAAAAGCGGTGCGCCGCCTTCTGGAAATGGAAGAAACACTTGCTGATTATCAATCAGCACTAAACAATAATGAACGTATTACTTTGCCTGAAGCTAAGGGTGCAGTGACTTTGGAAAAAGTTACTTTTGAAACCGTTCAGTCAAAACGTTGGATTTTACAAGGCATTAATGTCCGAATTCAAGCTGGTGAATCGGTTGGTATTATTGGGCCTAGTGGTTCAGGAAAGACAACGCTTGCTCGTTTGCTGGTGGGTGTATTATTACCAACAACAGGCGCTGTCAGACTGGATGGAGCGGCCCTTCATCAATGGGAAGAAGAACAATTAGGCCGTTCCATAGGTTATTTACCGCAATCTGTTGAACTTTTTGATGGTTCTATTGCTCAAAATATTGCACGACTTAACCCGCAACCGGATGAGGCAGCCATTGTGGAAGCCGCCCAACATGCCATGGTGCATGAAGCTATTCTGGCTTTCCCTAATGGATATGCAACAGAAATTGGACCCAATGGCTCTCTCTTGTCTGCAGGCCAACGCCAACGCATTGCCCTAGCGCGATGTTTTTATGGTGGACCAAAGCTTATTGTTATGGATGAACCCAATGCCAACCTTGATGGCGAGGGGGAAATGGCTTTTGTTAATGCACTTAAAAATGCAAAGAAATTGGGTATTACAACAATCACAATTGCTCATCGCCCCTCTGTTTTGCAACATGTTGACAAGATTTTGGTTCTTCAGGCAGGCAAGGCCAAACATTTTGGCCCAGCAAAAGAAGTGATGGCAGAGCTTGCTTCAGAAAATCGCAAAGTTCAGCCGTTACGCCGTGAACAAAACAGTGCTTAGAAAATAAACAGGATAATTGTAATGAATCCAATGCCTGGAAATACGGAAAAAAGACGGTTACTTCCTTCTGTTTTTTCTTATAATTTTAGAGATGCAGGGCGAGGGCCAACGGTATGGGGCTTTTTTGTTTTGATCCCCTTTTTACTCATTTTGGTGGGCTGGGCTTATATTGCTCCGATCAATGCAGCGGCAATCGCAACTGGGGAAGTTGTTTTAAATCAGGACAGAAAGACAATCCAGCATTTGGAAGGAGGCATTTTGGATGAAATTTTGGTGCAGGAAGGTGATTTGATTAAAGGAGGGGAGCCAATTGTTTCCATTCGTGACGTGGCACAACGTACGCGGTTGAACACGATTTATGATCAACTTGGCAGCACCCGCGCGCTTTACTATCGCCTGATTGCTGAACGCGATGCCAGTCTTCTCAGTTTTTCAAAATTATCGGAAGGTCTTGAATTGTCTGATGATAAGCTAGAGGAATTAAAGTCAACCCAAACAAGACTTTTTGAGACGCGTCAAAATTCTTTGAACACAAAAATTGAATTGATTAAGGCAAGGCAAATTTCTGCAAGGGAAGAAATTTCGGGTCTTAGTGAACAATTGAAAGCGATTAAAAAACAGCATCGTCTAGCAAGAGAGGAAGCAAGCTCGATAAGCGCGCTTTATGACAAGAAGCTTGTGACGACAAACCGTATCATGAATATGGAAAGAACCGCTGCTGAATTAGAAGGGGATATTGGTAGCATTAAAGCCAATCTTGCGCGGCTGGAACAATCAATATTATCTGCTGATATAGAAATTATTGATCTTAAAACAGAAACGCGCAATTCCATTTTGGAAGAAATACAGCAGACAGAACTTTCCTTAAGGGAACTTTCCCATCAACTTATTGAATTAACGGATGAATTGGAAAGAACAATTATTCGTGCGCCTGTTGGCGGTGTTGTAATGGATATGCAATTTCATACAAGAGGCGCCGTTATTCGTCCAGGGGAACGCATTTTAGATCTTGTTCCCAATGATGATAGGTTAATTATTGAAGCCCGCGTCAACCCAAATGATATAGATCTTGTGAAGGCGGGAACAAAGACCAAAGTTCTTTTAACTGCCTACAACGCGAAAAAAGTTCCCAAACTCGATGGGGAAGTTTTGAATGTTTCAGCAGACATATTAAACGATCAGGCGACTGGAGAAAGATATTTTCTGGCACGTATCCTAGTCGATGATGAAAAGCTTGAAGAACTAACAGCGGATGTTTCGCTTTACCCTGGTATGCCTGCCCAAAGTTTCTTCTTGGCCGGAGAAAGAACTGTTATCGATTATCTTTTCTCCCCTTTCAAAGATGCGGCTTATCGCGCTTTTAGAGAAGAGTGATGCAAGCTTACAGGCCAAGTCTATTTTAAAGTGAAATATTGTATAAATAAATCAATGGTTTAATTTTCTAGGCGCTTTTTAAAAGGATTCAGGGATAGATCGAAATAATGCATATCGTGGGCAAAACGGGCTCCTATTTGCGCCCCTTCTACTAAAGAGATAAGACCTGCGGTTTCTTCTTTCAGATTGCCAAGATTACTTATAGATCCATCCTTATCGGCAAGGGTGAAGTTATTATAGAGCCAGTCGAATATCTTTTTTCGAAAGTCGCTAATCTCTTCTCTTGTTTGCTCATCAAGTGTTTGCTGGCCAATAGAAAAGGCAACACACAAGCAAAGAGCGCTACCGCCTTTAAGGGCTGAACGATAAATACTGATATAACTTAATAGGCGGTCGGAAGCTTTTGGCGTATTCTCATTAATTATAGCCAATTCTTTCAAAAGGTTTTCACGGTAGCGCTGCATAATCGATGATAAGAGGTCGGCTTTGCCAGGAAAGTGATAATGAATACTTGCTTTGCGGATACCAACTTTATTACTTAAGTCGGCATAGGAAAATCCATCATGTCCACTTTCACGGACCGCCTCTTCTGCTGCATCGAGTAGTGCTTTTTTTGTATCAGATTTCTTCATGCTCTTTCTTTATTTTCTCTGCCATGGTCTTAGAGGCAGATAATGCCCCCTCCATATATCCACCAAAGTCAGGTGCGACTTCACCATTGCATAATTGTACTTGACCATCCCAGATATTTTCAAGCTCTTTTATGCGGCCATAGCGAGGATGAAAACCCGGCATGGTCTGATCTTGGGGTGTCGATGTATTTTCTTGAAAAGCCCAGTCTTCCAGATAGACTTTTTCCGGCTTTAAAGCCTCTTCACCAAACAATCTAGCGAATTGTAATAAAGCTTGTTGTTTAAGGGTGTCTTCTTGGTCTTTTCTGTTTTGTGGGGGTATGCCAACAAAACCGAAAAGGGCAGGGACACTTCCAGAATAATTTGATGCATCATGAATTTCCACCAAAGGTCCATAATGGCTGATAGCGCGTCCTGAAAGACCAGCTTCTTTCCAAAAAGAGTTTTTGTAGATTGCTAAAAATTTGGCCTGCCCACCCATCCAAGTTGGGATATGATGCATGGTTTTAATAAGTTCAGTGTCTAAGGACGGTGAGTAGACAAGTTTAGCTGCAAGGCGCGGGGGGATGGCAAGAATTGTCGTCTTGGATTTTATTTTTTTGCCTGAAGCAAGTAAGATACCCTCTTTCTTTGAAAGGCCAATAACGGCATCCCCTTCTTGAAGGCGGCTTTCTGGAATTTCTTTTTCTAAGGCGTTAATCAAAGCGCCCATGCCACCATCAAGCCTGTAATAACCTTGGGTGGATAAGAAATTCTCATCATGTTGAATACGCCTATTTTGATCTTCAAAGACAAGGCGTCCTTTTGAATATTGCCCAAAGTAGGGAATATTAAAATTCTGAATAAGGTTTTCCATGAGAGGTTGGCCTGGCCAAAACCAGGTGGGACCAAGATCAAAACCTGCTTCCTTATACTGTACCGTTTTAATGCGTCCTCCCAACCGTTCGCGTGCTTCGATCAACACATAATCAATGCCGGCTTTTTCAAGAATATAAGCGAGATAAAGACCAGAAAGTCCTGCTCCTACAATTACAATGTCATTTGTCATAACAGGTCCATAGCTCGAATTTTGTTTGTGGAGGATAATCATTTATGTAAAGTGGCAGTCCTAATGATTGTCACTTTATTTTTATCAGGTGAGCTGTGTAATTAGGCTGCAGGTGGCTGAGCAAAAAGCAAATGGCCGGTTTTCATCCATAGTTTGGCGCCAGTCTTGCCAGCTACAGCGCGTAGGTTTTGACCATCCGGCAAGCGTAACCAAGATCCTTTAACAAGTTTTTCTCCGTTTTCTTCAAGGGATCCACCTAAAACTAGAAGTTCTATACCGCCTGATGCATCAACTTCTATTTTTGCACCTGCATTTGTTTCCCTATATGTAACGTGCTCACGATCATCTTTAAAGAGACTTGCAACTCGGTTACCGTCTTTCTCTTGCCCTAATTCATCGGCCATATTTTTGCGGAATTGGTTGCGGTCTTCCATGTCAAATTGCCACAATTTAACAAATATAACACATCCATCATCAGAGCCAGGTGTGTGCTTTGTTGTTGGAGGATTGCGAACATAGGTACCTGCAGGAAAATCGCCATGCTCATCTTGAAAAACGCCGTCAAGAACGATGAATTCTTCACCGCCCGTATGTGTGTGCGCGGAAAACTTACTTCCAGGTGCATAACGTACAATAGTCGTTGCGCGGGCGACCTCATAACCAATGCGGTCCAGCATGCGACGGTCAACACCAGCAATTGGCGATGCACGCCATGCCTCGTTTTCAGAATGTACAACAACGCGTTTATTAAAATCTGCATTTAGTTCCATGAGATTGCTCCTCACTTAATGTTATTAGGTGTAGTGCCTCCCGATATTGAATCATAACGGGAGGGGTTCAAGTTTGTTGTTAACTTGCAAGGCTGGGGCGAGCAGCGACTTTCTCGCGCCATGCAGCAAGATTGGTTAAATTTGAAGGGATTTCAATTTTTGCAAAATCAGCAAATCCAAGACCAGCAAAAGCTGTAATATCGGCCATAGAAAAATTATTTCCTGCCAAGAAAGGTGTTTTTGCTAGAATATCATTTAAATAAGCCATGGTTGAAAGTGCTACTTCACGGCGTTTTTCACCCCATTCTTTATTTTGATATGTTTCAAGATCAGGGCCAAGGCCTGGGGTTGCATGGTGAAAATAATCACCCACAGCATCAAGAAGGCCAGCTTCTGCCCTGCGGTTCATCATGTGAACAAGACCACGTTCTTTTGCATTTGTACCTGTTAGGTTTTGTCCCTCAAACGCTGCGTCAATATATTCTGTAATAGCAGTACATTGAGAAATGAAAGTGCCATCATCAAGCTCAAGGCAAGGTACAACCGCATCAGGATTTTTTGTTTTAAAAGCTTCGCTTCTGTGTTCACCATTCATCACATCAACAGCAACAAACTCAACCTTATCTTTTGCATTTTTTTCGGCTAATGCAATGCGAATACGTGCTGGGTTAGGAAACCCTTCAACATCATAAATTTTCATCGTTCGTATAATCCTCAAATTAATAATGACGATAAATACCTACTAGATGGTAGACAAAATGTCAAGCCGTTTTTATTTAGTGCTGGCCATTTAGGTCGTGTTAACAGTATCGAACACAATGAATTGCTGTTATTGTTTTGTGATGAAAAGCATCAGACAAGCGCAGTATGATCTGCTCCATTCTTATCTACCGTTCAACGTGGCAATGTATCGATATCCAATTTAGATTTAATCAACGCCGTTTTATATGTGGCAGAGAATGGCTGCAAATGGCGTTCTCTGCCACCCGAATTTGGTAATCCGCATATCGGTTGATTGTATTGGCTTGGGAAGCACCAGCATCAAAGTACATCCTGATAGCACGGGAGCATTAAAAAAAAACGGGCAGTAATCCATTGGTAAATCACGCGGGGGATGGACAACCAAAATTCATATGATATCCGTGAATGATCGATGCGCCCTGACCTTCAGTCTTTCGCCAGGCAATGCCCATGATGCAGTGGAAGGGTGCAAGCTGTTATCGGGTTGGAAAGATGCGCCGCGCAATATTCCCATTGTTATGGACAGGGCCTATGAAGGTGATGAAACACGGCAATACAACAAGCAAATTTACAAACGCAGAAATGAGATTGAACGTCTGTTCCGTAGGTTGAAAGGTTTTCGATGTATCTTCTCAAGATTTGAAAAACTCGACATCATGTTCAAAGCATTCATCAACTTCGCACTTATCATTAATACCATTAGTGTTAACGCGCCTTAGTGCATAGCCAACATTTATTGTACATAAGTTCACCATGTATATGCAAATCGCCTTGTGGTTGTGCAAAGATTAACCTAAGCTTTTGGCCGTTGTTTCAATAAATCATAAATAATATGCTCATTTAAAAATTAGTCGTAAAAAATTTCAAAAGAATCAAAAATAAAATTTATGATTTTAATGATGGTCTGAACATAATTGTTGGCGATAATGAAAGTGGAAAAAGCACGCTCTTACAAGCAATAGATCTGTGTTTAAGCTTGCAATATAGGCGCCGTCCAATTGCTGGGTGCATCAGTCAAGACTTATTCAATAACGATCAAGTCACGGACTTTCTAAGTAGCGACAAATCTATTGAGAGCTTACCTGAAATATTGATTGAAGCTTACCTTGACGAACCATCCGAGCTAAAAGGTAAAAATAATAGCTTAAAAGAAAATGTACCGGGCCTATTTGTTCGTATTTTTTTCAATCCAGAACTTGAAAAATCCTATTTAGAATATCTAATTTCTGTTGAAAAACTGGATATGTTGCCGATCGATTTTTACACATTTGAATGGTATAGCTTTGCTTGGGACCGGCTCACTCCATATTCCAAAAAAATAAATTCTCTTTTTGTTGACCCGCCCAATTTACATCCAACTTTTGGCGCTAAAAAATATATAGATGATGTCCTAAGTACTCTTAGTGACGATGAAAGAGCAACGCTTCGCTTAAACTTCCGTCAGCTCAAAGGAAAGTTCGATGCTGAAGAAAGTGTGAAACAAGTAAACCAAAATCTTGATAATACTGATGAGGTTACGGACAAAACACTTCAAATATCAGTGGCAAATGCACCTCAAGGGGGTGTTGAGGGAAATCTTCAGCTTAGCATGAATCAAATTCCATTCAGCAATGTTGGAAAAGGCGAGCAACATCAGGTTCTTATTAAACTCGCCTTACGAGAAAAAGCGGAGAATGCGGATGTGGTTCTTATTGAAGAGCCAGAAAATCACTTATCGCACATAAATTTAGTAAACCTCATTCAGTATATTGAAGACAAAATGTCGGGTCAGCAAGTTTTTGTAACTACACACAGCTCCTACGTTTTGAATAAGTTGAGCTTTGAGAACCTTTGCTTAATGACAGAAAATTATATTCGCCTAAAGGATATCGATAAACATACAGTAAAAACGCTCAAACGGCTTCCCGGATATGATACCCTCAGGGCTGTCTTGAGTCAGAAAGTTATTCTGGTAGAAGGACCATCAGATGAACTTCTCTTGAAAAAGATATACATTAAGAAAAATGGAAAACTTCCAGAAGCCGACAAAATTGACATTATGGACTTACCCGTTTAAAGTGGAGAGCCTTTCTTGTTTTTTGTTTGCGTTTTTCTCAAACGCATTGGGTGATTGATACCCCAAAGCCGAATGTCTCCTTTTCGGATTGTAAAATCCATTGATGTATTTTCCAAGTGCGTT
>CALHLB010000117.1 GCA_938034375.1 uncultured Alphaproteobacteria bacterium | reverse complement strand
TATAATTACATCCGCAAGCTTTGCATTTATAGCGCTGCTTACCACGAACAATACCGTTTTTGGTGCGGACGGTGCTCCGACATTTGGGACAACTCATAAAATAGCATAACAAATCTATCTATAAGCACCAAGTCCAGATTTAGTCTATAACGTAATTCTTTTCAAATAAGGGGTGTCTTAAAAGAAGAGGAAGCGCTTTTTCTTCTTTTTCTTACCAGTTAAAAGCTCATTCACATCTGAATTGACATTAGGGTTTTGAACAGTGCGATATTCTGGCGGCAGATCCAGCAGGTTATTATCCGGCTTCTTAAATTCTTTTTTCTTGAAACCCAATTGCGATCTTATGGAACGTTTTTTCTTTGGGCCAGGCAAGGTGATGGCGGCCGGTGGTAATTTTTCTGCAGCGAGTTCTTCTGCTTCAGCTTTTGCAAGATCCTCACTATTAATGAGCGTTGGACCATCGTTCAAAATGCCGTCTTCATTTTTCTCAGCAGGAATAATTTCTACCCTTTCGCCAGGACGCGGAATTCTTGCCAGCTGATCTTCACGCGGGACAACAAGGCCTTTTCTTTCCTCGTAGCGGATTTTTTGATTTTTGCCTGCCCCATCAACAAGACCTAATGTAACAATATTGGTAAAATCTCTGGCCAATGCACTTTCAGCAGATTGCCCGGTACCATAACTTGCAGTACTTACTGCACAGGCAGAAACAGTGGCCGCCAAAAAACACAATAAGACGCATTGACCGATTTTTTCTAATGACAAGCGCACCATTTTTTCCTTTACATCAATTATAAACGCAAACAGGCCATTCAGTATGGCAAATTTGTGGCACCTAAGGCACAAAAGACTATAACGCCAGTCTTATAAAACTGCAATCGGGCAAAATTTAAGCCATCCTTCATTCAAATAACAACTTGGTTATTTAGATAAAAGCCCTGCCTGCTCTAATTCCCGCATGGCTTGCCCGTCACGCAAAGTAATATCTGGATAATCGGGGTCTTTTCCAACCTCGCTTGAAATACGCCATGAACGGGCGCATTTTCCACCAATTGCTTTTTCAGGAGCAACACTAACGCCAGCAATATCATCAAGCCGGAAGGCCTTTTCAGGCCCTTCTCCTTTGATAATTTTAATGGCACTGGTAATGCACATATCATCAAAATCATTAAGACTTTCCAACATATCAGCAAGGTCACTATCACTCACAAAAACTTGAGGGGCTGCTTCCAAAGAAGATCCTATGCGTTTTTCTATACGCTCAATTTCCAAAGCACCCGTTACAACACGGCGCACCTTGCGCACCTTTTCCCATTTTTTAGCTAAAACATCATCTATACATTCGTCACCAATGAGTGAAAAATCGTTTAGGTGTAACGTTCCTCCATCATCATAGCGCGTTTGCCATGCCTCATCCATTGTGAAGGGAAGCATTGGTGCCAAAAGGCTTACGGTTGATCGGAAGAGTTTTTCAATCACATAAAGCGATGCTTTACGTTTTTGAGATGAAAGCGGGTCGCAATAGAGAGCGTCTTTACGAATATCGAAATAGAAAGATGACATGTCGCCATTCATGAGGTTAAAAATTGCTCCAAAGGCTTTTTTGAAATCGAAATTTTTATAAGCATCCAGAACAGTTTTTTGTGTTTCTGCCAAACAGTGAAGCATGTAGCGTTCAAGTTCTGGCATATCATGATAGGCGACTTCTTCCCCCTTATAATGGGCAAGAGTTCCAAGCATCCAGCGCATGGTATTGCGTAATCGGCGATAGGAATCGACATTGGTTTTGATGATTTCCTGCCCGATACGCTGATCATCAGTATAATCGCAAGTCACGACCCAAAGGCGCAAAATATCGGCCCCATATTGCTTGATAATTTCTTGTGGCGCCGTGTTGTCACCAAGAGACTTTGACATTTTACGCCCTTTGTCATCCATGGTGAAACCATGTGTAATGACAGTGTTATAAGGCGCACGCCCTCGTGTTCCACAGCTTTCCAGCAGAGATGAATGGAACCAACCGCGATGCTGGTCTGACCCTTCAAGGTAAACATCTGCCGGCCATTTCAAATCTTCGCGCTGTTCCAGACAAAAAGCATGGGTAGAGCCTGAATCAAACCAGACATCCAGAATATCATCAACCTTTTGCCATTTCGATGGATCGACATCCAGATCAGCAGAAAGGAAGCGTTCTTTCGCGCCCTCCTTATACCAGGCGTCTGCTCCTTCTTCATTAAAGGCATTAAAGATGGCTTGGTTTACCTTTTTAGATTTAAGAACAGTGCCATCTTCATCTACAAACACAGAAATTGGCACCCCCCACGCGCGTTGGCGTGATAATACCCAGTCTGGCCGCCCTTCAATCATACCCCGCAAACGGTTTTGGCCTTGTTCTGGCACAAAGCGTGTTTCATCAATCGCTTTTAAAGCAGAGGCTCTCAAAGTGCCTTTCTCTGTCACACCGTCTTTATCCATATAAACGAACCATTGTGGTGTGTTTCTAAAAATAATCGGTTTTTTAGAGCGCCATGAATGGGGATAATCATGTTTTACACGACCACGGGCAAAAAGATTTCCAGCCTCAATCAAGGCTGCAATCACACGCTTATTCGCATCGCCCTTTTTACCTTTATCATCAATAACCCGCGCTCCTTCAAAGCCTGGCGCATCTTTTGTGTAAAAACCGGCATCATCAACCGTGAATGGAATAGAACTATCGATGCCCATCGCTTCTATATCCTTGGCCTTTGCCATCCAGATTTCAAAGTCATCGCGGCCATGGCCTGGTGCGGTGTGGACAAAACCTGTACCCGCATCATCGGTTACATGGTCACCATTTAAAAGTGGCACGTGAAAATCATAGCCCCCAAGATTGAGCTCTTTTAACGGATGATCGAGTACAACACCGCTCATGTCCTTAGCAGTCACATCTGATAAACGTGTCAATTCCAACTTGGCTTTTTCTGCACAGATTTGTGCAAGGTTATCTGCCAAGATAAATTTAGCACCCGCTTGCGGGCCAAAATCATTTTCGGCTGATGTTACTTCATAAAGACCATAGGAAATTTTATCTGAATAACAAACGGCACGATTGCCTGGTATTGTCCATGGTGTTGTTGTCCAGATAACAATGGAGACGTTTTTTATTTTATCGTTTCCGTTTAACACAGGAAACGGCACCCAAATCGTATCACTTTCATAGGTCTGATATTCAATCTCAGCTTCTGCTAGGGCTGTTCTTTCCACCACCGACCACATAATCGGTTTTGAACCGCGATAAAGCTGGCCCGTCATGGCAAATTTCATTAACTCATTAGCAATATGTGCTTCAGAATTATAATTCATGGTAAGGTATGGTGTTTCAAAATCACCAATAATGCCAAGACGTTCAAATTCCTCTGTCTGGATTCCTACCCAATGTTTTGCAAATTGACGACATTCCTGACGGAACTCGTTAATCGGCACTTCGTCTTTATTTTTTCCTTTGGCGCGGTACTGCTCTTCAATTTTCCACTCAATTGGAAGTCCGTGGCAGTCCCAGCCCGGCACATAATTACTGTCAAAGCCCATCATTTGATGTGAGCGCGTAATGACATCTTTCAAAACTTTATTTAAGGCATGACCTATATGGAGGTTACCATTGGCATAAGGCGGTCCATCATGAAGCACAAATTTTTCACGTCCTTTAGATTTTTCGCGTAGAGCTTTATAAAGGCCTGCTTTTTTCCAGCGTCCTATAATTTCTGGTTCTTTTTTCGGCAGGCCAGCGCGCATTGGAAAATCTGTTTTCGGCAAAAACAGCGTGTTTGAATAATCGATGGCGTTCGTCTTTTTCTCAGACATGATAAAGGGCTCGCGATTTCTTAGGCATTGTGTTTTGAAAGTGCTGCCCCTCTTAGCAATGGTTGAAAAGCAAATAAAGAGGTAAATGAACCGGAAAGGCTTCTTTATGCAAAATTTCCCGTAAGAGCGGTATCAATTGGCGTTTTTTGCACCGTCATCAGGGCTTGCTTTGCATTTTCACAATCTTTGTTTATCTGTTCAATCAGCGCCTCAAGGGTGTCAAACTTTTCCTCCCCGCGCAAAAAATCAACAAAAACAATTTCTACCCTTTTGCCGTAGAGTGTATCTGAAAAATCAAACAGGTAAGTTTCAAGAAGCGGTGCGCCATTATCAAACATTGGACGACGCCCAAAACTTGCAACCCCACTATATATTTTACCATCACTTCGCATCTGCACTGCATAAATACCATAACGCAGAGCATTATCGGCTGCCAAAACCATATTGGCCGTTGGAAACCCTAAACCACGCCCGCGCTTTTCACCATGAATAATTTCACCTTTAACAAAATAGCGATAACCTAAAATCTCATTGGCCTTTATTACATCACCTTGAGCCAAAGCCCCCCGAACGGCAGAGGAAGAAAAAACAAGGCTGCCATCTTGTTTTTTTTGGGCTGGAACAATGGTCACGCCAAATCCATGCGCCTTGCCTTTTTCCATTAAAAATTCAGGAGACCCCTGCCGTCCTTTACCAAAATGAAAATCATATCCCACAACGACATGCCGCACTTTTAGTTTTTCAAGAAGCAGCTTTTCAACGAAATCATCTGCACTCATGGTCGAAAAGTTTTTATCAAAGGGCATGATACACATAGCCTGAAGCCCCAAACTTTCCATCAATCGCGCTTTTTCACACTGCGGTGTTAACCGAAAAACAGGATTGGAAGGATTAAAGACAGTGCGCGGATGCGGCTCAAACGTCATAACAAAAGCTGGCGGTCCATCGTTTTCCTGATGCGCTAAACTTGCAGCAAGCGATAACACGGCTTGATGACCCAAATGGACACCATCAAAATTCCCAATAGCAACCACACCATTTTGCACACTTTCCAACTCCTTAGGGGGTGCCCCCCTAAGATTGGCAATATTTGTGAAACCGCTTACATTTTCCATTTCTGTCTTTTCTTATCACTATATTTTTGTTGTGTCCTGCATTTCCAAAACAGCTATACTTGAAAAAAATCAAATTAACACTTCATTTATTATAAATCCGGTTTTAACCCGCTTAGGCTGTTTTTTTCCAGTTGTAAACAAAACGGTTAACTCTCTCTTCAGTGGTCTTGATTAGATTTGGTCTCACGTTGCGATATTTATGAAAAGCAACATCTATGGGGATGAGGGCAAGAATTGTCTCTCAAAGTTAACGTGTGGAGTACTCCAATGGCACTTGATTTGTCTATGCCGGTATTGGTTGTTGATGATTATAAAACGATGGTTCGTATTATCAGAAACCTTTTAAAACAACTCGGTTTTGAAAATATTGAAGATGCTGCCGATGGCACTGAAGCTCTTGCTAAAATGAAGACGCAGAAATTCGGACTTGTGATTTCAGACTGGAACATGGAGCCTATGACTGGCTATGAACTTCTTAAGCAAGTTCGTGCAGATGGCGACTTAAGCAAGACACCATTTATCATGGTGACAGCTGAATCTAAAACAGAAAATGTTATTGCCGCTAAAAAAGCAGGTGTTAACAACTACATTGTTAAACCGTTCAATGCACAGACATTGAAAGGTAAAATCGAAGCTGTTTTCGGCGAGAAGTAAAAAATAAACACGGTAACTTTGAAACATTTGCCGGACAAGAAATGTCTGGCAAGTGTTCAATAATAAAAACAATTATCAAAGTTTATCGTGATGGTGGCATAAGAGAGGAAATGGGGACTCATGGTTACCAAGCTCGACATCACAAGAATCCAACAATTTTTAAAACGCAATGATGCAGAAAGTTTTGACTTAGCTGCCATCGTACGTCTTGCGGAATTGTTAACCAATTCAATGCTGTTATTACTGGAAGATCACGACAGAAAAACCTATGACAGCCTCAATAAAATTTCACAATCCATATCAGACACAAAGAAAGACTTAGCAGACTTTCAAGCCTCTGAAATGCATGATGAACATATTCCTGAAGCCGGGCGTGAACTTGATGCCGTTGTTGAAGCAACAGAAGGCGCAACAAACCGTATCATGGAAGCCGCTGAAACCATTATGTCAGCAGATCCTTCACAAGAAGAATATTCAGACATGGTGAACAACAATATCATCGAGATTTTTGAAGCCTGCTCCTTCCAAGACATTACAGGTCAGCGTATCAGTAAAGTGGTTAGAACGCTTAATATAATTGAAGAGCAAATCGGTGCGATGATCCATGGTATTGATGCTGAAAAAGAAGCCCAAAAAGCTATTATTAAAAACGCTAAAAACACCGATGAGCCGCAAGATATCCTTGGTGGATTACTCAATGGCCCAGCCATGGAAGGTGAAGGCGTTGACCAGAACGACATTGACGCGCTTTTTGATTAAGTTCGCCAAGGGGATGAGGGCAAGGACATAACTATTTAAAAGTAGAAACGGCTCTTCTATCGCTAAAATACTTCTTCATTTAAAAGTATTTTAGCGATAGATTTTTATTTGCGCTCATTTTTTCAAGGGGCTTATGCTATAATTATAGCCAAACTTATATAAAATGATAACGGATTTTGGCACTCTTTCTTTACTTACGCTCAGCTTTTCTTTTAAAGTGAGTGTCATTTTTAAAAGGCTTACGCTTTACCATGAAAGGCGAAGCATAAAGGCTCTGGCTTTTCTGCCCTCTTTTTTCAGGAATTCTGCAACTTCTCCAACGGAAGCATTCGCAAGAGGCCCTTTTTCAGCACTGTGAATTCCCCCTGTGATGAACAGACAGTCCAGGCCAGCATCATTGGCACCCTTCACATCAGTTGCAATACCATCGCCAATGGCCAGCACATCTTTTTCTTGCAGTGCGAGGCCCGTTAATTCCGCTCCCTTTTGCAATGCGCGCAAATAAATTGGGGCATGGGGTTTACCGCAATAATGTGCATTTCCACCCATTTTCAGGTATTTTTCAGCCAGAGCGCCACCGCAATAAATAAGTCTATCGCCCTTTTCAACAATAATATCAGGATTGGCACAAATCATGTCGAGTTTGCGAGATAATAGATAGGATAAAAGCGCATCATAATCATCGGGCGTTTCGATTTTATCATCCAAAAGCCCTGTTACAGAGATAATTTCTGCCTCTTCTTTTGAGACGAGTTCAACAGGTAAATCATCATAAAAATTATGATCTTTTTCAGGGCCAAGCGCAAAGACCTTTTTGACACCGCGTGATATGATGTCACGGCGCGTCACATCACCTGATGTCACGATCGCATCATAAGCCTCATCTTTAACGCCTAATTCTTGTAATTGTTTTTGCACCCACCAAGCAGGACGCGGCGCATTGGTAAGCAGAATAACCCTGCCGCCTGTCTCGACACGAAACCTTTCCAAGGCATCAGGTGCAGATGAAAAAGGAGCAATACCATTATGAATAACCCCCCATACATCGCATAAAACCAATTTATAATCAGGAGCAATCTGATTAAAGCCAAGCAATCTGGAAAATGCGGTGGTGTTAGACATAAAATTCCCTATCTCGTTCATAAATCAGCCTACAAACTCTTTAAACCATCATGTTTATTCGGGACAACTTTTTCAGGCTATTTTCAAAGCTTGTCCATAATGCGTTAATATGTCGCTATGGTGAATGTGATTCGCTCTATGATTACAAGGTGTGCATTGACGTAATAGTAATTACGCATCGTCTTTAAGGAATGAACAAGCCAGTGGATATTGCAAGAAATAGTATCATTCTTGTTTTTATGATTATCGTTTCCCTCTCGCTTGGCTTTATAGTCTGGGCGCATTTTGCCCTGTCTTTTCAAATGTCGAGCTTTTTAGGCATGAGTGCCTTTTTGGTGCAAGTTTCTTCTTATCTACTTTTCTGGAAATCCCACTCAGAACGCCCTTTAAAGAAAAGCATCGATGATATGATGCTTTTAGAGACCGATAATAACCATCGTATTGAAGTTCTTTCTAACGAAATTCAAAGCCTGCATGAAAATGCTAAAAATATAACGCAGTCTGAAATAGAACCCCTTGCAAGCGAGCTTGAAGTTATTGGCTCGCTTATCAAGCAGTTAGCTGAAAACTCGGCCGATTCTGAAATGCGGATTGCAGAACTGGAGCAAGAATTAAAAGCTTATAAAATGGCAGAAGAAGAGCGCCATAAAAAAGCCGCTGAAAAAAAACGCTTTGATGCATTGCAGGGGCGCTATTCAAATCATGATGCAGAATCCTATCGAACAAGGCAGACCGCTTCTCCTTCTCCTAGAATTAAGGCCGACACCATTCTTCTGGACGATGACATTCAATTTGCCCCCGACTATGATGATATTCATCAGACCGCCCCAAAAGAAACAAAGCCAGGTCATCATCTTGTAATGGCTGTACGCGATGCTGTGCGAGACAACCAGATTGATCTTTATTTACAACCCATTGTAAGGCTTCCTCAAAGAAAGCCTGTATTTTATGAGGCTCTTAGCCGTCTTCGCAGCCATGATGGAGACTTGATAAGGCCCTCCGATTATATGAAAACAGCCGAACATATTGGCGCATTACCGGTTCTTGATAAAATGCTGCTTGTTCGAGCTGTCCAAATCTTGCAAAAGCTTCTTGCTAGAAAAGCCGATGCTGTTGTTGTATGTAATATTTCTGCAACAAGTCTGGCCGATACGCGTTTTTTCAATGATTTTAAAATGCTTCTACAAGCCAAAAGTGACTTGGCAAACCACCTCATCTTTGAATTTAATCAGGAAATGGTTACATCTTTCAGCGCCATCGAGGAAGAGAGCTTGCTCGCCCTGAAGGATCTGGGCTTCCGCTTTGCTGTTGATAATGTTACCGACCTCTCAATGAATTTCCGCCATTTGGTTACGTTGGGCTTTCATTTCGTCAAATTGCCAGCAATTGTTTTATTATCCGCTCGCAATACAGGCACGAAAGATATTCACGCAGAAGATATTCCCCGTTACTTGGCACGCAATGGCCTTGACGTTATTGTCGACCACATTGAAACAGAAACGCAGGTCGTTGAGCTTTTGGATTATGACATAAAATATGGTCAAGGCTTTCTATTTTCCGCCCCCCGTGAGGTGAAGCCCGATGTCTCTACATCACTTAAAAAGAATGAAGCACTTGGCCAACGCCTTGCTGGTTAATTTCATTAAATTTAAAAAAATGGATCATGGAAAACACTTTGTTTACCATGTTAGATAATAATAATGATTATTAATGGAATGAACCTCCTTAAATTGTTGCGCGTTAGGGGGTAAAAAGAAAAGTGTGGCGCAGACGTGTCTTCAAAAAAAAATTACAGAAACCTTCTTTATGTCATTGAAAACGAGGCCAGTTTTAATGTTGATATTATGCAGGACTTCGCAGGAAGAGAAGACTTTGCAGCGTTTCACTTCAAAAGCTTGAGAGAAGTTTTAAGCGCAAGAAGACCCGACATAATTATTGCCGATTTAAAAACAATTGATGAGGGCAAAGGCATTTCTGTTTTGAAAGCCCGGTTTTCTGCTCCTATTGTTATTCTATCCGAACGCGGGACCATGGCATCCGCGGTCAAAGCTCTCCGCTTTGGCGCCAATGACTTTTTCCCAAAGCCCGTTAGTTTTGATGCTTTATACGAACGCTTGACTGTTATATTAAAACAGGACCTTGTGACAAAAAACCAGAATGCCAGCCCAGACAATACTGCCATTCGCCCCTTTTGGGAGCATGAAAAAGAAATTATCCAATCGGCCTTAAACCTTTGCAATGGCAATATATCCAGAGCTGCTGCAGCCCTACAAATCAGCCCCTCAACCATTTATCGCAAAAAGCAGTTTTGGAATGAGCAAACTTTAAAAGCTAGAACGTAATCCTTTTAAAATGATCCCCATTTTAAAAGAAAAGATGAGCGAAAAAAAGGAATATAGCTAGGGTTTTGACCTATTAATTAGCTGGTGCTTGGCGTTTGATAGGGCAAGAGATACAGTATAAAGGCTTGCCGATGGAGTTTATCCCCCATTCAAAAGACTTTGTGCTGTAGGTCGCCGCCCTATCAAGCGTCCTCTGGAT
>CALHLB010000116.1 GCA_938034375.1 uncultured Alphaproteobacteria bacterium | reverse complement strand
AGGGACAAATTGGCCCTTGGGACGACCAAAGTGAGCGAGAAGAATGACTTTACCGCCATTAGCGACAATATCATCTACTGTTGGTTTAATGCGTTCAATCCGGGTTTTATCTGACACTTTGTCATCGATTAAAGGGACATTGATATCAACGCGTACAAGGCACTTCTTGTTTGTGAGTGTCACATCATCGAGAGTATTAAAGGAGGTCATCGGTATTCCTAAGTTTTTTTTAAGATAAGCGAGCAAAAAGAGGAGAGGTGTTCATTTTATAAAGCTTTCTGGCGGCCATTAAATAATAACATTCATTTATGAATATTCACTGCGGAGACAATTCAATATGTACCGTCACTTTAATCGCAAAGTCTAAGTATTTTGCGGGGAGCTTACCTGACGTTGATTTGAGGAAACCGCCTTGATAAGACGGTTTCCAAAGTTTTCTTATAAAAATTTTGCCATCGTAATTGCGGTATCTGACATGCGGTTGGAAAAGCCCCATTCATTATCATACCATGTTAAAATACGAACCAAGTTGCCTTCAAGAACCTTTGTTTGATCAAGAGCAAAAATGGAAGAATGTGGGTCATGATTAAAATCCTGGCTCACCAATGGCTCATTTGTATAACCAAGTACGCCTTTCAAAGGACCATCTGCCGCCTTGATAATGGCATTATTAACTTCTTCCACAGTGACAGAACGGGAAGGGATGAATTTCAAATCAACGACTGAAACATTTGGTGTTGGAACCCGAATGGCTGATCCGTCAAGCTTGCCTGCTAATTCTGGAAGGACAAGGCCAACGGCTTTGGCAGCCCCTGTCGATGTTGGAATCATGGACATAGCCGCTGCGCGTGCGCGGTATAAATCCTTGTGCATTGTGTCCAATGTTGGCTGATCGCCGGTATAGGAGTGGATGGTCGTCATATAGCCTTTTTCAATACCAAAGGCTTGTTGAAGTACATAGGCTACTGGTGAAAGACAGTTTGTTGTGCAAGAAGCATTGGAAACAATTTTATCTTCGGCGCTTAGTGTTTCGTGATTGACGCCATAAACAATGGTTTTGACATCGCTGCCGCCAGGGGCAGAAATTAAAACGGTCTTTGATCCGTTTTCCAAGTGGATTGCGGCTTTTTCCTTTGAGGCAAAAATACCTGTACATTCCATGGCAACATCAACATCCCCCCAAGGTAATTCTCTTGGATCACGAATGGCGGTTACTTTAATTGGGCCTGTGCCAACATCAATAGTGTCGCCGTTGACTTTAACAGTTCCGGGAAATCTGCCATGCACAGAATCATATCGCATTAAATGGGCATTGGTTTCAACGGGGCCAAGGTCGTTAATGGCGACAACTTTTATATCAGTGCGCCCAGATTCAACAATGGCACGCAAGATATTGCGGCCGATACGACCAAAACCGTTAATGGCAACTTTAACTGTCATTCTTCATTTTCTCCATTATTAAGGCCCGATTTTGCCTTTTCTTCTATTGCAATGATAATTTTTTCGGACGTGATGCCGAAATGACTATAAACCTGTTTATAAGGCGCGCTGGCACCAAAGGAGTTCATTCCAATAAACGTGCCATCATGCCCTATAAAACGATCCCAGCCCATACGAACAGCAGCTTCAACGCCAACACGGATTGTTTCTTGACCTAAAAGAGCTGCTTTATAGTCTCCGTCCTGTTCCTCGAATAATTCAAAGCATGGAACAGAAACAACACGGGTTGGAATGCCTTTTTTATCCAGTTCTGCTTTTGCTTCTAGGGCAAGTTCAACTTCAGAGCCTGAAGCAAATATGACAGCTTCTGCATCTGTTTCAGAGCCTGATAATGTATAAGCACCGAAGCGGCAAAGATTTTCTTCTGTAAATTCTGGGCGAACGCTTGGCAGGCCCTGCCTTGAAAGGGCGATAGCGCTTGGCGCTGTTTTTGTTTCCAGGGCGAGTTGCCAGCATTCAGCCGTTTCAGTTACATCGGCAGGGCGATAGGTATAAAGGTTGGGCATGGCTCTTAAAGAGGCCAAATGTTCAACAGGTTGATGGGTTGGACCATCTTCACCGAGGCCGATAGAATCATGGGTTAAAACATGAATTGAACGCACGCCCATTAAGGCTGCCAAACGCAGCGAGGCGCGGCAATAATCAGAAAAAATTAGAAACCCGCCTGAATAGGGAATAAGGCCTCCATGTAAAGCCATGCCGTTCATGGCCGCAGCCATACCATGTTCACGAATACCCCAACGCATATAACGACCGCCATAATTATCAGCGGTAATATCTTCCATACCTTTTGTTAGGGTGTTGTTTGATCCTGTAAGATCTGCTGATCCTCCAATCGTTTCTGGAAGAATATTGTTTATAACCTCCAGAGCCATTTCAGAGGCTTTCCTTGTTGCGATTTTGGGCTGGTCGGCTGCCAGCTGTTTTTTATAATCAATCAGAGCGCTGTTGAGGCCTGTGGCCAATTCGGCACTCATTCGGCGATCAAAACCTGCCCGTTGGTCAACATTAAGTACTTTGTGCCGTTTTTCCCACTCAATGCGGGCATGGCCAGAGCGCAGCCCAGCAATGCGCCAGCTATCTAGAATATCATTCGGTATAACAAAAGCACCATATTCCCAACCTAATGCTTTGCGTGCGCCTTTTATCTCTTCCTCGCCTAAGGGGGCGCCATGGGAGGAAGATTTTCCTGCTTTTGTTGGCGCGCCATAACCTATAGTCGTTTTACAGCAGATCAGGCTTGGTTTATCTGATTTTTGTGCGTTTTCAATTGCGCGGGCAATAGCATCATGGTCATGCCCATCAATTGATTGTACGTTCCAGCCGGCAGCTTCAAAGCGTTTGACCTGATCACCAGATTCAGAAAGGCTGATTGGTCCATCAATTGAAATACCATTATCATCAAATAGAACAATCAACTTGTTAAGTTTATAATGTCCAGCAAGGGAAATGGCCTCATGGCTAATGCCTTCCATCAAATCGCCATCTGATGCGATAGCATAGGTCATGTGATCAACGATGTCATCGCCATATTCAGCGTTTAGGATACGTTCAGCAAGTGCCATGCCGACAGATGTTGCGATGCCCTGTCCAAGCGGGCCTGTTGTCGTTTCAATACCACTTGCATAGCCATATTCTGGATGACCAGCCGTTTTCGCACCGAGCTGGCGGAAGTTTTTTAGCTCTTCCAAAGGCATATCTTCATATCCAGTTAAATAAAGCAAGGAATAAAGAAGCATGGAGCCATGGCCGGCAGATAGGATAAAGCGATCACGGTCTGCCCATTTAGGTGCGCGTGGGTCAAATTTTAAAAAACGGGTAAAAAGCACAGTTGCTACATCGGCCATACCCATTGGCATGCCGGGGTGACCAGAATTGGCAGCCTGGACGGCATCCATCGACAAAGCGCGGATGGCATTGGCCATTTGCGGAAGTTTTTGTAGGTCAATCATGGTTATACCCGTGTTGTTTACAAGAAGTGTTATCTGCCTAAAACAGGTTTTGACTTTTTAATCTGTGTCAAAAGACCTTTATGCGGCGCATTCATAGCAGCTCGCATAAGCGAGTCAATGACTGATAGAGTGGCTTTTCGGTAATAAACGGATAATAGTTGATGAAAAAAGTTTATTCGTTAATTGACGTAGCTTTCTTGCAGTGAATAATGTTACGCGCAGGAATAAACACAAGTCAGATACTATTTGCTCATTAAAGTTTCTCTAAAAGAGGGGATGGGCTTTTGAAGAACTTGGCCTTCTTAACTTTTGGAACTTATTGTTTTGTGGCGTGCAGGAAAGAGGTTTTCATGAAAGACGATGTTATATCTGATAATATCAATTCAGAGAAAGATGCTTTGAAGCAAGCTCTAAAAGCACTGGTTGGTTCTGTTGATCAGTTAGGGCAGGCGGTTGACAATCAGTCTGATATTAGCAAACGTCTTTCATCGCTCGATAATGAAATGTCAGACATGATGCTGGACCGCTCACGTCTGGCGCAGTCTTTGGATAAGGCAGAGGCGCGTGCACAACGCTTGCAGGACGTAAACAGGGAGGTTTCCCGACGACTTGTAGGTGCTATGGAAACAATTCGTTCTGTACTTGATGGGCAGAAAATAAAGTAATTGGACGTTAAAGCAGGATTTAAAATTCATGGCGCATGTCAGTGTCATCATTGACGGAAAAACTTACCGCATGGCTTGTGATGATGGGCAGGAAGATCATTTGCAAGCCTTGGCTGAAAAGATGGATGCGGCTGTTCAGCAGTTGAGGGAAGGGTTTGGAGATGTTGGCGACCAACGCCTAGCTATTATGGCGGGAATTATGATGGCTGATGAACTTGCTGAAAGCGAAAAACAGAAAAGAATTCTGTTGGCTGAGCTTGAAACAGTAAAAGAGAGTCGTCAAAATCTTATTGACCGTTATCAATCTGCTGAAGAAACGCTGGCCCGCGCCCTTTTGGAGGTTTCAGAAAAGGTTGATGATTTGACGCAAAAGCTTAATAGTAGGCAAGTAGAAGATAGAGCATCTAAATCTCATAAATTTGCTGCTGGATAAATTTAGGACTGGTTGGAAGCTATAAAAAAATCTATATAATCTGAACGAGCTGCGCTTCGCGTTAGGAAAATTCATGCCCGGGGCCTTACTGATCCGAACGGGAGCTGTCCCTGCCTCAACTCGTGGGTTTTGGCATAACGGCGCCCACCTACATTGTAGGTTTCTCGGCATCGATATATATCCGACGGTTGTTGTGGCTCACTTTTTTTATGATGCAGACTGTTATAGCATCTGCAAGTACAAAGGGTACTTGAAGGGAATTTTTGTGTCTGAACAACTAGAAATTGCTGCTCTAAAACAGGATTTGAGAAAAAGAACCTTAACCGCGAGAGATCAGCTGCGAACGTTCTATCGGGAGGATTGTTCTAAAAAACTTGCTGGTTTCCTAGATTTATTTGGCAATGTTGAAAACAAAGTTATATCGGGTTATTGGCCAATTAGAAGCGAAATTGATCCTCTGCCATTGATGTGGGCGCTTAAAAATAAGGGCGGGCAATTAGCTCTTCCAGTTGTTGTTAATAGAACAACGATTGTTTTTCGTGCTTATGATTCTGATCGTACATTGATTGATGCTGGTTTTGGGACGAGAGGACCCGATCAAGGTGCCAAAGAATTGCAGCCCGATATTATGTTGATACCTCTTTCCGTTTTTGATTGTCACGGTGGGCGTATTGGGTATGGTGCAGGGCATTATGATAGGGCGATTTCAAAATTGCATAATAAGGGGCTGATGCCTCAAAAGATAGGGCTGGCTTTTGCTTTGCAAGAAGTCCCTCGTGTGCCGCAAGATAAATTTGACATTAACCTGGATAAAGTTTTGACCCATGAAGGGTGCATCGTTTCTGATAAAATGAATGAGGGGTAAGGCTATGCGGTTGTTTTTTATCGGAGATGTTGTTGGTCGGTGTGGCCGCACAGTCATTCATGAAAAGTTACCACAACTTATTGCCGATTACTCAATCGATTTTGTTATTCTTAATGGTGAAAATGCGGCTGGTGGGTTTGGTATTACAGAAGATATTTTTCAAGGGTTTTTGAATGTCGGTGTCGATGTTGTTACAACTGGCAATCACGTTTGGGATCAGCGTGAGGCGCTTGAATTTTCCACACGCCATCATAATTTTTTAAGACCGGCTAATTTCCCGCAAGGAGCGCCGGGAAAAGGGAGCGGTGTTTTTATGGCACGTAATGGTGCGCGGGTAATGGCTATGAATGTGATGGGACATGTTTTCATGCATCCAACGCTTGATGATCCTTTTCTTTGTGTTGAAAAAGAACTTTCTGCCTGCGTGTTGGGGGAGCATGTGGACGCACTTGTTATTGATATGCACGCTGAAGCAACCAGTGAAAAAGTCTGTATGGGATATTTTGCGGATAGCAGGGCTTCCTTGGTGGTTGGTACGCATACTCATGTGCCGACATCTGATTATCAAATTCTTGATGGGGGGACAGGCTATATGAGTGATGCAGGTATGACAGGGGATTATAATGGTTCTTTGGGTATGATGAAGGATGTCCCTTTACAGAAATTTTTAACGAAACTGCCAGGTGACCGAATGGAAGCAGCCCCTGGTCCTGCGACATTATGTGGTGTTGCTGTTGAAATTGATGATGTGACAGGTTTGGCAAAGGCAATTGAACCTGTGCGCATAGGACCAAGATTGCAAGAACATTTCCCAAGCTTCTGGTAGTCTGGCTTTTCCTTTTTGTTTCTTCACGTTAACTTTCAAACGAGAGGAGAAATATGAATAAAGTTGCGGGGCGT
The DNA here is from genome assembly GCA_938034375.1 of uncultured Alphaproteobacteria bacterium. Lineage (GTDB taxonomy): Bacteria > Pseudomonadota > Alphaproteobacteria > Rhizobiales > JACESI01 > JACESI01. The sequence goes on along the minus strand of CALHLB010000116.1, from coordinate 19,608 downwards.
CAATATTTCTGTACGTATGATTATATTATTGTGGGAGCTGGTTCTGCCGGATGCGTTTTAGATAACCGTCTGAGTGCTAATCCCTCAAATAAAGTTTTACTGCTTGAGGCTGGCGGGCGTGACACTTACCACTGGATCAAAATTCCTGTTGGTTATCTTTATTGCATGGGAAACCCACGCACCGACTGGCTATATGAAACAGCTCGTGAAAAGGGATTAAACGGACGCAAGCTTGCCTATCCGCGAGGGAAGGTTTTGGGAAGATGTTCTTCTATTAATGGCATGATTTATATGCGTGGACAATCAGCCGATTATGATTGCTGGCGCCAGCTTGGTAATCAAGGATGGGGGTGGGATGATGTGTTGCCTTATTTTATCAAGTCCGAAGATTATTATTCGGGCAAAAGTGACTTTCATGGATCTGATGGGCCTTTGCGTATTGAGAAACAGCGCCTTCACTGGGATATTCTGGATGCGGTGCGGCAGGCAGCAGGTGAATTGGGGATTTCTGAAACGGATGATTTTAACAAGGGAGATAATTTTGGAGCAGGTTATTTTGATGTAACCCAAAAAAAAGGACGGCGTTGGAGTGCCGCTGATGGTTATTTAAAACCTGCCCTTAACCGTCCCAATTTGACAGTATTAACAGAGGCGGAAGTGGAGCGCCTGGTTTTTGAGGGCAAGCGTGTTAAAGGTCTTAATGTTAGAATAAAACGGGAGAAGGTTTATATTGATTGTGATGGCGAGGTAATTTTATCAGCAGGTGCTATTGGTAGCCCACGTATTTTACAAAGTTCTGGTATTGGACCTGCTAAGCTTTTAAAACAGAATGATGTAGAGATTATCAAAGACCTTTCAGGCGTTGGGCGAAATTTACAAGATCATTTACAAATTCGCACAGTTTTTAAAATTCAGGGGGCCAAAACATTAAATGAATTGCAAAAGACGCTTTTGGGGAAGGCAAAAATTACGTTTCAATATATTTTAAACCGATCTGGCCCCATGGCAATGGCCCCAAGTCAACTTGGCATTTTTGCAAAATCGGATGCCAGTTTTGAAACGGCGAACATCGAATATCATGTTCAACCTTTATCACTGGAAAAATTTGGCAATCCTTTGCATGATTTTCCTGCTATTACGGTGTCTGTCTGTAATTTAAGACCTACAAGTCGAGGGGTCGTCAATATTGTATCGAAAGACCCGTTTCACGCGCCAGATATAAAGCCGAATTACCTTTCAACAAAAACGGATCGGCAGCTTGCAATAGATAGCATCCGACATGCAAGAGATTTGATGAAAACAAATAGTATGGCAGAATTTTTACCTGAAGAAATAAAGCCTGGTCCTCTCTTTTTTCCGATCAGGAGCTTATAAATGCTGCTGGTGATATTGCCACAACCATCTTTCACCCTGTGGGTACCGTAAAGATGGACAAGGATGAAATGGCCGTTGTTGACGAAACGTTAAAAGTTTATGGGGTGAACGGGGTGCGGGTGGTCGATGCTTCAATTATGCCAACTATCCCATCAGGTAATACCCATGCCCCCGTTGTTATGATTGCTGAAAAGGTAAGCGATATGATTTTGGGGGAGCGATAATTTGGTTATTCTAGCCCAACAGCATTTTTGAGCCTTTTTTTCAAGAATTCAATGAAAACTCTTACTTTTGGTGCGAGGCGTTGTTTATTTGCATAAATAGCGTTTATCGGTGTTTGAGCAGGTATTAGCGGATATTCTTTCAAGATAGGAACGAGTGCGCCATTTTGAATATGATGTTTGATCATGAAAGTAGGTAGCATTACAACGCCTTGTCCTTTTAAGGCGATTTCTCTTAAAAATGTTAAACTGTTGGCTTTTAACTGACCTGATATTGGTATTTGGAATGTTTCGTTGTTTTTCTCAAATTGCCAGGTATTTTTTGTTGTTGAAACTCTGAAAGATAAGCAATTATGGGTTTCCAATTCTCTTGGATGATTGGGCCTGCCTTCTTTTGCCAGATAGTAGGGACTTGCGCAAATGATGGAGTGACTGCTTGCAATTTTGCGAGCCATTAAGGATGTATCTTTCAGATGGCCGAAGCGGATGGCCAAATCAACAGCGCTATCAACAACATCTAAAGTATTCGTACTCATGGAAAAGCGTATTTCAATTTTAGGGTATTGGTTCATGAAATCAGGCAATATGGGGGCAATAAATGACGTTGCAAGGTCATTTTCTGCCGTTACGTGCAAGGTGCCGGAAGGTGTTTTTGATAATTGGTTGACGGCCTGCTTTGCTGCTTCCATATCCGTGGTTATGCGTCTGGCATATTCAAAATAAATCTGACCTGTTTCGGTTAAATTCTGCTTTCTGGTGGTGCGATAAAATAGGCGAGTGCCTAATTCTTCTTCCAAATAAGATATATGCCTGGAGATGGAAGAAGGTGTTAAGCCATAATGACGAGCAGCGGCTGAAAAGCTGCCTTCTTCAACAGTTTTAACAAAAAGTTCGATTTTAGAGAAACTATTCATTTGTGCATTTTATGCATAAATTTTATTAATGAAAACTAATTTATCAATTTTTTGCACATATTATAATTGCTTCATAGATGGTTTTACTTTTGGGGTGAAACCTTTTTGAAAATCACAATTTTTTAAGGAAGAGACATGTCAAAAGTTATTCTTATTACAGGGGCATCAACAGGGTTTGGGCGTGAAAGCGCTGAAACATTGGCAAAGGCTGGCCATAAAGTTTTTGCTTCTATGCGGGATATTTCAGGTAAAAATCGCTCTTACGCTGATGCTTTAGCAGAAAAAGGGATCGAAGTTGTTGAGCTTGATGTGACAGATGTTGCCTCGGTTCAAAAAGCAGTTGATGAAGTTTTGACTAAAGTAAGTCAATTGGATGTTTTGATTAATAATGCGGGCGTTGCTTCTGCTGGTGTTTCTGAAGGATTTACAGACGAGCAGCTCACGCGGCTTTTTGACGTTAATGTTGTTGGTGTACACCGCGTTAGCCGGGCTGTTTTGCCAACGATGCGTCAACAAGGCGATGGTTTGATTATCAATATTGGCTCTATCTTAGGTCGTGTTACATTTCCGTTTTTTGGTATTTATGGTGCTACAAAATATGCTGTTGAAGCTTTAACGGATGGTATGCGTTATGAACTTTCGCAATTGGGGGTTGATGTGGCGCTTATTCAACCAAGCGCTTATCCAACAAATATGTATGGCAGTGCGGCGCAGCCTGCCGATATGGCGCGTGTTGAAGCTTATGGTGAAATTGGCGAAATTCCTGGTGCCATGTTTAAAAGTTTCATGGAAATGTTTGAAAGCGCAGATGCGCCTAACCCGCATGATGTGGCTGAAGCGGTATCAGCCTTGATCGCGACCCCAAAGGGTAAACGACCTGCTCGCACTGTTGTTGGTGCTGCTTTTGGTTCTGATAAAGCAAATGAAGCTATTGCTCCTATTCAGTCTGAATGTGTTAAGGCACTTGGTCTTTCCCATTTAGAATCGTTGAAGATTTCTTAGTTCTTTTAGTCTGTGATCTTTTTGGAAGAGGAAAATATGCCTTTTATCCGTATTGATGTTTTTGAAGGTGAATTAACAAATAATCAGTCGAAAGAATTGATTAGCAAAGTTACCGATAGTGTTCTTGCAGTCACTGATGAGAAATTACGGGATGCCACATGGGTGATTATCAATGAAGTAAAAGATGATTATTGGGGTGTTGGCGGCAAGGCCTTAACCCTTGGCGATGTAAAGAAAATGATTGAGGCTGATTGAGCTAGCAAGGAGAAATAAAATGTCTTTTCCTCTTTTTGAAGAAGATAATGCCCCTGAAGCCTCTCGTGAATGGCTTGCCAAGGCAAAGCAGAATTTCGGCATGATACCCAATGTCGAGAAAGTGATGGCTTTAAGCCCGCAACTTTTAGCAGGCTATACTTTTATGTGGGATGGTTTTGGTACGACATCATTAAGTGATGTGGAGCGACAGGTTGTTTATCTAACCGCGAATTATGAGAATGAATGTACCTATTGTGTGCCATGGCATACAATTCTGGCAGAAAAGGCGGGGATTTCGCAAAAAGATATTGAAGCTTTGCGTTCTGGTACCGCGCTTTCTGATGCAAAGTTGGATGCTTTAAGCATATTTACCCGCAGCCTGATTGCCAATCGCGGTAAGGTCTCCCATGGTCAGTTACAAGCCTTTTTTGATGCTGGTTATCGTGATGCACAAGCTTTGGAAGTTATCTTAGGTTTGGCGATTAAGCTGATCAGCAATTATACCAATTCAATTGCTGGCACACCGCTTGATAAAGAAGCTGAAAGCAAGCGCTGGGTGAAGCCGCTTATTCGTGAAAAGAAATAATAAAAAAACTTTCTCATCAGTGTTTTGCACTGATGAGTTTGATATGTGTCAGTTGATAGTATTTTTTGCGAAATGATTTTAGTGCTTGTTTGGGACCAAGCTCTTAAAATTATTGGTTGTTCTAGAAAATTAGATATGATCTATTGGGTGTGTATTTAATTAAATAAATCATTCAGATCAAAGATATGAAGAAAATTGGTTTTATCGGCAGCCTATTAATGGCGTTTATTATTAGTTTTACAGATTTTTCTGCAAATGTTCTGCAGATTTTTACGAGTGTTGATTCTTTAAAATCTTATTATAGAGTGCAAGAAGAGAACATCGTTACACAACCAGCGTCATTCAGCGAAGCCAACCCTGTTTCTCCACCTATCGTTACAGGTGTGCCTAAATCTCCTGAAACCAAAGTTGCGAAACCTTCCAATAAAGACAATAAACTTGCTCCAGAGAACGTAGTAAAGAATGAATCAAAACCAGTACCCAAAACGGCTTTGACATCTCAAACTGTTCTGGAGGGCGATCAACGTAAGATTTCCTTATGTGGTTATGAGGAATTCCAGTTGGAATATTTGGAAGAAGGAAGAGCCGAGTTGTCCAATCAGGATTGGGACTTTCCTTACAGGAAATCCTATCAACCTTGGCGTGCTAGTCTTTATTTGGGCGATTTTGTTAATATTTTTGATAAATGTCACATTAGGCTTGAAACAGAAACCACTTTATTTAATAAAAACATCATAATTGAAGAGAAATTCTTTGCAACTAATGGGTGATTTTATGTCTTTTTTTAAAACAGTTTTTATAGCAGTTTTCGCATTTTTCTCTTTTTCAGGAGTAGCGCTTGCCTGTGAGAGTTATCGCGCAATTGATAATGATGAATTGAAGAAAATGCGGGATGATTTGGTCAATTCCGATGTCGATTCAATTGACAGGCTGTTTGCCTTTAAAGCCATGTCTTGTTCTGATGAGCAATCCATTAGAAGTTATGCCATTTCTGCCGCCAGACAGAATCTTGATGACCCGCTTTTAATGCGTGAGGTTATTGCTGCAACACTACTGCGAAAAGATAGCCTTGACATTAATATTCCTGAATCGAAAAAAATGAATGACGCTACAAAAAAATGGTTCAGAGAAAATGGTAATTTTCTCTCGCTCAGGATTGTTAGTAAAAATAAAAAAAGTGGTTGCGTTAGCTTAGATGCTTTCAGTAAAGTTAAACCGAATACATGTGGTCCAGCTCGTTTGAGGGCTATTGTCGTTAATAAGGGTGTTGATTTAACTATGAATTTCTAAGTGGCTCTTTCCGCTTGGGCGATAATGATCAAATGAGCGGACATATTGTGTATAAACGTAATAATCAAGCTACAGGCAGCATCCCCGCAACACTAAGCTTTTTCGAATAACAAACCTGTGCGCTATAGTGGATAGCGCACGATAATACCTGCATTGACGATAACACTCACTCTCTCCGTTTCCTCTTCCGGCACATTTAAGCCGCCTTTTATTGCTTTGGGCGTTACCTGTCCGTAGGGGAGTTCTTTTGCTACTTCCTGTAGATCGATTTTTTCCGGCTCTTGCGCTGCAAGGTTCAGTTCAATTTGCATGGCATTTGGGTCCATGTTCAGGCTCTTGAAAAGTGTGAGCGATGAATGATGAATGGCGTCTTGTACAGCGCGTTTGGCGGCTTTTGTGTAATCCATGCCGTAAAGGTCGACACCGACACCCATTTCAAGGATCAGGCGTTTTAAGTCGCTCATGCCGGCACTCCATATTGTTTTGTTTCATCCAGATCGAGGTAAACAATAACGGCGCAATTAGCCATGATTGTCATGTTATTTTCGTCTTTAATTGTATCCATGCCACCCAGTGTTGTTTCAACAGTGGGCGTGCCATAAGGTAGGAGGTTGGCGACTTCCTGCTTGTCAACTTCATCTGGTTTTTGGACACCAATTAATATTTTTACATGCATGGCATCTTTGGGTAAATCAAAGGCGTCTGCCATTGAAAGTGAATTCTGGCGCAGTGCATTATGTAATGCCCGTTTTGCCGCTTTTGTGTAATCACTACCTCGAATATCTGTCCCCATGCCTAATTCAAGGGCAACCCGCTTTAGAGCCATTTCACTGTCCCGTCATTATATTAAAATTGTTGTTCTTTTTTCTTTCTACGAATGTTTTATAGCAGAAAGAGGCTTCAAGAAAATGTTTTTGTTTAAAAGAAAAGCACCCTTAGTTGATAATTATTTGAATTGTCTGTATGGAAGCGCACAAGTTTATTCGGCTTTTTAATTAAGGTTTGAATTGTGATGATCGAAACGAAACGTTAAGCGAGAAATTTTATGGCGCGACTGGTAATGAAGTTCGGTGGAACATCTGTTGCCGATCTTGACCGCATTCGCCGTGTGGCCCGTCATGTTAAGCGGGAGGTTGATGCAGGTCATCAGGTTGCTGTTGTTGTTTCTGCCATGGCAGGGGAAACAAACAGACTGGTAGAGCTTTGCCGTGATGCCTCGCCCATGCATGATGCGCGCGAATATGATTCCATTGTTGCATCGGGTGAGCAGGTTTCTTCAGGGATTTTGGCAATCGTTTTGCAAGCTATGGGGGTTGATGCCCGCTCTTGGCTTGGATGGCAGATTACGTTGAAAACGGACGATGCCCATGGTGCTGCCCGTATTGCAGATATTGATAGTAAGAAATTGCTTGAACGCCTTGATATGGGACAGGTTGCCGTTATTGCCGGATTTCAGGGCATTGCCCCAGATGATCGCATTGCAACATTGGGTCGCGGTGGTTCTGATACATCAGCTGTAGCAATTGCTGCGGCGATTGAAGCAGAACGATGCGATATTTATACCGATGTTGATGGTGTTTATACAACTGATCCACGTATCGTGCCTCAGGCGCGGCGTTTGGATAAGGTTTCTTTTGAGGAAATGCTTGAAATGGCCTCATCAGGGGCCAAGGTCTTGCAGGTGCGCTCTGTTGAATTGGCGCATGTTTATAATGTAAGGACATTTGTTCGCTCTTCTTTTACAGCGCCAGACGACCCTTCTATTTTAAATGCAGATATTCCGCCTGGAACCCTAATTTGTAGTGAGGATGAGATTGTGGAACAACAAGTTGTGACTGGCATTGCCTATGCCAAGGATGAAGCCCAGATTTCACTTCGCAGGGTGCCGGATACGCCAGGTATTGCGGCCAAAATTTTTGGGCCTCTGGCTGATGCCAATATCAATGTTGATATGATTGTGCAGATTGTTTCTGAAAGTGGCAACGAGACGGATATAACCTTCTCAACACCTGCCAGTGATTTTGAGCGTGCTATTGAAACTTTGAATAAAGCGGGTTTTGACGATGTTGGTGGTGATAAAGGGCTTGTTAAAGTTTCTGTTATTGGTGTTGGTATGCGCTCCCATGCAGGTGTTGCTGCGACGGCTTTCAAGGCGCTTTCGCAAAAAGGTATTAACATTATTGCCATAACAACATCTGAAATTAAAATTTCAATTCTGATTGATGCAGCTTATACAGAGTTAGCGGTACGAACTTTGCATAGCGTTTATGGTTTGGATGCAGAGTAATATAAGAAGTAGGAAATAATATGCGGCCAGGACCTGCCGGCCCTCGTGTTCTTCTCCGCCGTTTGCGTGAAGTAATGGCGGAACCCATAAGACCACAGGACAGGCTTGATAAGATTGTGAACCAGATTGCCTCGAACATGGTGGCCGAGGTTTGCTCTCTTTATGTCTTGCGTTCTGATAGCGCGCTTGAGCTTTTTGCCACGGAAGGCCTTAATTTGGAGGCTGTCCATAAAACAAGTTTACAGCTTGGGGAGGGGCTGGTTGGTCTTATTGCTTCTACAGCGGCTTCTCTTAATCTTTCCGATGCTAAAACGCATCCAGCCTTTGCCTATTTGCCTGAAACGGGTGAAGAAATATATAATGCTTTCTTGGGTGTGCCTATTTTACGATCAGGACGCACATTAGGTGTGCTTGTTGTACAAAATAAAGCGCAACGCGTTTATACAGAAGAAGAAGTTGAGGCGCTTCAGACAATCGCAATGATTTTTGCTGAAATGATTGTTGGGGATGAACTTAAAGTTTTGCTGTCGAAAGAAAAGCAATTGGCGCGGCAACGAGCGACAACTATTTCAGGTATTTCCTTTGCTGATGGACTTGGACTTGGTCATGTTGTTTTGCATGAGCCGCGTGTTGTTGTTACCAATCTTATTAGCGATAACCCCAATAGTGAACTCGACCGGCTGGACAATGCTATCAGTGCCGTTCGACTTGCTGTAGACAGTATGTTGTCACGCCGCGATATTGCCGCAACGGGCGAGCACCGGGAAGTTTTGGAAGCTTATCGAATGTTTGCTCATGACCGCGGCTGGGTGCGTAAAATGGAAGAGGCTGTGCAAAATGGCCTTACTGCTGAAGCTGCCGTTGAAAAAGTGCAAAATGATATGCGTGCTCGGATGTTGCGCCAGTCCGACCCTTATTTACGGGAGCGATTACATGATTTTGATGATCTGGCATATCGTCTCTTACGCCAACTTATGGGTAAGGAAAATGGCAAGGTTGAAGATGAAATTAAAGATGCCATTATTGTTGCAAGAACAATGGGGGCTGCCGATCTTCTGGATTATGATCCAACACGGGTTCGTGGGCTTGTTTTGGAGGAGGGGGCGCCAACAAGCCATGTAACCATTGTTGCCAGGGCAATTGGTATTCCCACAATTGGCCAGGCAGAAGATGTCTTGACATTGGTTGAGGACGGCGATGCCATTATTGTTGATGCTGATATGGGGGAAGTTCATTTAAGACCGCCATCAGACATTGAAGCAGCCTATGCTGATAAAGTACGTATGCGGGCGAAAAGGCAATCGCGATTTGCTGAGTTGGTTTATGTTGAGCCAATCAGTAAAGATGGTGTTCGGATCCAACTTAACCTTAATGCCGGTCTTGGCATTGACGTTGAAAATCTTGATAAAACAAATGCTGATGGCATCGGTCTTTTCAGGACAGAATTACAGTTTATGATTGCCTCTTCCTTACCAAAATTAGCTCAGCAACAAGATTTTTATGAGGCTGTCTTAAATAAAGCTGGTGAAAAACCTGTTACTTTTCGTGTCTTGGATATTGGGGGAGATAAAATACTTCCTTATATGCGCCTTACGACAGAAGAGAACCCTGCTATGGGTTGGCGGGCCATAAGGTTGGGGCTTGACCGGCCAGGGCTTTTCCGTGTGCAGATAAGGGCGATGATCGGGGCTGCTAAAAACCGAAACCTACGTATTTTAATACCCATGGTGACGGATATTTCGGAAGTGAGTGCCGCGCGTGATTTGGTTCAAAAAGAAATTGCCCATGCCTTGCGATATGGCCATGGCCTGCCTTCTCGCGTTAGTTTTGGCGTGATGATTGAAGTCCCTTCACTTTTATGGCAGTTGGATGAGTTGATGGAGCTGGTTGATTTTGTATCTGTTGGTTCAAATGATCTGTTGCAGTTTTTAACGGCTTGTGACAGGGGTAATGCCCGTTTAACAAATCGTTATGATGCGCTTTCAAAACCTTCTCTATTGGCTTTGAAATCAATATTAGATGCTGGAGTGCGCGAGAATAAGTCTGTTACTTTATGTGGTGAAATGGGAGGGCAACCGATTGAGGCTTTGGCCCTTTTAGGGCTTGGTTATCGTTCCCTATCAATGAATCCATCGTCTATTGGGCTTGTCAAAGCAACTATTCTTGAAGCCGATATAAAAGCGCTCACCGTTGAAGTTGAAAGCTTTTTGGCATCACCTGAACAGCTTTCCCTGCGTCAACGTCTAACGGATTTTGCTCAAAAGAATCATATTCCATTATAGCTTTTTTCTGTTTTCTTTACTCTCAAATCAGGTGGATTTTCCATGCTTTCAAATGAAAAGATTGATTCTATTTTAAATCGTGCAGATGAAGTTCTTGCACAAATGGCTGAAAATCCTGACCCTGATACATATATCCAGCTTTCAAGGGAATTTTCAGATCTTGAGCCTGTTGTAAATAACATAAGAGTTCTTAAAGCTGCGCAAAAAGAAATCCTGGATTTGCAGGACCTGCTCGATGATGTTGAGACGGATGCTGAAATGCGTGAAATGGCTGAACTGGAATTGCCTGATTTAAAGGAAAAAATAGAGACATTAACGGGCGATATTAAAATTCAACTTTTGCCAAAAGATATTGCAGATAATAAAAATGCGATTGTAGAGGTAAGGGCTGGAACTGGCGGCGATGAAGCGGCCCTTTTTGCTGGTGATCTATTTCGGATGTATGAACGATATGCAGCTATTCATGGATGGAAATTCAATGTTATGTCCATGAGTGACGGAGATGTTGGCGGCTTTAAGGAGGCCGTTGCCAATATTTCTGGTGAGGGCGTTTTTGCTCGTTTGAAATTTGAATCCGGTGTTCATCGGGTGCAAAGGGTGCCGGAAACGGAATCTGGGGGAAGGGTGCATACTTCTGCTGCAACTGTTGCTGTTCTGCCAGAAGCTGAAGAGGTGGATATTGCAATTCGCTCTGAAGATATTCGTATTGACACTATGCGTGCTTCTGGTGCTGGTGGCCAACATGTTAATACAACAGATAGTGCCGTGAGGATTACACATATTCCAACAGGGGTTGTTGTAACGTCTAGCGAGAAATCACAGCATCAAAATCGCGCCAATGCTATGAAGGAGTTGCGCGCTCGTCTTTATGATATGGAGCGCCATAAGGCAGCCCAAGAGCGCGCCGATGCAAGAAAAGGGCAGGTTGGTTCTGGGGATCGTTCAGAACGTATTCGTACCTATAATTTTCCGCAAGGCAGGGTATCGGATCATCGTATCAATTTAACACTTTATAAACTGGATAAAGTATTGATGGGCGAGGCGTTGGATGAATTTATTGATGCTTTGATTACCGATCATCAAGCTACCCTTCTTGCAGCTATTGAAGAAGAATAGAGACAATGAATGGTGACGTTCCATTAGGAGAGCTTTTACAAAAATTGCGTGGGGCATTACGTTTGCATTTTTCTGATCATATATATGCAACACCTGACCTAGATGCACGCCTTTTGGTCGCATCTGCCTGTAAATTAAACGACTATGCGCCTCTTATAGAAAGAGATAGGCTTATTTCCAAAGAGCAACAGGAAAAAGCGCGTGCCTATATTGAGCGGCGATTAAAAGGGGAACCCGTTGCACGAATTTTAGGAGAAAAAGAGTTTTTTGGATATACTTTTAAATTGAATGAAGAAACTCTTGTGCCTCGCCCTGAAACTGAAATGATCGTTGAAGAAGCATTGTCCTATGTTCACAAAAGAGAGCTTTCCAATAAGATGCTTCAAATTGTGGATTTAGGTGTGGGGAGTGGTGCTATTCTCGTTTCTTTGTTGAAAGAATTGCCAAGAGCTGTTGGATTTGGGGTGGATATTAGTTTTAAGGCTTTGGAAATGGCGGTAATAAATGCGAAATATCATGGTGTGGATGAAAGGTTTTTTCCAATATGCGGCAATTTTGGTGGCGCTTTGACAGGTCTTTTTGATATTATTGTATCTAACCCACCTTATATTGGCTTATCTGAGAAAGATAATCTATCGATAGATGTTCGTGAATTTGATCCTTTTAAAGCCTTATTTGCAGGATATGATGGGTTGAAAGCTTATCGGGACCTTTTTCCTTTTATAAGAAAACACTTAAAAGCAGATGGCTTAGCGGTGCTAGAGCATGGCAAGGACCAAGCAATAGCTTTGCAAAAAATGGCTAAAAGTGCCGACCTTTGTGTATTTGAAACATTTTTAGATATGGCTGATTTACCACGTTTCTTGAAAATTTTGGGAAATGATAGAATTAATTCGTGAAAATGAGAATATTTTGAAGAAAAGGCTTGGAAATTTTTGATTTAGTGACTAACCTGATAGTTATAGGGACCTGCCAGTTTGGTCTGGCTAATTCTATAACAGCTTAAATTAAATCTTATCTTGAAATGCTTATCGTCCCTCAATGGATAAGACTAAGTATTTTTGCTGTTCTTACACCTTGGATGAACATGGTGATAAATTTAAATCATGAACAAAAAGCCGGGTCTAGGTAATGATAAATGCTACCCATGTGTTTTCTGGTGATTTTGGATATAAATGGAAGAGCCATATATGAGGCAAAATAACAAAAATAATCGTTCACGCGGACGGGGTCGTAAAGGACCTAATCCGTTATCTCGCTCTTATGAAAGTAATGGACCTGATGTCAAGGTTCGCGGGACAGCGCAGCATGTTGCTGAAAAATATTTAACATTAGCTCGTGATGCCTTGTCATCTGGAGATGGCATAAGTGCTGAAAATTATTTTCAACATGCTGAACACTATAACCGTATTATCATGGGAGCACAGGCCCAGCAAAATGCAGCGCGTGAGGAAGAGCGTAAGGCCCGTGAGCACAGTGCGCTGGAAAGCGATGATAAAAATGATGGGGACGATCAGCCCTCCATTGAAAACGCGAATGCTTTTCCAAGATCACAGAATATTGCCGAAGTAGAGAGAGTTGCGACTTCTTCTGAGGATGAGAGCCAGGAAGAGACTGAAGAAGCGCCGAAAAAAAGGCGTCGCCGAGTTGCCAGACCTCGCCGCCAGACAATTTCTGAGGAAGTTTCTAGTAGTGATAAAAAAGATAATAATACTTCTTTGAATGAAGCATCTGACATGTTGGCGGATAATCCACCTGCTTTTTTGATATCTGAGTAATTTTTTTGTTTTTTGCATTAAGTAAAAGTTCTTTTAATATAAAAGAACTTTTACTTTCTTGTAATGGAAATAATATATAAAAATATAGATTTTTTTAAACCTTTTTTTTCTATTTTATGGCTTTCTATTATTAAACTATTCTTAGTAGGGCGTAATGGGTAAAGATTATCAATATAGACATAAGGTCTTGATCGTATCAGACGACTTGCTCGCTGCTGCAGTTGTGCTTAAAGAAATGTCTGGTATAATCTATGTCGAGATGATTGCGTGGGAAGACTTTAAGACAACGGATCTTAAACGTTTCGATATTCCCGTTTTTGATGTTGACTTTACTGAACCTGATAATATTACAAGACTACAGCAAATTCAAAATGGAAATAAAAACCGGCATAGGACTATTTGTTCTGTCGATCGAAAGAATAGAAAAGTTGTGGCACAGGCTAATGCCTTAGGGATTCGCTATAATGTAAAAAAGCCTCTTGATAGCCAGCATCTTATTAATGTTGTTGTTAGTATTTGTGAGAAAGATACAAACAAGGGATGTTGCGAAAAATCTGGCGATGATCTCGATTTGCAGGTGTGCCAGAAAAGAGCCAGCGAAGCCTGTTTTGCTATTGCGGATTTGTTGGATAGGTTCATTGTTTCTGTTCGCAAAGGCGATGCCTTGCCCATGGAAGAGGTTTATTCAAGCTCAATCCAGATTATTGAAGCTGTCGAAAATTCCGATATGGATGTTTGGCTAAAAGCGGTTCGTGCTCATTCTTCTTTTACGTATCGTCATGTGATGATTGTAACGGGATATGCAACGGCCTTTGCCTCAAAATATAGCCTTTCACAAAAAGAAAAAGAACGTTTAACGATTGGTGCGCTTTTGCACGACATTGGTAAGGTTAAAATTCCGCAAAAGATATTGGATAAACCAGGGCAATTGACAGATGATGAATATCAAAAGGTACGCCGTCATGCTGAAGAAGGGGCGCGCATTCTACAGCGCGATTTAAGCATTAGTCCTGAAGTTGTTATGATTGCCCGAAGTCACCATGAAATGCTGGATGGGTCTGGTTATCCTGATGGTTTGAAAGGGGCGGAAATTCCTGATATTGTTCGGATTATGACGGTTATTGACATTTTTTCAGCGCTTGTTGAGGCGCGTTCATATAAAAAATCCATGTCACCTCCTGAAGCTTTTAATATCTTGCTCGAAATGCATGACAAACTGGATCAAGATATTGTGCGAGCATTCCAACCCATTGCCCTTGATCGTGAAGCTGATATTCTGGTTCAGAAAATTAACGGGACTGCAGCTTAATTCCTTCAGGCAGAAAGCTATTACTTTTACTTGAACCTTCCAGATCGAGTTACCATATCTATCATGTTCCCCGACCGATGTTTAGGGGGTGGTTGTCACGATTGTGAGGCCATTTAGTTCATATTATAGCCTGCTCGCTTTTAAAGGGGCAGGATTAGGGACTGGAAAGGTAAAAATATGAATATTGAACAATATTCTGAGAGAAGCCGTGGATTTATTCAATCTGCGCAAACACTAGCGACAGTAAATGATCATCAGCAATTTTTGCCAGAACATATTTTGAAAGTATTGTTGGATGACGAAGAAGGCTTTGCACACCAGCTTATCAATAGGGCGGGGGGTAATGCCAAAGCCATACTTGATGACACTGAGCTTTCTTTAGAAAAATTACCAAAAGTGAGTGGTGGCAACGGGCAGCTTTATCTTGCCTCTGCAACAGCTAAGGTTTTTCAAAAGGCTGAAGAAATTTCGAAAAAAGCAGGAGATAGTTTTGTAACGGTTGAACGGCTTTTGCTTGCGCTTATGATGGAGAAAAGCGCTGTAACCTCTTCAATTCTTGAGAAAAATGGCGTTAACGCTCAAGCAGTTAATCAAATTATTAACGAGTTACGAAAAGGTAGAACGGCAGATAGTGCAAGTGCAGAAAGCTCTTATGACGCCCTTAAAAAATATGCGCGTGATTTAACGCAGGATGCCAAAGATGGTAAACTTGACCCTGTTATTGGGCGCGATGATGAAATTCGCAGAACTATTCAAGTTCTCTCTAGGCGCACAAAAAATAATCCTGTTTTAATCGGTGAGCCTGGCGTTGGTAAAACAGCTATTGCCGAAGGCTTAGCTCTCCGTATTATTAATGGCGATGTGCCAGAAAGCTTGAAGAATAAACGGTTGCAGGCGCTTGATATGGGAGCCTTAATTGCTGGTGCTAAATATCGTGGTGAATTTGAGGAACGCTTGAAATCTGTTTTGAACGAAGTGCAATCTTCTAATGGGGAAATCATTCTTTTCATTGATGAGATGCATACTTTGGTTGGTGCCGGTAAGTCAGATGGCGCGATGGATGCTTCCAATCTTTTAAAGCCTGCTTTGGCCCGTGGCGAATTACATTGTGTGGGTGCTACTACTTTAGATGAATATCAAAAATATGTTGAAAAAGATGCAGCCCTTGCCCGACGCTTTCAGCCTGTTTACGTGCAGGAGCCAACAGTTGAGGATACGATTTCGATTTTAAGGGGTATAAAGGAGAAGTATGAACTGCACCATGGTGTTAAAATTACCGATAGTGCGCTTGTTTCTGCTGCAACCTTATCTAACCGGTATATTACCGACCGGTTTTTACCTGATAAAGCCATTGACCTTGTTGATGAGGCTGGCTCGCGTTTGCGGATGCAGGTTGATTCTAAGCCTGAGATGCTGGATGAACTTGACCGTAAAATTATTCAGTTGAAGATTGAGCGGGAAGCTTTGAGGAAAGAAAATGATGATGCCTCTAAAGATCGCCTTCTCAATCTTGAAAAAGAACTTGTCGGGCTAGAGGAAGAATCTGCCGCAATTACCGCCAAATGGGAAATGGAAAAATCTTCTCTTTCTGATATTCAACACATTAAGGAAGCTCTTGAGGATGCGCGTATCCAATTGGAAAAAGCGCAACGGCAAGGTGATTTGGCCAAGGCAGGTGAATTATCTTATGGGTATATTCCTGATTTAGAAAAGAAACTTGCTGATATTGAGCAAAAAGGCGAAGCAAGAAAGAATGAGCTTGTTGATGAGGCTGTTTCTCCTGAAAATATTGCCCATGTTATTTCTCGCTGGACGGGTATCCCCGTTGATAAAATGCTGGAAGGAGAGCGTGAAAAACTATTAAAGATGGAAGACGTTCTTGGCAAAAATGTTATTGGACAAAATGAAGCTGTTCATGCTGTTTCAACGGCTGTGCGTCGTGCGCGTGCCGGGTTGCAAGATCCCAATCGCCCCATTGGTTCCTTTCTGTTTTTAGGGCCAACGGGTGTTGGTAAAACAGAGTTGACCAAAGCTTTAGCATCATTTTTATTTGATGATGAAAGCGCAATGGTGCGTATTGATATGTCTGAATTTATGGAGAAACATGCCGTTGCTCGCCTTATTGGCGCGCCTCCAGGCTATGTTGGCTATGAAGAGGGCGGTGTTTTGACTGAAGCTGTTCGCCGGCGCCCCTATCAAGTTATCTTGTTTGACGAGGTTGAAAAAGCGCATGGCGATGTTTTCAATGTTTTATTACAGGTCTTGGATGAAGGGCGTTTGACAGACGGACAAGGGCGTACAGTTGATTTCCGCAATACCCTCATCATCTTAACATCTAATTTGGGTGCTGAATTTCTAATTGAGCAGCAGGAAGGTGATGTTGTTGAAAGTGTGCGTGATGATGTCATGACTATTGTTCGCCATCATTTCAGGCCTGAATTTCTAAACCGTCTTGATGATGTGGTATTGTTTGAACGCTTGAAGCGTCAACAGATGACAAAAATTGTCGATATTCAGTTGATTCGTTTGCAAGAACTTTTAAACGAGCGCAACATTTTGTTAGAGCTTAACCAAGAAGCCAAGGATTGGCTGGCAAATAAGGGATATGACCCTGCTTATGGTGCCAGGCCGCTAAAACGTGCTATCCAGCGTTTTGTACAGGATCCACTCGCTGATAAAATTCTATCTGCCGAGATTATGGATGGCGCTCATATTATTGCAACTGTCTTGAATAATGGTTTGCATTTTGAGCAATCCGTGAAGAAAGATGAAGCTGCCTAATTAAAACATTATAATAAGAGGGAGGGGTTAGGCCCTCCCTCTTATTTTTCAAAGGCTTAGGCTATATTTCCATGGTTTTTAAAGATGGACGTAAGGTAGATTGATTAATTATTGAGGGCGAAATCCTGTTCTTCAGTATGGGATGCTGTATCCAATAGTTGGTCGATGCGATTTCTTTCCCGTTCGAAAGCAATTAATTGTTCTCCTTTTAAGGAGCGTCCACGAGGCAGGCGAATTCGCATTGGGTCTACATGTCTTCCATTAACGATAACCTCATAATGAAGGTGCGGGCCTGTTGAAAGGCCGGTGGAGCCAACATAGCCGATAATTTGCCCTTGTCTTACTCGTTTGCCGGGTTTCATGCCTTTTGCAAAGCGTGACATATGAGCATATCCGGTTTTATATCCATTGGCATGACGAATCTTTATCCATCGTCCATAACCAGAAAACCACTTAGCATCTTCTATGACGCCATTTCCGGCAGCAAAAATGGGGGTTCCCCGTGGGGCAGACCAGTCAACGCCCTTATGCAATCTTGATGTTCTTAAAATTGGATGGCGTCGCCAACCAAAACTGGACCTGAATTTAGCGCGAGGGACCGGTTGCCGCATTAAGAATTTTTTTGCAGAGCGACCATTTTCATCGTAATAGTCAACAGTTGCATCGTCTGTCGTTTTAAATCTATAATAACGGCGCTTAATTCCGTTTAATGTGAGCGAAGTATAAATAATTTCGGAATCTTTTGATGCTTTTTCTTCTTCAGGATCGAGCGAATAGAAAACTTCCATATGGTCATTACTTTTCGCTTGGCTACGATAATCGACATCAAACGCGTAAATACGAATAAGCTCTCTTGCAAGCTCTTGGTCCAGGCCATTTCTCAAGGCGGTTTCAAAAACGCCACGGTAAATGCTGGTTCTTTTTGTGTCTAATGGCGGTTCTTTTTCTTCTGAAAGAAATGTAATTTCGTCTGTATTCATTTCAACAAAGCTTCCATCGTCAGATCGAGCAAGGCTGATTTTATGGGTATCGTCTTCAAAAAGGCTGATAATATCAGGCTCATTAACGTCTGGCCCGCCCGCATAACTTAACCGCAATGTGTGACTTGTAGACAGGTTTTCCTTGCCTAGTTCACCGATGAGTTTTTCTGATATTGCATTACTTTGTCCCAAATTTAATTTTTTACCAATAACGTCTCTAATTGGTTGGTTATTTTTTTTAAGTGTAATAATGCGTTTTTCTCCCTTTTTAAGCTGGGGAGATATAGAGCTGGTTTTACCAAGAGTTAGAACATTCTCGGAGCGAATGGTTACCAACTTATCATAAGGTGTTTCTTCAATGAAAACGGGTTTTCCTTCAAACCGAGAAGGATCAATATAGGCTATTGCCCCTGCGCGGGCAAAAATTGTTCCGTCATCTAAAGAGGTGCGTAAAATCGGCAGTTTTTGCTTTAGTTTTGCTTGGACCTCTTCATTTGAGAAGCCTCTCAAGGCCTGTTGGTTTTGATGGCCTTGGGTAAGGGGACTATGGCGAATTTCTATTTCACCCTCAACTTGGCTGCTATAAAGAACCTCATCTTCTCCTTTTTCACGGAAGTTGGATGAGCCGGAAAAAATAGTTACTGGATCAAATGCAGGAATATCAAGTTCCTTTTCCCCTTTAAAACGAACAAGCTTGGAATCAAGCTTTGCAAAAGGGCGACTTCGAACGCGGTTACCGTCATTGCTACGGGTAAGTGTACTTAAACGGAAAACTTTTTGTGTTTCCTTGGTTTTATCTTTTGTAACAGGTAAATCGCCTTTTTCGTAGTTTTTACCATTGTCTTGATAAGAATCGTTTTGTGCTTGTTCAATGATTTCTGTTTGATGATCGAAACCAGCAATCCAATAACTGCGCTGAGCTTCAAGGGCCGTTAGTAAAGCGCCGCCCATTAGGGTAATGGATGTGACACCCGTTAGAACGGTACCCATTAACCAGCGTAAGCTCACATCCTTTATATCAGGCGGGCGGTTTTTATTAGCTTCTGTTGAAAGGGCCGACTGTGACCCAATTAAAGCCCTTGTTGCTTCTGATGTTGTTTGGGTTTTATAATCAGCCTTCATACTATCCTTGCATATTGATGTGCCATTTATTGATCAGGTTTCTTTCCCATTGTTTTCTCATCAAACGGTCATCGGAGAAAACCAATATATGTCATACTTTAATATGTAAGTTTTGTGTAGCTCTCAAATGCCTCGGTTTATAAATTTTTGTCATTATTTGAATTGAGGTACCTTTAAGTCCAAAATATGGCAATAAATTGCAGGTAAAATCAGGTTTTTTAAAATTTCATAATTTTTGAGTATTTTTTTATTTTATTTAGTTGACATTGTTTGGTGTGATCTATTATAACCCGCTCACCGACAATGACGGC
>CALHLB010000115.1 GCA_938034375.1 uncultured Alphaproteobacteria bacterium | reverse complement strand
TGTTAGGCAGTAAAAATTCTGGTATCATACAAACAATTGCGAGATAAATAGCACCTACCATCGTAATGCGCGTCAAAACATATTCGATGTAATTGCCAGTCTTCTCTCCAGGGCGAATACCTGGAATAAAACCACCCTGTTTTTTTAAATTATCCGCCGTCTCATGCGGGTTGAACACGAGGGCTGTATAGAAAAAAGCAAAGAAAATAATCAAACTTGCATAAAGCGCTAAATAGAGTGGTTGTCCCCTACCAAGAGAAGCAACAATTGCATTGAGAATATCATTACCACCACTACCCGCTGAAAAATTAGCCACCGTTACTGGTAAAAGAAGTAAAGAAGTTGCAAAAATCGGAGGAATAACACCAGCTGTGTTTAACTTTAACGGAAGGTGCGAGGTATCCCCCTGAAACATACGATTTCCCATCTGACGTTTTGGGTACTGTACAACCAACCGACGTTGGGCGCGTTCAACAAAAACTATAATAGCAATTGTTGCAAGTGTAATAACTATAAAAGCCAAAAGTAATGGTGTTGCAATGGCACCCGTTCTACCTAATTCAAATAGGCGAGAGATAATACCTGGAATCTCAGCAACGATTCCTGCAAAAATAATGAGTGATATACCATTGCCAATACCGCGTGCAGTGATTTGCTCGCCAAGCCACATCAAAAACATGGTCCCGCCTGTTAGGGTAATAACAGCGGTGATACGGAAAAACCAGCCAGGATTTTCAACCAGACCACCAGATGCCTCAAGACCAACAGAAATACCATAAGCTTGAACAACAGCCAGAGCAACCGTCCCATAACGCGTATATTGGTTGATAACTTTTCGCCCCTGCTCACCCTCTTTCTTAAGTTGCTCAAATTTAGGAACAACTGAAGTCATTAACTGCATAATAATGGAAGCAGAAATATAAGGCATAATACCCAAGGCAAAAATAGCAAGACGCCCAACAGCGCCTCCTGAAAACATATTGAAAAGGCCTAGAATACCTGATTGAGCCTGTTCGAAAGCCTGTTGCAATTGAACGGGATCAATGCCCGGCATAGGAATATAAGTTCCAAGGCGGTAAACCATTAAGGCTCCAAGGGTAAAAAGAATACGATGTTGGAGTTCTTTTGCCTTACTAAAAGTTCCAAAATTAATATTGGATGCTAATTGTTCTGCTGCTGATGCCATAAAGCCCTCTCAAGAAAGAAGAAGCCATTAATATCTTCTTCCATAAATTTCCATGTCGCGATTAACTTTTAAAAGTCAAATAAACCGAATAGAATTACTTTTATAAAAAAAGGTCCGAAAAGACAATTACCAAAAAGGCAATTCATTTCCAGACCCTCAATATCAATAATGCGATTTAAGCTTCAACGATAGTAACTTTTCCACCAGCTTTTTCAATTGCAACGGTAGCTGCTTTCGAAGCACCGGCAATTTCAAAACTTATACCAGACTTAATCTCACCATCAGAAAGAATACGCACACCATCTTTAATACGTCTGATAACACCTGCATTTTTTAAAGCCTCAGCATTAACAGTTTCCGTACCATTTAGCTTACCTGCATCAATGGCCGTTTGTATACGACCAATACTAACAGCATTATAGTCTTTGGCATTTAAGGCATTAAAACCACGTTTTGGTAAGCGCATGTGAATTGGCATTTGCCCACCTTCAAAGCCTTTAATCGCAACACCCGTTCGCGATTTTTGACCTTTAACACCACGTCCACCAGTTTTACCAAGGCCTGAACCAATACCTCGGCCAACGCGCTTGCGTAATTTGGTTGCACCTGGTTTATCGGCAATTTCATTGAGTTTCATAATCTCAATCCCGTTTTGAAAAGTTACGCTTCATCAATAATGGTCACAAGGTGATTAACCTTGCGAATCATACCACGTACAGCAGGAGTATCCTCAAGCGTACGGCGACGATGCAATTTATTAAGACCAAGGCCAATTAATGTTTGACGTTGATCATTTGGACGGCGCAGAGGACTTCCTATCTGCTCAACCGTGACTGTATTCTTTTCAGTCATTTCATATAATCCTTCTCAGCGAATTAGCCTTAGGCAGCATCTTCTGAACCACCTAATTGGCGGCGTGCTTGCAATTCAGAAACTTTCAAACCACGACGAGCCGCAACAGAACGTGGACTATCTTCATTTTTCAAAGCTTCAAAAGTTGCACGAACCATATTGTAAGGATTTGACGTACCTAACGATTTTGCAACAACGTCTTGAACACCCAATGTTTCAAAAACGGCGCGCATAGGACCACCAGCAATGATACCAGTACCAGCCGGCGCTGCTCGAAGAAGAACCTTACCCGCGCCATGGCGTCCAGATACATCATGGTGTAAAGTACGGCCTTCCCGCAAGGGAACCCGGATCATTGTTTTCTTGGCAACTTCCGTTGCTTTACGTATTGCTTCAGGCACTTCACGTGCCTTACCGTGGCCAAATCCTACACGTCCCTTTTGGTCACCCACAACAACGAGTGCTGCAAATGCCATGCGGCGGCCACCTTTAACTGTTTTGGCAACGCGATTAATGTGAACGAGTTTATCAACAAATTCGCTATCACGTTCCTCGCGATCACGCTCTTTTCCTGCCATGGTCTTTACCCTTTAGAATTTTAGTCCGCCTTCACGGGCGGCTTCTGCCAGGGCTTTAACCCGGCCATGATAAATATAAGAACCGCGATCAAAGACCACATCCTCAACACCTGCTTCTTTTGCTCGTTCAGCAATAACCTTACCAACAACAACAGCAGCCTCAATATTACCGCCATATTTAACAGAAGCTTTAATAGCTTCATCTAATGTGGAGGCCGATGCCAGCGTACGTCCTTCAAGATCATCAATCAACTGAACATAAATATTAGCAGCTGATCTATGAACACTCAAACGCGGACGACCATTTGCAGCATTTTTAAGTTGACGACGAACGCGATCACGGCGACGCACTTCCTTATTCTTTTTATAAGCCATCTGTCGATCCTACTTCTTCTTGCCTTCTTTACGGAAGATATATTCATCCGCATATTTGACACCCTTACCTTTATAAGGCTCTGGAGGTCTCCAGCCACGAATTTCAGCAGCTACTTGTCCAACTTTTTGTTTGTCAATACCAGACACAACAATCTCAGTTGGCTTTGTACACTTTACCTCAATACCTTCTGGTACTTCAAAAATTACATCATGGCTGAAACCAAGTGCAAGCTGAAGATTTTTGCCCTGCATGGCAGCACGATAACCAACACCATTGATTTCCAAAGTTTTTTCAAAACCATCAGTAACACCGATGATTAGATTTTGGATCATGGTGCGGGACATACCCCATTTAGAACGCGCATCTTTGCTTTCATCACGAGGATCAACAACGATGGCATTATCAGCCATTTTAACCAGAACTTCATCATTGACCACAAAAGAGAGTTCACCCTTAGGGCCTTTTATTCCAACGGTTTGACCGTCAATGGTTGCTGTTACGTTTGACGGAACTTCAACCGGTTTTTTCCCGATACGAGACATCAGACTACCTGCCTGTGGTTCGTGTAAAATTTAAGCGATTAGTTTTCTTAAAATCAAAGCCTAGAAGATTTGACAAAGAACTTCACCACCCACGTTTTCTTCGCGAGCGCGCGCATCTGACATAACACCTTTTGGTGTCGACAAAATTGAAACGCCCAAGCCGTTTGATACAACCGGTATATTCTTAACCGATGCATATACCCGACGACCAGGTTTTGAAATTCGTTTAATATCACGAATTACAGGCTCGCCGTCAAAATATTTTAATTCAATTGTAATCTCAGATTTACCCTTAGCATATTCTGCTTCAGAATATCCACGTATATAACCTTCCGATTTCAAAACCTTCAGCACATTAGCGCGCAAACGGGAGGCCGGTGTTACCACATTCGATTTATCACGCATCTGTGCATTGCGAATACGTGTTAGCATATCACCGAGAGGATCACTCATACTCATGTCTTGTCTCCCCTTACCAGCTGGATTTTACCAGGCCAGGAATCTGACCATAATTGCCAAGTTCACGTAACGCGATACGGGACATACCAATTTTACGGTAATATCCTCGTGGACGTCCTGAAATGCTACAGCGATTTCGAATCCGTGTTTTTGATCCGTCACGTGGTAATTCAGCCAATTTCAAATGCAATTTAAAACGCTCTTCAAAGGAAAGATTTTCATCTTTCAACTGAGCCTTCAATTCAGCGCGTTTAGCGGCAAATTTTGCTACTGAATGACGCTTGCGCTTGTCTTTTTCGATGGAGCTTTTTCTAGCCATAATCTTTAATCCTCAAACGCCTATTTATCGCGGAACGGAAAGTTAAATTCACTAAGAAGTTTACGTGCTTCTTCGTCCGTCTTGGCTGTTGTCGTCACAACAATGTCCATACCCCAGTTTTGATCAATTTTATCATAATCAATCTCGGGAAATACAATATGTTCCTTAATACCCATTGCATAATTGCCATGACCATCAAAACTTTTAGGATTTAGCCCCCGAAAGTCACGCACCCGCGGAAGAGCAATTGTAATAAGACGATCTATAAATTCATACATCCGCGTTTTGCGAAGTGTAACCTTACAACCAAGTGGCATATCTTCACGAACTTTAAAACCAGCAATAGATTTACGTGCCCGTGTAACAACAGGTTGTTGGCCAGCAATAAGCGTTAAATCACCAAATGCAGCCTTAACTTTTTTAGTATCGCTAACTGCAGCACCCACACCCATATTAAGAACAACTTTCTCAATAACAGGAACCTGCATAGTATTTTCATAGCCAAATTCTTCAATTAGCTTTGAACGAACAACATTATCATAATGTGTTTTTAAGCGAGGAATGTAATTAACTTCAGCCATCAAACACTTCTCCTGAACGTTTGGCAAAACGCATTTTCTTGCCGTTATCATCGATCTTAAAACCGACACGACTTGGCTTGCCATCTTTTGGATCTTCAATCGCCAAATTAGATAATTGAATAGGTGCAGGTTTGGTAATAATACCACCCTCTTGTGTTTGGTTTTGTTTCTGATGACGGCGCACAAGATTAATGCCGTCAACGACAGCCTTACCTTCATGCGGTAATACTTCAGAAATTTTACCCTTCTTGCCTTTATCTTTTCCAGCAAGGACGATAACGTTATCGCCTTTTTTTAGCTTCGCTGCCATGGTTTTCCCTTAGAGAACTTCTGGTGCGAGCGAGATGATCTTCATCTGGTTTTTGGTACGCAATTCACGCGGTACCGGCCCGAAGATACGTGTCCCGATCGGTTCTGAGTTATTGTTTAAAATAACGGCTGCATTTCCATCAAAACGGATAACAGAGCCATCTGCGCGGCGAATATCTTTAGCTGTACGAACAACAACAGCTTTACGAACATCACCTTTCTTGACGCGACCACGCGGAGTAGCTTCTTTAACTGAAACAACAATAATGTCGCCAACAGAAGCATACTTACGCTTAGAGCCACCAAGTACTTTGATGCACTGAACACGACGAGCGCCAGAATTATCGGCCACTTCCAAGTTAGTTTGCATCTGAATCATGAGCTTACGCCTATCTTATAGAGTTAAAGTCTTGAACAATTTATTCGCTTAATCACTAGCTTGACTACGATCAGCAAGTACTGTCCAACGCTTGGTTTTTGAAATCGGCTTACATTCTTCAATAAAAACATTATCACCGATTTTAAATTGGTTATCGGCATCGTGTGCCTGATAATTTTTGGTACGACGTACCACTTTCTTGAAAAGTGGATGGTTAAAACGACGCTCAACCTTTACGACAATTGTCTTATCTGTCTTATCGGATACAACAGTACCCTGTAGGACGCGCTTTGGCATTTTAATAAACCCTTATGCGTTACTTGCTGCGCGTTTTTCTGCAGCAATTGTCATGATTCTCGCAATATCGCGACGGATCGTGCGAACGCGGGATGTGTCTTCAATTTGACCGGATGCCTTTTGAAAACGCAAATTAAATTGCTCTTTCTTAAGGTTTTTAAGCTCGTCTTCCAGCTCATCCAGAGTTTTGCTTTTTAAATCAGCAGCTTTCATAGCCTATAACCTCTAGTCTGGAATGCGCTGAACAAAGCGCGTTTTAACTGGTAATTTCATTGCAGCCAAGCGCATAGCTTCACGCGCTATTGGTTCTGAAACACCATCAATTTCGAACATAACCCGACCAGGCTTAACTCTAGCAGCCCAATAATCAGGCGCACCCTTACCTTTACCCATACGTACTTCTGTTGGTTTAGAAGAAACAGGCACGTCAGGAAAAATCCTGATCCAAACACGACCAGCACGCTTCATATAGCGTGTCATTGCGCGTCTAGCTGCTTCGATTTGACGAGCAGTTATACGTTCTGGCTCAACCGCTTTTAAACCATAAGCACCAAAATTGAGGTCTGTCCCCCCTTTAGCGGCACCATGTATACGGCCTTTATGCATTTTGCGAAACTTTGTGCGCTTAGGCTGCAGCATTGTTTCAATCCCTTATAAATCTAGTTTACCGTAAACGCTTATCGCGCATCACGATCCCGTCCACTTTCACGGCGGCGATTGCCTGATGAAGTACCCTCGTTAGCAGAAGCGGCCCGCTTTTCAGAAGCCATAGGATCATGCTCAAGAATCTCTCCTTTGAAAATCCAGACCTTAATACCGATAATACCGTAAGCCGTCAAACCTTCAGCAACACCATAATCAATATCCGCACGTAAAGTATGAAGAGGCACACGCCCTTCACGATACCATTCAATACGGGCAATTTCTGCACCGCCAAGACGCCCGCCCGTATTAATACGAATACCCAAAGCGCCCATACGCATCGCATTTTGTACAGCACGTTTCATAGCTCTACGAAATGCAACACGGCGCTCTAGTTGCTGTGCAATAGATTGAGCAACAAGGTTAGCATCAATTTCCGGCTTACGAACTTCAACAATATTGATATGCACTTCACTTGATGTAAGGGCAGTAACTTTACTGCGCACTTTTTCAATATCAGCACCTTTTTTACCAATCACAATACCTGGACGCGCAGAATGAATAGTAACACGGCACTTTTTGTGAGGTCGCTCAATAATAATTTTGGAAACAGCAGCCTGCTTCAATTCCTTCATCAGCATGGCGCGAATTCTCATATCTTCAATAAGAAGATCACCATATTCACCCTTGTCTGCATACCATCGGCTGTCCCATGTGCGGTTAATGCCAAGTCTTAGACCAATCGGGTTAACTTTCTGACCCATTATGCGGCCTCCTCAACTTCACGCACGACTATTGTCAAATGCGAAAATGGTTTTAAAATACGAGCACCACGTCCACGAGCGCGCGCTCTAAAACGCTTCATAACCATAGCTTTACCAACAAAAGCTTCCGCGACAACTAAGTTATCAACATCAAGCTGATGATTATTTTCAGCGTTAGCAACAGCACTTTCTAGTGTCTTTTTAACATCAACAGCAATGCGCTTTGATGAAAACGTTAAATCAGCCAAAGCAGTATCGACTTTTTTGCCGCGAATAAGCTGAGCTACGAGGTTCAGCTTTTGAGGGCTAACCCTAATCATGCGATTAATCGCTTGCGCTTCATTATCAGCCAATCGACGGCCGGCTTTTGCCTTGCCCATCGTTATTTCCTCTTCGCTTTCTTATCCGCGCCGTGACCATAATAGGTACGGCTTGGAGAGAATTCACCTAATTTATGGCCAACCATATCTTCCGAAATTAAAACCGGTACATGCTTTTGACCATTGTGGACACCAAATGTTAGGCCCACAAATTGTGGTAATATAGTGGAACGGCGGCTCCACGTTTTAATTACTTCATTACGACCACTTTCACGGACTTTTTCTACTTTTTTAAGTAGATAACCATCCACAAAAGGACCTTTCCAAACTGAACGAGCCACTGGCCTCTACTCCTATCGCTTATTCTTACGCTGATGACGCGAGCGCACAATGAATTTATCTGTCGACTTGTTAGAGCGCGTACGCTTACCCTTTGTCGGTTTGCCCCAAGGCGTTACTGGATGGCGCCCACCAGATGTACGCCCTTCACCACCACCATGTGGGTGATCAATCGGGTTCATAGCAACACCACGAACAGAAGGACGGCGACCAAGCCAACGATTACGGCCAGCTTTACCCATATTGGTATTCGAGTTATCCGGATTTGAAACAGCCCCTATTGTCGCAAGACAAGAGCCATGAACCAAGCGTGTTTCACCAGAATTCAAACGGATAATAGCGTATCCTTGATCACGGCCAACATATTGAACATAAGCACCAGCCGAACGTGCAATTTGCCCACCCTTGCCAGGCTTCAATTCAACATTATGAACAATAGTACCAACCGGCATTGCCTCAATAGGTAATGTATTGCCTGGCTTAATGTCGGCTGATCTTGAAGAAACAACTTGATCTCCTACACTCAAACGTTGAGGTGCTAAAATATAGGCTAATTCACCATCTTCATATTTTATAAGTGCAATAAAGGCTGTTCTATTTGGATCATATTCAATACGCTCCACAATAGCTGCTATATCAAACTTGTTACGCTTGAAATCAATCAGACGATAAGCACGCTTATGCCCACCACCACGACGCCTTGCAGTTATACGACCAGCATTATTACGGCCACCCTTCTTCGTAAGACCTTCTGTCAATGCTTTAACAGGCTTGCCTTTATAAAGAGCTGAACGATCAACAAGAACAAGCTGTCGTTGGCCTGGTGTATTCGGTTTAAATGTTTTTAATGCCATTTTAATCTCACCGTTTTCTAAAGGCCAGTCGTCACATCAATTGTACTACCTTCATCAAGGGTCACAATTGCTTTTTTGACGTCTTTCTGTTTACCAATCATACCGCGAAAGCGTTTAACCTTACCTTTGCGATTAAGCGTATTAACTGCCTTAACTTTTACAGAAAAGAGAGCTTCAATAGCTTGCTTAATTTCAGGTTTTGTTGCATTGCGCGCAACATTAAAGACGACCTGGTTATTTTCAGATGCCATTGTAGACTTTTCGGTAATAACAGGTGAGCGAATAATATCATAATAGGCTAAATTGCTCATTTGAACCGCTCCTCAAGTGCTTCAACAGCCGCCTTAGTTAATACTAAAGTATCACGGCGCAAAATATCATAGACATTAATACCCTGAATGGGCAAAACATCAACATTAGGAATGTTTCGACTTGCAAGTAAGAATTGTTCATTAACGACTTGGCCATCAACAAATAACACATTTGAAAGACCTAGATCAGAAAGATTAGTCTTTAGAGATTTTGTTTTACCATCACAACTTGCATCATCAACAATGACTAAGCGTTCGCTCTTCACCTTAGAAGATAAAGCAAGTTTTAAAGCCAGCGCTCTTATTTTCTTAGGCAAATCATGGGAGTGATCACGCGCTATAGGTCCAAAAGGCTTGCCACCACCTCGAAACTGTGGCGCTTTTTTATCACCATGACGCGCACCGCCAGAACCTTTTTGACGCACAAACTTCTTGCCAGTAGCTGTTAACTCATTGCGCGTTTTTGCTTTATGCGTTCCTGCTTGGCGCTTAGCTAGCTGGTAACGAACCATACGAGCAAGAATATCTTCACGTGGTTCAAGACCAAAAACAGCATCAGATACAGTCAATTTACCGGCATTTTTGCCATTAATTGTTTTAATAGAGAGTTCCATTATTCTTCACCCTCATTTGATACAACAGCTTCAGCAGCCGCAGGTTTGAAAGCACCAGGTAGTGGAACATCATCAGGACGTGTGTACTTAACAGCATCACGAACCAGTATCCAGCCACCTTTAGAGCCTGGAACAGAACCTTTAAGCATGATAAGACCACGCTCAACATCCGTTTTAACAACTTCCAGATTCTGGGTTGTTACACGTTCAGCGCCCATATGGCCAGCCATTTTTTTACCCTTGAATACTTTACCAGGATCTTGACATTGACCTGTTGAACCATGTGAACGATGTGAAACAGAAACACCATGCGATGCACGAAGGCCACCAAAATTATGACGTTTCATAGCACCTGCAAAACCTTTACCAATAGACGTACCGGTGACATCAACTCGCTGCCCATTAACAAAATGATTGGCGGTAATTTCAGCACCAACTTCAATGAAGTTATCTGCATCAACACGAAATTCTGCTAATTTTGCCTTAGGTTCAACCTTAGCAACAGCAAAATGACCGCGCAAAGCTTTTGGTGTATTTTTTACTTTACGGAGACCTGAACCAAGTTGAACAGCATTGTAACCATTTACATCATCTG
This sequence comes from uncultured Alphaproteobacteria bacterium, assembly GCA_938034375.1. Taxonomy (GTDB): domain Bacteria; phylum Pseudomonadota; class Alphaproteobacteria; order Rhizobiales; family JACESI01; genus JACESI01. Next base: position 1,496 of record CALHLB010000115.1, on the reverse strand, counting down.
TACGATGAGCAACAACTTGACAAGAATCCAGCTTCAGAACGGTAACAGGAATACCTTCCCCAGCATCATTGTAGATACGAGTCATTCCTACCTTCTGTGCAATTACTCCTGAACGCATGGCGTCCTCTTCTCTTTCATTCCAGACAAATGTCTAGAGTTTAATTTCTACATCAACACCAGCAGCAAGATCGAGCTTCATTAAAGCATCAACTGTTTGTGGTGTGGGTTCGACAATATCTAAAAGCCTTTTATGCGTACGCATTTCAAATTGCTCACGAGATTTTTTGTCGATATGCGGCGAGCGATTTACTGTGAATTTTTCAATTCGTGTCGGCAGTGGTATTGGACCACGAACCTGAGCGCCAGTACGCTTTGCCGTATTCACAATCTCTAAAGTCGATGCATCTAGAACACGATGATCGAACGCTTTGAGACGTATGCGAATGTTTTGACCGTTCATAAACCTTATCCCCAAGGGAAGTATTTTAAATAATTGACAGAAATACTGCCAAAATTTGTTACAGAATCGTCACACAATTAAGTGTAAAAAACGCGTGGGCATGAACCCACGCGACTTAAACGAATTACTCAATGATAGATGCGACCACACCAGCACCAACGGTACGGCCACCTTCGCGAATAGCGAAACGCAAGCCTTCTTCCATGGCAATAGGCACAATAAGCTCAACATCAACAGAAACATTATCACCAGGCATCACCATTTCAGTACCTTCAGGCAATGAAACAACACCAGTCACATCCGTCGTACGGAAATAGAATTGTGGGCGATAGTTTGTGAAAAATGGTGTATGACGACCACCCTCATCTTTCGTAAGAATATAAGCTTCGGCCTTGAATTTAGTGTGCGGCGTAACTGTACCAGGTTTACAAAGAACCTGACCACGCTCAACCTGTTCACGATCGATGCCACGAATGAGAGCACCGATATTGTCACCAGCTTCACCTTGATCAAGAAGCTTACGGAACATTTCAACACCAGTACATGTTGTTTTTTGCGTTTCTTTAACGCCAACGATTTCAATCTCTTCGCCAACCTTAATAACACCGCGCTCAACACGACCAGTAACCACTGTACCACGACCTGAAATTGAGAAAACATCTTCAATTGGCATCAAGAAAGGTTGATCAACAGGACGCTCTGGTGTTGGAATGTAAGCATCAACCTCAGCCATTAATTCTTTAATTTTTTCTTCGCCGATTTCAGGATCTCTACCCTCAAGAGCAGCAAGTGCCGAACCAGCAACGATTGGAATGTCATCGCCAGGGAATTCAAAAGATTCAAGAAGCTCACGAACTTCCATTTCAACAAGCTCTAGCAGTTCTTCATCATCAACCTGATCAACTTTGTTAAGGAAAACAACAAGTGCAGGAACACCAACCTGACGCGCAAGAAGGATATGCTCACGTGTCTGAGGCATAGGACCATCTGCAGCTGAACAAACAAGAATAGCACCATCCATTTGTGCAGCACCAGT
>CALHLB010000114.1 GCA_938034375.1 uncultured Alphaproteobacteria bacterium | reverse complement strand
GTGAAAGCTGATAGGTCTTGTTGCTGGCAGTTTTAAAACTAAATAATAACAGAATAATAATGAGTTTTTCGTTTGACCTTCTTACTTTTTCTTCTTGTTTTTTTGATCTGCCTATTAGGGGCAAGTCTTTATGTTTACTCAGCTTATCGTTCAAAGAAAATGGTGGCGGACTATCCTCCTATTGGTCAATTTACTGAAATTAATGGACTGCAGACGCATTATCTTGATTGCGCTCTAGATGGAAAAGAGGATTGTGCCGTTTTATTTTTACACGGGGCGAGCGGTAATTTAAGGGACTTACAAAGTGTTTTTGAAGAAAAGCTCCGTGGAAGAATTCGTCAAATTTACGTTGATAGGCCTGGCCATGGGTATAGCGACAGAAAAGGGCGTTATCTTTCTTCTCCAAAAGAGCAGGCAAAGCATATTGTGGCTTTGCTTGACCATTTGGAAATTGATCGTATCCTCATATTTGGCCATTCATGGGGTGGGGCTTTAGCGCTTTCTTTTGCACTAAATTACCCTGAACGGGTTAAAGGGCTTGTTTTAAGCGCTCCGGTTAGTCACCTTTGGCCGGGTGGGGTCAACTGGTATTACCCTATTGCTGCAAGCGCCTTTTGGGGCTGGTTCTTTACAAGGCTTTTGGCAATACCTTTCGGTGAAAGGCAATTTCAATGCGCGCAGGATAAAGTTTTCTGGCCTAATAAAGTCCCTGCTTACTATCATGATAAAGGAGGGGCAAAACTTGTTTTGATTCCGCAAATTTTTCAAAATAATGCGGCTGATATTGCAGACCTTAGATGTTATATTGCAGGTGCTTCACCGTTTTATTCGCAGATTAAAATGCCTGTTACACTTTTAACCGGGGATAAGGATCAAGTTTTATTGCCTTGGGTTCATTGTGATGGGTTGGAGCATGATATTGCAGGTTTAAAACGTATTAACTTATTGAATACGGGCCACATGCCCCACCACACCCATGCCAATCTTTTTATAGATGAAATACTGTTCCTTGCAAAGAAGGTTGGTTTTCTAGAGCGTGTTTCCCATAAGTGAATTCACTTATGGGATAAAAACTCGCGTAAGAATAAAGGCTTAGCGCATAACAGATGAATTCATGAAAATGCATCATGCGCTAAAGACTGCTCATCCCATCTGTGCCGACAAAGGCAACCCGTAACATATTGGTTGCACCAGGTGTACCCAAAGGAACGCCAGCAGATATAATAATGCGTTGGCCAATGCGGGCAAGGCCTTCTGATAAGGCAATGGAGCAAGCTTTGTCGACCATATCATCAAGACTGGTTGCATCATCGCTGATAACACAATGCAGACCCCAAACAAGGGCTAGCCTTCTCGCCGTTTCTGGTATTGGTGAAAGAGCAATTATGGGTGTGTTGGGACGCTCGCGTGAAGCGCGCAGGCCAGTGGAGCCTGAAGATGTAAAACAACAAATAGCTGCAAGATTGAGTGTTTCAGCAATTTGGCGTGCCGCAGCTGAAATTGCATCAGCGCCGGTAGCTTGTGGTTCTGTGCGTTGGGCATGCATGATATTGGCATAATTAGGATCCCGTTCAACTTCACGGGCGACACGATCCATCGTTTCAACGGCTTCTATGGCAAAATCACCGACAGCTGACTCTGCAGATAGCATAACGGCATCAGCGCCTTCAAAAACCGCATTAGCGACATCTGAAACTTCTGCCCGGGTTGGGGCTGGTGCAGAAATCATCGATTCAAGCATTTGTGTTGCGATAATAACGGGTTTGCCGGCGCGTCTTGCCGCTCTCGTAATGCGTTTTTGAATGCCCGGTACGGCTTCAAGGGGCATTTCAACCCCAAGGTCGCCACGGGCAACCATAATCGCATCAGATAGTTCGATAATTTCTGGTAGACGATTAACGGCTTGCGGTTTTTCTACCTTGGTCATAACACCAACGCGGCCGCGTGCAATTTTTCTGGCCTCGGCAATATCTTCTGGGCGTTGAACGAATGAAAGGGCCACCCAATCAACTTTTTCAGCCAAGGCGGCATTAAGGTCAGATCTGTCTTTATCCGTTAGGGCGCCAACTGGTAATTCACTATCTGGCAGAGAGACACCTTTACGACTTGAAAGATGTGTGCCGACTTCAATTTGTGTAATGATGCTTTTTTCATTATTTTCAAGGCATCTTAAACGCACTTTGCCATCATCAAGTAACAGACGGTGACCCTTTTTAACCGCATTGAAAATTTCTGGGTGCGGGAGGTGGACGCGCGTTTCATCGCCTTCGTTTTCGTGGGTATCCAACGTAAATTCTGCCCCTTGTTGAAGGGCAACTTTTTCATTTTTAAACGCTCCCACACGTAGTTTGGGGCCTTGTAAATCAGCCAAAATACCGATGGGTCTTTTAATATCTCTTTCTACGGAACGAATAATGCCAACCAGTTCACTTAGAAGTTCATGGCTTGAGTGGCTCATATTAATGCGAAATGTATCAACGCCAGCTTCAAAAAGTGCTTTGATTTTTTCTCTTGAAGAAGAGCTTGGGCCAATTGTAGCAATAATTTTAACTTTGCGTTCGCGTCTCATTTTAAAAAATCCTATTGTCCATTTTTGTCTGGATCCGTAAGCCTTATTGTCCAGCTTTTCTGTTTACCTGTATCAACTTCAAAAAAACCTGTTTGCTCATAACCACGCACGATGCACTCGTTATTGCCATTAATGATAAACTCTTTTTGCCTGGTGCATAGGCGCGCCTCTCCCCCCCATTCACCACCACTGGTAATATCTATCGCATAAATATAATAGAAACGTGACTTGAGTGGTCCTAAAAGCAGAATTTTGCAGGCATCATCATCATTATCAGGGTCAAAATTCCACCAACCCTCAGAGCGCCAGCCCTCTTCCCCTTTATAGCCAATGGCAACGCTTATTCGGCTTTCTGTTTGATTGCAAAGCCTTAAATCTGCATAACTTTGTGACGTTGAAAAAATTGTCAAGCCAAAGGTCAAAACAACCGTAACCAGGATTGTATGGAAAAGTGTATAAAAAGTGCAAGATATTTTTTTCATGTTCCGAAAGAAATAGTCACCAATGTTTAGTTACTATGTAATGGGCGCCTTGAAGCGGCTTGTCAACTTTATCAATAAGGTAAGGTGCATTGATCTGTTATTAACCTATAAATATGACTGCATGAACTTTTGATGAGAAGATTTTATGATAAAAGTTCGCAAATGATTGTGATTTTTGCAGGGCCTTATTTTCGTGATGGTAGAAACAAGCTTCAAACCTTACAAATATATTTCTGGGGACCGTTCAAAAGGTTTGTTACTCATTTGTGATCATGCAGTGCGTGCCATTCCTCAAGAATATAAGGGTCTTGGGGTTTCGCCCCAGCAAATGCAGCGTCATATTGCTTATGATATCGGGGCAGAGGCCGTTATTCTTGGTTTGCAGAAAATACTTGATGTTCCAGCTGTCATGACCACTTATTCTCGCCTTTTAATTGACCCTAACCGTGGCTTTGATGACCCAACGCTTGTTATGCGATTGTCTGATGGGGCGTTAATTCCTGGTAATGCTTATATTGATACTCAGGAAATTGAAAAAAGACGAAAGCTTTATTATCAACCCTATCATGATTTTATGGAAGAAGAGCTTTTAAAAATTGAACGGGAAAGAGCGGGAAAAGCAGCTGCAATATTTTCCATCCATTCTTTCACTCCGATATGGCGAGGTATTCAACGCAGATGGGAAGCAACAATTTTATGGGACAGCGACCCAAGAATGCCAAAATTGATTATGGAAGAGCTTAATAGCAGGCCCCACATAAAAAGCGGTGAAAATGTGCCTTATGATGGTGCTTTGCTGAATGATTGTCTCTACCAGCATGGCACAAGTAAGGGGCGCGCTCATGCGCTTTTGGAGTTAAGGCAAGATTTGATTGATAACCAAAGAGGTGTTGATAATTGGGTTTCAATTTTTGCCGAAATCTTAGAAAGTATCCTTGATCACCCTTGTTTTGAAAATCATGAATTTTATCCTTCAAGGGCTAAAGTTTGATTGTAAGCATGATAGAATGTCTTAAATAATAGAAATGCTTTGCTAAAGGAGAGAATTTATGAACAAGCCTGATGACCAAAAGCGCCTTGAACTGGAAGCGGCAGCCTTTCGCCGTTTAAGGGACCACTTGCAAAATCGTACAGATGTTCAAAATATTGATTTGATGAATCTGGCCGGTTTTTGTCGCAATTGTTTGTCACGCTGGTATCAGGAAGCTGCGAATGAAGCTGGCTTAGACCTTTCAAAAGAAGCGGCAAGAGAGATTTTTTATGGTATACCTTATGATGAATGGCGTGCTAAATACCAAAAAGAAGCAAGCGCTGAACAAAAGGCTGCTTTTGAAAAAATTGCTCCACAGCATTGAAGAATTATAATGAGTTGGCTTTATTCAGCTTGACCGACTTTCTTTGATGACCTAGCAAATAAATTCATGAATGGATGATGATCTTAAAAGCAAAATATGAGCAGGAAATAATATGTCTGATATTGGTGGTGTTGCAGGTGACCAACTTCGCACAATTGTGGAGCGGATTGAACGTCTTGAAGAAGAAAAAAAAGCAATAGCGGAAGATATTAAAGAGGTTTATGCCGAGGCAAAAGCTAATGGTTTTGACGCTAAAATTTTGCGTAAAGTTGTTAGCTTGAGGAAAGTTGAAGTCAATGAGCGCCAGGAACAAGAAGCCATGTTAGACCTTTATATGCAAGCATTAGGTATGGTTTCTCCCTCATTTTCAGAAGCTTCTGAGTAAGTGAAAAATCAACTTTTATAAAAGCCTTCATCCCATGCGGCGATGTTACTTATTGCTAGAATACTTTATTATTTAAATGCGTTCTAGCTATAGCAAAGCACTCATAAATTGATGCTGAATTTTGGCACTATTTCTTTGTTTATGCTCAGCTTTTCTTTTAAAAAGCTTTCGTTATATATTTTGAATGAAAGTTTTAATTCTGTGCCTTAATACTTTCTTATAGGCGATAAGATAACGCGTCAGTAAAGAAGAAGTCAAGCGCGATTGATTGATGCACTTTCAAAGTATTAATAAACTTTTCAGAACCATCGGTGCGAATGCCAATTTTAGCGTGATAGCCAGCTGAAACGTTTTGTTGTTGCTGTTTTTGTAAAATCAACTGTCGGAGTTATATTAATTGTTTCACCTTTGAATTCATTTTTGAAATCAATGGTTTGAGTTGTTTTAAAACTGCCAGAAAAAACTTGAGACGGATTCGTGAAAAGCTCAGGCGTATGGCTTGGTTGTGGAACTGTTAGCTTAACATGAGTTTTAGAGGATAGTGAGCTATTGGCCATAAGGGCTGATACAAGTGTTTTACTTTCGCCGCTAAATGCTAATTCTTGTGCAGGATTGTTTAAGTTATTTTTAAACTCTTTTGCATGCGCCTTGTTTGTCGGAGCTTTATCAAGGCCCAGTGATTTACGAAGCGCAACCTGGCTTTTCTTGTTAGCAAGCCCTAAATCTTCAAGACTGAAAGAAGGCTTTTCCGCATCGATTTCAAGGGCTGCAAGGCGTTCAGATTCAGTTAGTTTTTTGATAACTTTTTCTGGTACACCATTGTTAAGTGTAAGGGAATTTTCGTCAATTTGGCCAAATCTTTGATTGAAGGCTTTAGCATCAAGTTTTGGTAAATTTTCAACCGGATCATTCGCAGAAGCATAGGCTAAGGCCTGGCCAGTTATTGGCTGATCTTTTTTGTTTTCTTTCGGTTGAAAGTCTTTTAATGCCAGCTGGATTGGGTTTTTCTCTTCTGAAGCGATTTTTTCTTGATTAGAGTTAGCTGGCTGGTTGACGTTATTTAGTGTTTGTTCGATGCTATTTTTAACAAGAGCAGGTGCTAAAGCTTTAGGTGTTGGTACATTAAAATCGCTTCGCTTTATAACAGCTTTTTTTGTTGGATCGATAATTTGGGGAGCCTGATTTGCTGGCGTATCAATATGGGCTTTAGCGATGACAATTTGTGGCGTGGCGATATTTTCCTGCTCTAATCTTGCTTCAAAAGCAGGCCGCTGAAGCGGAGAAGGAATATTTGCAACAATTATCGCCTGTGGTGGCGTACTGTTCTCTCTTAGGCCATTTGGTAAGGCGCGTGGTGCTGGTGCTTTTGCAATTGTGATGCTCTTTTCTTCCACGCGACCAATACGTGATGGAATTGGTGTTGTTTCTTCAACTTTGTTGGCAACAAGTGTTGGGGCTGCTTTTCGGTCAAGTTCCTTGCCAGGTCTTTTTGTTGGCGCTGGCGTAATTTTTGGTGTTTCACTTTTGATAGAAGAAGCAATAACTTTTGGTGCTGTTTGTTGTTTCTTGCCGTTTTCACGCTTGTCATTGCCATTAAACAGGTTGGCAAATAGGCCGCCGCTTTTCTTTTTGTCTTTTGTTTTTTCGTTTGATGCAATGCGAATGCGTTTTGAGCGTGATAGAGGTTCAACAACGCGGGTTTTGCGGGCATTATATTCAGCTAAGGCTTGTGCGTAGCGGCGTTGTTTTTTACCTGCTGTCGAAACATGTAATGTTTTGCCATCAGGAAAAACAGAAGCGAGTTGCTTGGGGGTCATCCGTGGCCAATGGCGCACACGACCTGTATCCATGTGAACAAAGGGTGTGCGGGAGCCTGGGTAATATCCAACACCGCCGACTTGCATTTTCAAGCCAATTTCACGCAGTTTTTTAACGGGAACACCTGGGATGAAGAAGTCCATGGCTTTACCCAAAGTATGTTGACTATTTTTTGCAACACCACGGGAACGGCGCCGAAGGGCATTATTTGTTTTTTTAGAACGAAAGCCTGAAACAACGCGGATAGGTTTTGTTGCGCCTGATTCTTGATAAACAGACCAAATTAAATCAAAAAGGCGCGGATCCATTTTTGTGGCCTCATTACGGCGCCAGTCACGCAAAATCCATTGCATTTCCTTAACGCCTTGAGGGTCATATTTACCATTACGGCGAAAAGTGATTTTTTTCTCTTCCCCTGTATGGGTAAAGTGCAACCATAAAGTCCGTGTTCCACCGGCAGCATGCGCTTCCTGTGTTTGATATATTGGTAGGGGCGAGAAAAAGAACGAAGCGCAAAGAAGACTGCTCAGGCATTTTTTGCTGAAGCTATTGAAAACAATCCAACGAGAGTGGGAAGATTTTTTAAAAAGTTTGCCAAAATTTTTTTTCAATGCGTTGTCCCTACACCGATACTCAAGAACAGACTCAATTACCATTTTTGAGTATGGTTGTTTATGATTAATAGACCTTTACCAAAATATGATAAAAATTTCCAGCCTATTTGAGGGCGAAGTGTGACAAGATTGGGGCAAATTCGTATTTTCAATAGACAGAGTGCGTTTAAGGTAAAATAAGTATAAACAAGTTGATTTTATGAAGATTTTAACATGCCCTCGACAAAGTTCAAAACCCTTTAAATCAATCCCAAAATGCGCTTTAGGCGAGACACGTGGCCATATATATCCGATTTATAAGAAATTGTGCCATCATCATTTTTAACGGCTGTAAAATATGTTAAATGGACAGGAACACGCTCATTTTCTTTTAGCCTGATCCATTTTTCCTTACTTGCCAGTTTAGCTTTTAAAGATCCAGCCTTCCAACCCTTTGTTTCCTTCATTAAAACATTACCAAATTCAAAAGGATTGTGAACGCGCACACAACCATGACTAAAGGCGCGGGTTATTTTTTGAAACAAGCTTTTGGAAGGTGTGTCATGAAAGTAAATAGCATAAGGGTTTGGGAAGAGGAACTTAACATCGCCTAATGCATTTTTACCACCAGGGCGTTGTCTGATGCGTAGTTTTTTAAAGCTATTGGAATTCCAATTAACGGATGTTGGGTTGATAACTCGGTTTCCTGATAGAACTTCGTAATTGCGACTTCTGATATAATTTGGATTTGACTGAATATGTGGCAAAAGTTCTTTTGATGCGATTGAATAGGGTACATTCCAATAAGGATTTACAACAACATATTCCATTTCATCGGAAAAAACGGGCGTTTTATGCTTTGTTTTCCCAACGACAACACGTGTGCGATGGATATTTTTGTTGTCTTTATAAACTGTTAGGTTGAAAGAGGGGATATTCGCCTGAACATGTAATTTGCCCATATCACGGGCCATCCAACGCCAATGCTCCATATTGGCAATAATATCAGGAATGCGATTTGCTTTCGTTCCGTTCATAACAGAAAGCGTGCGCGGTCCAAGAAGGCCATCAGCCAAAAGATTGTTTTCTGTTTGGAAGGCTTTGATGGCCTCTTTCAGGTTTTCATCATAAATCAAATCGTGTTCATCAGCCAGTGCAGGCACATTCAGGCGTTGGCGTAATAAGCTTACCCGTTCGCCTTCATAACCAATGCCCATGGTTTTGCCTTCAGGCAGGATGACAATTTTCACTTCATCCCGTTTCGCACGCAAAATAGCCAATTCTTCTTTTAAGGCTTTATAAGTAGGGTGTGCCGGGTGGTAACTTGCAAGGGCTGTAACTTTATCGGTGCTGGTTGCCAGCTTTAATATCACTTCTTCAGGTTTGGGATAAGAGGGCTGGAGTTTGAAACTTCTACTAACAGATGCTGGATGGATGCGCCCAGCCTGTGCATGGCGGGCATAGCGTAAAAGGGTTAAACTGAGTTTTATATCCAGCGCACTTAAATCTTCCAGAGATGCTTTGTCTTTTGGGATCTCAATAAGATAATCTTCATTGTTCAGCCCTTCTTTGTCTGCTTGGTTGAAGTAACCAATTAAGTGTCGCGCATTTTCATTTAGGCCGTTTTTCGTTACCCATAAAGGTTCATATTCATGGTTTCCATAAAATGCTTTCAGGGCTTCATGCTCTTGTTTGCTACGTTTTGTCTTTGATTGTAGAGAATTTAAGGTTTGTTTCAGACCATCTTTAAAAGGGTTTTCAGCAATGGAAAAATTTTCTTTTTTTTCTACTAAGGTGTCATCCTCAGTTAAAGAATTAAGATTGGATTTTTTGTTTGTCTGTGCCTTTTTTTCAGACTGGCGTTTTTGCTCGATTTCAGGTTTTTGAAAATGCGGACCAAAGGCTTTTTCAGGGGAAGGAAAAGGGCTAATGAATGAAGCTGTTTGAA
>CALHLB010000113.1 GCA_938034375.1 uncultured Alphaproteobacteria bacterium | reverse complement strand
TTTCAGAGGAATTTTTAAAAATGTACAATTGCACCTCGAAATACTGGGTTTGATGCCATGACTGAAAAAACCATCCACCATTTCCATAGCAGTGAAATTAAGGTGCAGGAAAATTTAGAGCGTAATCCTTTTAAAATGAGTATCATTTTAAAAGGATTACGCTCTATATCAATCAGGATTTGGTTTTAAATTCATCCCCCAACGGTGGTAAGGGTCTGGGCCTTCCGGCTTGATCAAGAGCGACAAACGTAAAAGTCGCATCTGTTACCTTTACGCTTTCATCGCCATCGCGACTACGTCGCCATGCTTCAACATGAATGGTAAGGGATGTGCGCCCTACCCTTTCCACATCTGCAAAAAGCGAAACCTCGTCTCCAACATGAACAGGGCGCAAAAACTGCATGGCTTCCACGCTAACGGTAGCGCTTCTGCCTCTGGCAAGGCGTGCAGCCAGATTGCCCGCGGCCAAATCCATCTGGGCCATTATCCAACCGCCAAATATATCACCTGCCGGATTAGTATCTGCCGGCATAGCAATTGTTCTAATAACAGGGCTTCCTTCTGGTAATTTTTCTTCTGTCATCCCTCTATTCCTTTTGAACCTTTGGCCTTAAGAGCTGGCTCACTTTCCTTTCTGTAATATATATTAAAACCAAAGGCGAGGAAAAACGCCACGAGAGCAGAGGCATGCAGGAGAATTGAAGATGGCCATAATAAAGCAAGAGCAATAGCCAGAACAATAACACGTTCTATGATATGAAGGCGATTTTCCCAATAGCCCTCAATTGCAGCACTTAATGCCCATAAACCAAACAGCCCGAAAAAGAAAATTTCAAGCATTTCGGGCCAATTGCCTGAAAGAAAGGGGGTATAAGCTATAAGAAGCGGCACAAAATAAAGCCCTTTTGCAATTTTCCATGAATAAAAGCCTGTCTTCATCGGCTTTGCCTTGGCAATGGCTGCTGCTGTAAATGCTGCAAGGCAGACAGGCGGTGTAACATTGCTGTCTTGCGAAAGCCAGAAAACAATCATATGAGCTGACAGCAAGGCCGTTGTTAATATAGCCGGTGTAAAGGTGTTATCAATTAAAAGTCCCATACTTTCAATCGGCACCTCGGCCAACAAAGCCGTTGCTGCCGCACTTGTCATTGGAGCCTCAAGAAGAGCTATTTTATCTGGAACTGCAATTAAAAAAATGGCTCTTGCCGCTTCAGGTAAAGTGCCTGCCACCAGTAAGTCAACAACCTGACTTTGCAAGATAAGCTGATAAAGTGCTGGTGCGGAAAGGGTGCCAAGTACGATATAGGCTGCAGTTACAGGCAAACCCATACCCAAAACAAGTGAGGCAAGCCCAACAAGCACAATAGCAACAAAAAGGTTGCCATTTGCCCAATTGCTAATCATCAAAGAAAATGTATTACCAACGCCTGCTGTTGCGATAATATTAACAATCAAACCAACAGCACAAAGAAGAACAGCTGTCATAATCATATTACGCGCGCCTAATTCCAATGCGCCCAGAATATCTTTAAGCCCCATACGCCGTGGTGTTAACCAAGAGGCCGCAATGCAGGTTAAAATAGCCCACCCCGCCGCATAAGTTGGCGTAAAACCAGAAACAAGCAGGTAAATTAACAAACCAACCGGTAAAATAAATTGTGGCCCACCTTCACGCAAAACTTTTAGAATTGGTGGCTGTTCTTCATGCATCAAACCCGTTGCATTAGAGCGCTTGGCTTCAATTCTTACAAAAAAGCCAACAGTCGCAAAATAAAGCAATGCAGGTAAAAAACTAACGGTTATAATTGTTGTGTAAGGAATTTGTGTTGCTGCAGCCATAACAAAAGCCCCTGCCCCCATAATGGGCGGCATAAGTTGCCCGCCTGTCGAAGAAGCCGCTTCTACCCCGCCTGCAAAATGATTTGGAAAACCAGCCCGCTTCATGAGTGGAATTGTTATAACCCCTGTTGAAGCGGTATTTGCAACGGCTGATCCAGAAATTGTACCGGTTAAACCGCTCGCCATTACCGCAACAAAGCCTGGCCCGCCAATCATGCGCCCAGCAATAGCGCGAGATAAATCTATGATGAATTCCCCAGCGCCTGATTTTAATAAAAAGGCACCAAAAATAATGAAAAGAAAAACAAAAGTTGATGAAATACGGGCAATATTGCCGAAAATTGCATCATCCCCATAAACGGAGCGAAACATTAAAGTTTCCAGTGAAAGGCCTGGAAATTTGAAGACCCCTGGCACATATGCTCCCCAAAAAGCTGCATATGATATCGCTATAATAATTAGAGAGGGAATAATCCATCCTGTTGTGCGGCGGGTAAATTCAATCGCTCCCAAGATAACAAGAATACCCGCAATCCAATCAAATACATTGAGGCGTAAACCCCGATCGTAAATCGCATTTTCTGCCAAAACAAGATAAAGCGCAGAACCGGCAACCAGAATACCAAAACCAATATCCAATATTCTTATGGACGTCTTTTTTGCCCAATCTGTTTGCGAAAGTGGAATAGCCATCGCACATAAAAGTGCAAAACCAGCGTAATGAATACCATTTTGTATTAAGGTAGAAACATTGCCAAAAACATTCATCCAAATATGAACCAATGAAAGGCTGATTGCCAAAATAATAACGGCTTTAGATAAGATTGATTTCTTTTCAAAAGCAGGCCCTTCATCTTCAGGCAAGGCTGGTTTTGTCATTGCTTCTGAGCGCATTATTCCCTCCAGATATTAAAGACGCGCGATTTTATTAAAAACCGCGCGCACTTCTCAAAATTTGCTTATTTTGCAATCAGGTTTTCAGGAATTTCAACACCAACTTCCTTATAAAATTTCGCTGCACCAGGGTGAAGCGGTACAGGAAGGCCCGCAATTGCATTTTCAAGCGCCATTGCTTTTGTTGCTGGATGAATGGCATTCAAGAAAGGCAAATTCTCATACATTGTTTTTGTAATAAGATAGACAGCCTCTTCATCAACATCGGCCCTTGTTGCCAAAAAGTTTGGTTGGGCAATTGTATTTACATCTTCATTCTGGTTTGGATATGTACCTGCCGGAATTTTATAAGATGTCCAGAGGTTTTTACCACCATCTGCTTTTTGGGCTTGCTCTTGTGTGAACGAAAGCAGTTTTACGCCATCGCCTTTGGCGGCCAGAAGCTTTGTAACAGCGCCTGTTGGAACGCCTGCAGGTGTTGACATGCCAATTGCTTTCCCGTCTGCGACAGCATCAGCAGATGGGCCATAGCCACCATGAACTAGAGAAAAGTCTTTTTCAATATCTAGCCCGAATTCAGCAAGAATTGTGCGGTTTGACCCAAGCGTACCAGAATTTTTCTTACCTAACGCCAAAGATTTTCCCTTAAGGGCAACCACATCATCAATGGTTCCCGATTTTGCAGAATCACTGCTTACAATGAATTGCTCAACATTCTGCCAAAGCATTGTTACTGAACGTAAATTTCCTTGCGGTCCATCTGCTTTCACAGGGCCTGTGCCTGTTGCTGCATAATAACCAAACAACCCTTGCAGAATGGCAAATTGCGCTTCATCTTCACGTAACAAGCGCACATTCTCGCCTGAACCTGCTGAATTAATGGCAGACATGCCAATTTTCATTTTTGGTTGCAGCTTCACTTTTGTTAACGTTGAAATAGCCACACCAACAGGGTAATATGTACCGCCTGTTGAAGCCGTTGCTAAAATGAAGTTACGTTGTTCATCTGCCTGTGCGCCTGTGCCAGCACCCAAGACAAAAGACGCTGATGTCAAAGCAGCAAGAGCTACTTTTTTTAATGAAAAATGTTTCATTATTTCCTCCCGATATTAACTGTATCAATATTGATAAGAATTAGCTTAGCAATCATGATGCCAAACTCAACCTAAATCAAGAAAACTACAGTTTTTAAGACTTTCTTAACAAAAAGACCCTGACAAACTAGCGAACTTTTGCTCATAAAGGACTAATATCGGCATAATTCTGCCAATTCATATTTACCGGCTCAAATTATAACGCTGCATTTTGTCATTGAGTGTGCGCCTTGGTAGACTTAGATCGTGTAGGACTGCCTGAATATTTCCGGCGTGTTTCTTGAGCGCCTGCGAGATGAGTGCTTTTTCAAACTCTGCCACCTCACGTGAAAGCGACTTTGATTCAGACGCACTATCCGATGAATAATTTAATAAGGTGGCAATATCTGCCTGAGAAGCCATTCTCGCCAATGTAAAACGTTCGGCTATATTTTTCAGCTCCCTTACATTTCCAGGCCAATTATGAGCCATTAAGGCAGCATGAACCTTTCCATCCACCTTTGGTGCCTGGCACTGAAACTGTTTTTCAGCAAGATGAACAAAATGTTGGAAAAGCAACAAAATATCCCCCCCCCTCTCCCTTAAAGGCGGGATGGTCAATTCGATTGTGTTCAGTCTATAATAAAGATCTTCTCGAAATCGACCTTCTTTCACTGCTTTTGCAACAGGTTCATTAGCCGCTGAAATAACACGAACATCAAAGTAAATTTCTACATGAGAGCCCAGTTTTTTTATGCTCTTGGTTTCTAACGCCCTGAGCAATTTCACCTGCATATCAAATGGCATACTGGTTAATTCATCCAGAAACAGGCTGCCACCCTCAGCAACTTCAAAGGCCCCTTGCCTTTCACGTTCTGCACCTGTATAGGCGCCCTTTTTGTGACCAAAAAATTCGCTTTCGAAAAGATCCCTTGGGATAGCGCCACAATTCACAGTTTGAAAGGGTTTTTCTGTCCTATTGCTCAAATCATGTAATGTGCGAGCGGCTAGTTCTTTACCAGTTCCCGTTTCTCCCAACACCATAACATTCACATTAGCTGATGCAAAATGAATAAGGTCTGCGCGCAAATTTTCCATAATCGCGCTTTCTCCAATCATATAATTGGAAAGGCCACTTGCCTGGCTTAGCCTTTTTTTTAATGACCTGTTTTCCAAAACAAGTTTTCGTTGAGTGACAGCATGGCGCGCAATCTCTGAAAGCCGCTCTGGTGAAAAAGGTTTTTCCAGAAAATCAAAAGCCTTATTTTTCATCGCTTGAACGGCCATTGGTACATCACCGTGACCCGTTATTAATATAACGGGTATCTCTTCATCAAGTTTGATTACGGCGTCAAGTAAAGCCATGCCGTCCATACCAGACATTTTAACATCACTAATCAAAATGCCTTCAAAATCGGTATCAATCTGCTTTAAAGCCAGTTCGGCTTTTTCAAAACTCGTTACCTGAAAATCAGATAACAACAACCATTGCTCTAAAGAGCTACGCATGGCCTTTTCATCATCAATCAGGAAAACCTTCATCAAATTAAAATCCTATTAGGCAACCTCTTTCATCTCATTTACAATTGGCAAACTTATGGAGAATAGCGCACCCCCATCAGCATGGTTTTTTGCCCGTAAACTGCCTCCCATTTCTTCAACCAATCCATATGAAATAGCAAGCCCTAATCCAACGCCTTGTTTAACAGGTTTCGTTGTTACAAAAGGAGCAAATAAATTCTCAAGAACTTCTTCTTTGATGCCACGACCATTATCTAGAAAATGCAGGATAACTTGTCTTTTGTCCTGTTGTTTTTCATATATTTTCATAGAAATTGCCAGTTTCTTTTTCTTCTCCACACCTTCCATTGCATCAAGCGCATTTTGAACAATATTGGAAAACACCTGTTCCAAGCGGTAACGGGGACAAAAAACCGCAATGGGCTGCTGAAACCCTTGAAGTTCAAGTGTGATGCCTTTTTCATTAAAAACACTCTTGAATGTTTTCAAAACCCTTTCAAGATTTGGGTAGATTAATATTGTCTCCCCTTCTTGCCCTCTTGTTCTTGCAAAAAGTTTTAAATCTCCACTAATGGCTGAAAGACGTTGTGTTACTTCAATAATATCATCTAGTGACTTTTGCGCTTCATCAATTTGATTTCGACCCAGTAAAACTTTACCACTAGAGGCAAAGGTTTTAATGGCTGCCACTGGCTGACTTACTTCATGTGCTATGGCTGCAGACATTTTACCAAGGGCTGCCATTTTGCCGGCAAGCACTAATTCGCCTTGCATTTTCGTCAATCTGGATTCGGCTTTTTTACGAACCTTAATTTCTTGCTCCAACTTCATGTTAATAAGGCGTATTCTTCTCCCTTCCTCTGCCTCGCGCTGCAATGTATCCTGTTTCATTTTTCCGCGTTGATATAGAAAAAGGAGAAAAGAAAGTGAAAGCCCGCCTAAGGAAAAAGCGAGCGTTAACAGGCGTATTGTCTCAACGCCCGACAAAGGGGCTAGATAATAAATTGCCCATGCTGGCTTACCCAACAAAGCTTTTTGAACAAGGAAGTCCTCTTTTTTAGTCGAAAAAATAGTATTTCCCTGTTGCTCTTTCTGCGTAAGGTCAAGAACATTGAGCCTTAGTTTGGCAAATGTTTTATTTTCCTGAATACGTTTACGCTGTGCCTCTTGGAGGGGATTAAGGGCTTTGAATAACCAGTTTTTATTAGATGATAAAACAACTATGCCATCTTCATTCAAAACGAGTATATTTTCTCCACCATGACGCCACGCCTCTTGCAAAGCCTCAAGCTCGATTTTGACGACTGCAACGCCAATAATTTTTTTCTTATCACTTGATGAATAAACTGGTCGAGAAATAAAATAACCGGGTCTTCCCGTTGTCGCCCCAACAGCGAAGAAGCGCCCCTCCTTTCCTTTTATGGCATCTTGGAAATAAGGTCTGAAACCATAATTTTTTCCCTCAAAACTCTTCTCATTACGCCAGTTACTGGAAGCTACGGTTTTTCCATCTTTGTTAAGAATGTAGACTACGGCTGAATCTGATGCATCATTTACAGTTTTTAAATAATGTCTTGTTTGGGAGAGAGCTTCTTCATTCTCTGTATCATTCAGCAGACTGATAACTGTTTGATGCTTGGCCACAACAAGCGGCAAATGCTCCAAGTTGTTAATGGCATTTTCAAGCGTTGCATGATAAAGTTTCACCCGTTCAGAAGAAAGCGCTTCCTGTCTAGATAAGGACGCATTAGCCATGAACGCGCTCAATTGCCAGACAATAAGACATGAAAAAATTGCGACAGCCAGAAAAACTAAAAAGCTTCTGGATGTTTTTATTTGTTTTTGCGGATGCTCGATAACCATTGCCTTAAACTATAACCTTATAAAAATATTCTTTGTCAATTCATCGCGTTCGGCATAGCATTTATGTCAAATATCTCTATCTTAAACTAAAATATAATATGCCCCTGAAAGGGATTATATGACAGAAATATATAAAGAAACTATTATTATTGTGGGCGCAGGGCAGGCTGGCGCTTCTTGTTGCATCAAGTTGCGCTCCCTTGGTTTTACAGGCCGCCTATTGCTAATCGGCGATGAAAAAGCCCCTCCCTACCAGCGCCCCCCATTATCAAAAGCTTATTTGACGGGTGAAATGGATTTGGAACGCCTTTATCTGCGCCCTCATAGTTTTTATGATGATAACAGCATTGAGCTTATCTGTAATAAGAAAGTTCAAAAACTTGATTGCCAGAAAAAACAAGTCACACTGAATAACGGGGTAGTTATTGCTTATGATAAACTTGTTCTTGCAACAGGCTCCCGCCCGCGCCCCTTGCCTGAAAAACTTGTAGGGGCTTTCAAGAATATCTATTATATGCGTGACTTGAAAGACGCTGATGCCCTTAGTGAGAAAATGATCGCTGGCAAAAAGGTGCTTGTTATCGGTGGCGGCTATATTGGCCTTGAAGGGGCTGCCGTTGCGGCTCAAAAAGGATTGCATGTTTGCATAATAGAGGCCGAAGACAGGATTTTAAAACGGGTTGCCTGCAAGGAAACAGCCGATTTCTTTCGTACCCTACATCAACAAAAAGGCGTTATTATAAGAGAAAATGTTACCGTTGAAAAACTCTCCGGTATAGGCGACACCGCAACAAAAGCCCATCTTTCGGATGGAACAATACAAGACATTGATATTATCATTGCAGGTATCGGCATTTTACCTAATCAGGAACTTGCATTGAGGGCGGGTATCACTGTTGAAAACGGTATTCTTGTTGATGAAAAAGGCTGCACATCCAACCGTGATGTTTTTGCAACAGGTGACTGCATCCGTTTTCCACATAGAGACGGTATGATACGACTTGAAAGTGTTGGCCATGCCATAGATCATGCCCATTGTGTGGCTCACAATCTACTTGGAAAAGAAATAATTTATCAGCCAAAGCCGTGGTTTTGGTCTGACCAGTATGATGTGAAACTGCAAATAGCTGGCCTTCTTACGGGATATGATAGTGTTATCAAACGCTTGGATAACGATAGCTTATCTCATTGGTATTACAAAGAAAATAAACTTATTGCTGTTGATGCTCTTAACGCGCCGCGTGCTTATATGGTTGCAAAGCGCCTTATTGAAGCTGGCTTATCACCAAATATAGACATCATTGCAGACACTCAAACAGATTTGAAAAACCTTTTGAAGTGAAAGCAGGCACAAAACAGACTGTGTTAAAAATACTACATTTTTTATAACGCCTTGCTTTATTGATCCATGTCAAAGAGCAAAATGATCCTGTCCATTATTTCCTAAAACATCTGATAAAGATGCACATTGTATTTGATTTTTATTCAATGTGCCATAATAGGGTAAACCCATCAATTCAGGGGCTTAAAACATGACACAGTTTTCAAAACTTTTTCTTGGTAGTCTTTTAGGAATGACTACTGCACTTAGCGCTCAAGCAGCCGATCTTGAGGTACCACAAAACGATGTTGTGAGTGACGATAGATTTAGCATCTTTGGCATTCCAGTTGGTGGTGCAAAATTTCCAGAACGCTATGTACCTTCTGTTACAAATCCACTTTTCAATGAATCACCATTTATTACATCAGAAATTAAATTGATTTATCTCTATAACGATATTCCAAATACATTCCCTGGTGATGGTGGCAATATTCAGGTTGCTGCAGCGCAAGCGCGCTTAAAAATTACCGATAAGCTAGCATTGATTGCAACGAAAGACGGCTATGTATTTGGCAATTTTAATGGGCTAGCAGAAGAAGATGGCTTTGTTAACATTGCCGGCGGCCTTAAATATGCTTTTTACAATAATGAAGAAACAGGAAGCATTTTAACAGGTGGTTTGCGCGCTGAAATCGTAACACAGGAATTGGCAACAGCTGGTGGCGCGGTTGAATTTCAAGGTGCTGGTGCTGGCTTCATCAATCCATTCCTAACGGGTGCAACAACACTTAATGGTCTTGGCTTTTTAGATGGTATTCAGGTACAAGGTAGCGTTGGCGCTAATATCGCTATTGATCCAGATGCGGAAACATCTCTTTTCCATTTCTCATTGCACGCCAACTATGAGCTTTTTGAAAACTTCTTCCCATTGATTGAGGTTAATGGTTTTGTACCCTTCAATCATGCTGATCGTTTGAATACATCTCCACTTAATCAATTGGACGGCGTTGATCTTGTCAATTTTGGCAGCTCAGACCGTGATACAACAGTTACAATTGGCGGTGGATTTCGCTATCGCTTCAACGATAATGCCATCTTCGGTGCCGCAGCTGAAACTGCTGTAACAAATAACGACAACAGTATTCTTGACTGGCGCGTGACAACGGATTTAACTTTCAACTTCTAAATTAAGAGGTCACTTCATAATTCTCTTGCTTATGAGGTGACCTTTTGCAAATCCTCAGCGTATAGGCAAATTTTTCAAGCTTTGTTTATGCGCTATATTTTTGACTATAGCATAAGCTTTTTAAACGTCTTCTCCCTTTAGAAACAACTCTTTTACAGAAACAAATTTATTGTTGATATGCTGCTTGAGTACCTGGCTTAAAGCCTCACAGTCACGCTCTTCCAGGCTTTTCATAATAACTTTATGCTCATCCATTGCCTGTTTCCAGCGTTCATAAGACATATTAGCTACGAATCGCGCCCTTTGCGCCCTACTCGCTACAGTCTTATGTTGAAAAATTAGTATTTCATTACGTGTTGCAGCAAGTATTCCATCATGAATTAATTGATTATATTTAAAATATTCAGATAGGTTTTCGTTTTTAAAACTATCTGAAATCTTACTATGATAATATTTTATTTGATTAATCTCATCATTTGTAATCTTTTTACAGGTTAATTCCCCTGCCAAGGCTTCTAACGCTGCAAGCACAGGGAAAATATCTTCAATTTCTTCCAAAGTAATTTTACGAACCCAGGCCCCTCTATTTGGTTCAAGGACAATAAGTCCATCAGCGGCAAGAACTTTTAGAGCTTCGCGCATCGGTGTTCTGGAAACCCCGAATTTTTCACATAAATCCTTTTCAGGGAATTTTTCACCAGGTATTAAATTACCTTCAATAATAAGACTTTGCAAACGTTCAACCAATTCCTCGTGAAGCGTTTTTCTTGATATGGCTTTGATTGGATCAGCTCTATTCATACTGTAAATACAAGCCTTTCAGACAAATTGTCGTACACTGTTGAACATGAAAAATCTATCCCTAGATTAGTGAAGCACATCATAATTAAATCACAGATTGTAAAATTTATATACCATAAATTATAAATACGTTTGATTTCAAAATGAATTCATTATAAAGAATAATGAATGGATACAGCATTGTAAATAAAATCTCCTCGAATTATGCTATATTTATTTAATAAATCAATTGACGGTTGAGACTTATGAAAGGAAGGTATCTTGAATTTTGCCTAAATTAGGCCACATAAAGCATTCATTGAGTGAACTTTCAAAAAAGATGTTCTAGACAATATAGAATGATTTTTTCCAAAATGCTTAATGCGTTTCTAACATATAGCATTTTTGAAAAAAACATCTTTATGCTTTACAATCAGGTTATCTGGTTTCATGAAAGCTACAATATTTTTAGGATGGTTTGGCGCCTCCTCCTTTTAAATTAATGATTATAATATTTTGTTTAAAGTATCTGTTTTCTAGTTTGGGAATATGATATTGTTTAAGATGGTACAGGATTTTCCTGCATGTTTCCACCTGCCCCGGGAACTTACTGCTTCAACAACCATATTTCCGCCACCTCTGATTTAATCAGAGGTGGCAACCTTATCTAGAATATTACAAGCTGAAAGATTTACAGTAGACTTTGATGATTAAAACAGATTTTCTGATCGTCGGCGGCGGTATCGTTGGAATAGCCACAGCCTTAAAACTTCAAAACCAATACCCGGACCAAACTGTTACTGTTTTAGAAAAAGAAACGCGGCTTGCTGCTCATCAGACGGGGCATAATAGTGGCGTTTTACATGCTGGTGTTTATTATGAACCAAACTCATTAAAAGCTCGTTTTTGTGGACTGGGTGTTGATCGATCAATTGCTTTTTGTAAAGAACATGCTGTTGCCTACAATCAATGTGGAAAAATGATTGTTGCAACTAATGAAGATGAAGTTACCCGCCTTGAAAGGCTTAATGAACGCTGTCTTCTTAACGGCCTAAATCCCATTCAACTTGATGAAAAAGCTCTTTTTGAAGGAGAGCCACATATTAAAGGCCTTTCAGCGCTTTTCATTGATAAGACGGCCATCGTTGACTATGTCGGCATGACAGAAAAAATGGCAGAAATTTTTCAAAATAAAGGTGGTAAAATTCAGCTATCGCATGAAGTTTTACAAATAGATGAAAAACACACGCATGTTGATGTTCGAACAGATAGAGGCCGTTTTCAGGCTGGCCAGATAATTGTTTGTGGTGGTCTTCAGGCCGATCGCCTAGCCCTTATGGCTGGTCTTGAAACCAATATTCAAATTATTCCCTTCCGTGGGGAATATTACCAATTAGCCCCTCGGCACAACCAGATTGTCAATCACCTTATTTACCCCGTTCCCAATCCGGCCATGCCCTTTTTAGGTGTGCATTTAACGCGCATGATTGATGGATCCGTAACGGTAGGTCCCAATGCTGTTTTGGGGCTGGCGCGGGAAAATTATGATAAATTCTCTTTCAATGGCAAAGACTTTTTTGACATGTTAAAATTTAAGGGTTTTTGGAAGCTTGGCCTTATGAACTGGCGATTCGGGCTTTCAGAGTTTCATAATTCCCTTAACAAAAGACAATATTTGAAAAGGTGCCAAACTTATTGCCCATCTTTAAGGCTTGATGATTTAAAGCCTTACAGATCCGGCATCAGAGCCATGGCAGTTTTAAAAGATGGCACTATGGTCCATGACTTCATGATAAAGAAGACAGAGCGTATGCTGCATGTTCTTAATGCCCCCTCGCCGGCGGCAACATCTGCCTTGCCAATAGGGGAGTATCTTGTTTCCTTGCTATAGCCAAGCTCATATAAATTGATGATGATTTTGGCTATATCCTTTTGTTTTGGATCATCTTTTCCTTTAAAATGACCATCATTTTAAAAGGCTTACGTTATAGAAAAAATCACTGTGAATAGTGAGCCACTGCATCAACAAGTCGTTTGTGTGTTTCCACATCGCCCGTTTGCACTTCAATATTATAATAGTCACCAAGATTATTCAAAATAACATGGTTCGATAAAGAACAATCGTTATTTTTATCGCTAACATGCTCAACCAAAATATTTACGCCTACCATTTTTGTAAAATAAACAACTTTGCGAGCAACTTTTCTATCCTCAAAAGCTCTTTTTTTACTGGCAATAACAATTAAAGTATCTTCATCTTGGAATCTGTTATTTTTGTTGATTGCAGAAAGGAAAGGATAGGTATTTTTCATTTTACGCTTAATGGAAATTGTTCCTTTTCCACCATTGCCAGACCAACCATCAAAGTTGGAATGCAACGCTATGACAGACTGTTTCTTTTTATGCCCTTTTAATATTGCTTTCGTGAAGCGCGGTGAAGGTTTTTCCTGGTGTCGGCAACTTTTTACTAATGATTTCTTATAGCCGAAATTACGATTTGGATCCTGCCCTTTTAAAGAACGGCGCTCGCCTGTTTCCAGAAAAACAAGCTTTCCACCATGACGGTCCAGCCCATAAACACCAGCATCAAAGCCGCTATTCTCATTATCATGGGGAACGATGAAAAACGGACCGTTTTTCTTTTCAAGGTTTCTGATCGTGATAATTTTCCAGATACGTCCATTTTCGCGGATATGCTTTTCAGCAATGCAAAACTTCTTTTGGCTTAAAAGATCTTTATGACGTTGCACATCTTTGTCACTTACCATTTCAGGCTCTACACAATTTCTAAAAAGCCCCCCTGTAACAACGGTATCAACACCAAGCGGAAATTTCTTTTCAGAAGTTGGCAACGTATTAACTTTCTTCGGCGCTGCCTCTTTTGGCTTGGGGGTTGGAAAAGGAATATAAAGGGTTTCACCATCAACAAGCTTAAACGGCTTCTTTTGCAAGGAAACATCATCCTCAGGCAATAGTTTTTGTAATTTAACTGGCTGTTGTTTTTTTTCATCTTTTTTAGATAATGGGGAAAGAATCTCTTTTAATAGATTGAACGCTTGTTCGCAGCGCAATTTTTCCGTCTCTCCTGTCTGGCAAAAACCAGCCTTTGCGGTTGAAAGTGGCAAAGCAGCGCTTATGAATAAAATTGCTGCATACAGTTTCCAATAAAGAAAAAAAGCTTTTCCTCTCTGGTAACTATTTTTAATGTTAAAAAGAGTAAACATCCAAAACCTAATTTTCAACGACCAAGAAAACCCTACATTTCTTGTTAATAATGCTTTTAAAATGGCAAATATGTGTGAATAGCAGGTTTCTTTGTGGTTATTTAATGGCGCATATTAAATTATATGCATTCTCAAAGTCAGGTATGGGCGATGAAAGCCATTACAATTGGTTCTGCAACCCTTGATATTATTGCCACAATTGCCAATGAAGATATTGAGCAAATGTCTTTAACCAACCAGACGGCAACATTTTTATTAATGGAGCCTGGTCGTAAAGTTGATGCACAATCCATAACAGCCCATACTGGTGGTGGTGCTGTTAATGTGGCCATCTCTCTTAAGAAACAGGGTTTTGATGTTTATCCGTTGGTCAAGCTTGGTAATGACATTAATGCACAAAAAATTCGTGAACGTTTCAAAGAAGAAGGAATTCAGCAAGACCTTATTTGCACGCACGAGACTGAAGCAACTGCCGTCTCTCTTCTTATTGCCTCTCATGATCGTAATGCTGCAATTTTTACCCATCGCGGAGCAAATGGATATTTAAATGAAGATGATATTACCGAAAATACCTTTGAAAACGCCGATTTAGTTTATGTTACAAACTTAAGCAATGCATCCGCCGATCATTTTCCTGAAATTGTCAATCAGGGCAAAAAAGCCGGCGCTTTTGTTACTGTTAATCCTGGAATTCTTCAATTAACAAATAAAACGACCCCCTTTTTTGACAGCCTTAAGCATGTTGACTTTTTCATCAGCAATATTGATGAAGCGCATGCTCTTGTACCCAAACTGGTTGAACGCACAGGCTGGGAAAAGAATGATATTTGCGATACGGTGGATGAGCCATGCCTTTCGGTACAAGGGTTTCGTCTAACTTTACGTCACTATGCAAACCGGCTGCATAGTCTTGGCCCGCGCTATGTTGGCGTAACGGATGGTGGCAATGGGGCTTATCTTTTTGATAATGGCAAGCTTATTTACCAGCCTGTCATTCCTACCAAAGTGGCAGGTACAACAGGCGCGGGGGATTCTTTTGCTTCAACTTTATCAGGCTCTTTGGTTTTAGGTGATAGCCCTGAAAAAGCATTAAAACTTGCCGCATATAATGCAGCAAGCGTTGTTAGTTATGTTGATGCCCAAAGCGGCCTTCTTAACCGTGAAACCTTATTAAACCGCCTGTAATTGGACATTCTATAACGATCGCTCAACCACTTTAAAATGACCATCACTTTAAAAGAGTTACGCTATATTCAGCCGCTTCAATTTCCACTTGCTCTAATAAAGCGCCTATTTCAGAGCGGCACGACCCGCAATTAGTGCCTGCTTTTAAAGCTTTTCCTATACCAGCGACACATGATACACCTTTTTGCGCTTCTACCTTAATTTCATTAACACCGACATTGAAACAGGAACAAACCAGCGCCCCTTTATCCGGTCTATCAGCACAAGCCATACCGGAAAGAATTTGATGGTGTTCTTCAGGAGCATAGTCACTTTTAAAAGCATCAACCATCAATTGCCTTGAAACACTAACAGGCTGTTTTGAATAGAAGAAAAGAGCCATCAATTTACGACCAGAAAACCATGCCATACGGCACATTTCAATGGCGCGATCTTGCAAAACAACAACGCTCCAATCTTTTTCAATTTCCAAAAGTGTATTTGCATAAGCTTCCAAATTATCTGGCGCTTTTTCAAAAGCGAATTCTAATCGATATCCATCATCAAATAATGCCTTTGCCCAATAAGACATATCAAATTTACGAGGAGATTTCCTAGATAAGCAAAAACCATAACCTTGCATGTTGAATTTGCTTAGTTTTGCTGATCCCATTTTAAGGGCTGGCTGCCCTGAAAAAGGATCATTTTTTTGCGACATTAAAGCATTAACGCGCCCTTTGGAAGAAAACTGCTTCGTCCAATGCATTGGGATAAACAAGCTATTTTTTTGCACCTTATGCGTTAAAGTGACACGAACAATAACAGAACCATAAGTACTTTCAACGAGAGCAAGATCACCTTCACGGAGGGCTTGTGCCATCGCATTCTCAGGATGAATTTCAACATAAGGTTCAGCCATATGGCTACTCAAACGCGCGCTTTTACCTGTGCGCGTCATCGTGTGCCATTGGTCACGAATACGACCTGTATTGAGAGTAAACGGATAGTGGCTATCTGCTTTTTCTAATCCGCCAACCTTCGTTTTGATGAAATTGGCCTTTCTATCGGGTGTATAAAAATTGCCTTTTTCAAAAAACCTCGTTTCCAAAGTGTCTTTTCCCTGTGCCTGCGGCCACTGAAAAGGTTTTAGAGCTTGATAGTCTTCTTTCGTGATTTTTTGATAGGCTCCAATATTAAAATCACGCGCGCCATCATTTTCATAAGCTGAAAGGGCTGCATGTTCTTTAAAAATATCTGCAATATTTTTGTAGCAAAAGGCTTGTTCATAGCCCATTAAGCGACCAAGTTCAGCCAATTGCCACCAATCAGGTCGTGCCTCACCGGGCGTTTTTAAAAATGCCCGCTGGCGCGATATACGCCGTTCGGAATTGGTAACCGTTCCATCTTTTTCCCCCCACGCAAGAGACGGTAGTTTGATATGTGCATAAGCTATAGTATCAGTGTTATGCGTTACATCAGACACCACAACAAAAGGGCATTTTTCTAAAGCAGAAGCCACCTTGTCTGCATTGGGCATACTATCAACTGGACTGGTTGCCATAATCCAAAGCGCTTTTATTTTCCCATTATCAACAGCATCAAATAAATCAACAGCTTTTAGACCCTGTTTATCCGCCATTTTGGGTGATTTCCAGAAGCGCTGCACCAACTCACGATGCGCATCATTTTCTATATCCATGTGAGCTGCGAGCATGGTAGCAAGTCCGCCTACTTCTCGCCCGCCCATGGCATTGGGTTGACCTGTTATGGAAAAAGGTCCCATCCCTTTTTTACCAATACGCCCTGTTGCCAAATGGCAATTAAGTATGGCATTCACCTTATCAGATCCAGAAGCAGACTGATTAACCCCTTGACTATAAAGCGTTACAACCTTTTCAGTTTTGGAAAATGCATCATAAAAACTGATTATATCTTCCTGCTTCAGGCCTGTTTCTTTTTCAATCGTTTTCAGCGTTAAAGCGCCTGTTTCTTTCAATGCTTCATCAAAACCATTTGTGTGCTGCGTAATGTAATCACGGTTCAATGCGTCTGATTTGGAAAGATGCTTTAAAAGCCCACTGAAAAGAGCAACGTCCCCATCTGCTTTCAAAGGTAAATGCACATCAGCACCTTGCGCTGTCATTGTATTGCGCGGATCAATTAGGATTACTTTCATGTGGGGGTGCATTTCTTTGGCAGCTAACAAACGCTGGTAAAGAACTGGGTGACACCATGCAAGATTGGAGCCGACAAGAATAACCAAATCAGCTTCCTCCAAATCTTCATAAATGCCTGGCACTGTGTCTGTTCCAAAAGCGCGGCGATGACCTGTAACAGATGAAGCCATGCAAAGCCTTGAATTTGTATCTATATTAGCTGAACCGATATAGCCTTTCATCAACTTGTTAGCGACATAATAGTCTTCGGTTAAAATTTGGCCAGAGAGATAAAAAGCAACACTATCTGGACCATGTTCTTTAATAGCTTCTGAAAATTTTTCAGCAACAAGACCCATCGCCTGATTCCAGCTTGCTCTCTTGCCAAATATTTCAGGATAAAGAAGCCTATCTTCCATGCCCAAGGTTTCTGCCAATTGCGAGCCCTTGGAACATAATCTACCAAAATTGGCAGGATGGTCTTCATCCCCTTTAATGACAACTTTCGAATTGGATTGTTTTTCCGCAATAATGCCGCATCCTACCCCACAATAAGGGCAGGTTGTTTTTATCTTTTTCACTTAACAGCCCCAATATCAATTAGAATGGTGTCTCCGTCCATTTTCAATGTATAGGCATTTGTTTTGCCCTCATCGGCACCTTGCGCCTTGCCTGTTTCAAGCGATATAACCCAATTGTGAAGCGGGCATGTAACACACCCATCATGAATTATGCCCTGACTTAGAGGTCCATTTTTATGGGGGCATTTATCTTCCAAAGCAAAAAGTCGGTCATCAGCCGTTCGAAAAATTGCAATAGTCATTTCCCCATTTTTGATACAGCGCGCACCACGGCGAGGAATATCATTCAAGCTTCCAACTGCAATCCAGTTTCCAGTTTGTGCATTCATTTCTATTCCCCTATTGCGCTGCTTCTAATGGCAATGTTGCCAGTGGGTTAAATTCATGCTTGTCTTTGCCGGACACACGTTCTGACCATGGGTCTACCTGTGCTAATTGTTGGCTGAATACAAAACGGTCAAAATAAGCTCTGCGCTTATCTGTTTCCTCCATAATTTGTCGGCGAATTTCATCAATTCCAATGCGTCTGGCCCATTTATAAATCCGCTCCAGATAAAAACCCTGTTCACGGTACATTTGTGCCAATGCGACAACATATTCCATCACTTCTTCTTGTGTTTCGACCTGGCCTAAAATTTCAGTACCTTTAATATCCATTCCTGCTGCACCGGCAAAATGGATTTCAAACCCTGAATCAACACAAATAATGCCAATATCTTTACAGGTCGCCTCCGAGCAATTTCGTGGACACCCTGAAACGGCCAGTTTCAATTTGGCTGGCGTCCATGATCCCCACATAAATTTCTCAAGCTTAATGCCAAGCCCTGTTGAATCTTGCGTACCAAAACGGCACCAGTCTGTGCCAACGCAGGTTTTCACCGTTCGTAGCCCTTTTGCATAGGCTTGGCCTGAAACAAAACCTGCTTTGCCAAGGTCTGCCCAGACATCCGGTAAATCTTCTTTTTTTATACCAAGCATATCGATGCGTTGACCACCTGTGCATTTAACGGCGGGAATATCATATTTATCTACAACATCAGCAATGGCACGCAATTCCTTTGATGAGGTCATACCGCCCCACATGCGCGGTACAACGGAATAAGTACCATCTTTTTGAATATTGGCATGGACACGTTCATTGATGAAACGAGATTGATAATCATCAGCATATTCATCTGGCCAATCGCAGACCAGATAATAATTCAGGGCCGGACGGCATTTTGCACAACCGCAAGAAGTTTTCCATTCCAGTTCCTGCATCAATGCAGGAATGGTTTTCAATTGCTTTGCTTTAATTAAACGGCGTACATCGCCATGCCCTAAATCCGTACATCCACACATGGGTTGAACGACAGCCGGATTATATCTCTCCCCCAATGTAACGGCCAGAAGCTGCTCAACCAGACCAGAACATGTACCACATGAGGCTGAGGCTTTGGTGTGGCTACGCACATCATCAAGATTAGATACCCCCTTTCCAGAAATTGCAGAAACTATGGCTCCTTTACAAATGCCGTTACAACCACAGATTTCTGCATCATCCGGTAAGGCTGCAACGGCTGCCATGGGGTCCAATGAGGTCCCTCCTTGATAGGCTTGCCCAAAAATCAAGGTTTCACGCATCCCGGAAATATCGGTTTTTTTCTTCAGCAAATCAAAGAACCATGGCCCGTCTGATGTCTCACCATATAAAACTGCTCCGATAATGCGGTTATCCTTCAAGACAAGACGTTTATAAACACCTGATGTCGCATCCCGCAGGACAATTTCTTCCCTGTCCTCACCTTCGGCAAAATCACCTGCCGAATATAGGTCAATTCCTGTTACTTTCAGCTTTGTTGCAGTAACCGAACCTTCATAAGTAGCCGTTCCTTCAAGCAGATTTTCAGCAATCACACTTGCCATTTCATAGAGAGGCGCAACAAGACCATAACATTGCCCACGATGTTCAACACATTCACCAAGAGCATAAATATGGTTGTCATCTGTCAACATGTCATCAGACACCAAAATACCACGATTGGTATCAAGCCCTGCTTGTTTTGCCAATTCAATGGATGGGCGAATACCGACAGCCATGACAACGATTTCACAGTCAATTTTTGTACCATCATCCAGCATAATGGCAGATACTTTGCCGTTCTTACCGATGATTTCTTGGCTATTTGCCTTTGTCATTACTGTGATGCCAAGATCTTCAAAAGCTTTTTCAAGAAGATATCCTGCAGCACTATCAAGCTGGCGCTCCATTAAACTGGGCATCAAATGCAGCACTGTTACATCCATGCCTTGCGCTTTAAGGCCGGCAGCAGCTTCAAGCCCCAACAAGCCGCCCCCAATAACAACAGCCTTGCCGCCGTCTTTGGATGTTTCAATCATCCGTTCAACGTCATCCAAATCACGATAGGTTAAAACACCATCCAAATCATGGCCTGGTAACGGAATGATAAAGGGGTTAGAGCCCGTGGCAAATACAAGCTTATCATAAGAAGCTTTAATGCCTGTTTCAGACGTAACAGTTTTTGCCTCCTTATCAATTTCACGAATACGTACGCCTTTATAAAGCGTGACGCCATGATTTTCATACCAGTCATCATCATGCGTGATGATGTCTTCATATGTTTTTTCACCTGAAAGCACAGGCGACAACATCAGACGGTTATAATTTACCCGAGGTTCCGCGTTAAAAATGGTAACCTGATAAGCTTGGCTATCCTTGTCAAATAATTCTTCCAGCATACGGCCAGGCGCCATGCCATTACCAATTATGACGAGCTTTTTCATGATTTAAAGCCTTTCATTCAAGCAGCGCGCTGTCTTTTTAGACGGGTTGCGCGTTTTTCTTCAATAGATTTCAATTGTTCTTCGGTGGGATTAGCGCCCCCTTCATAAGCTTCCAAAAAGTCTAAAAGCTCTTCACGGTAGGCGTAATAATCCGGGTGGTTGAGCAAGTCCTTGCGAGAGCGAGGATGCGGTAAGTCAACCTCCATAATATTGCCAATACGAGCATTGGGGCCGTTTGACATCATTACAACACGGTCGGCCAGCAAAATAGCTTCATCCACATCATGGGTTACGCAAATAGCTGTTACCTTTGTGCGTTTCCAAACATCCATCAAAACATCTTGCAATTCCCATCGGGTAAGACTGTCCAGCATCCCAAAGGGTTCATCCAGTAAGAGCAATTTAGGTGAAAGAGCAAAAGCGCGAGCAATGCCAACACGCTGCTTCATGCCATTTGATAAATCTGAAGCCGCCTTGTTAAACGCATCCCCCAAACCAACGCGTGAAAGATAATATTCACAAATATCCTTTTTTTCGGATTTGTTAGCATTTGGGTAGACTTCATCAACACCAAGGGCAACATTTTCATAAGCTGTTAGCCATGGTAAAAGACTGGGTGCCTGAAAGACAACGGCTCTGTCTGGCCCGGCTTTTTCAATGTGCTTACCGTCCAGAACGATCGAGCCTTTAGTGATTTTATTAAGGCCCGCCACCATGGAAAGTGCAGTTGATTTGCCGCAACCAGAATGCCCGATAAGAGTGATAAATTCACCCTTTTTCATTTTTAAATCCATATCCTCAATAACGGTTAAAGGCCCTTTAGGAGTTGAGTAAACTTTAGTGAGCTTTGAAAATTCAAGATATTTTTCTTCAACCAAGCTTTGCGGTTTTGCCGCTTCTTCATAAGCCTTTGGCAGAAGTTTATTTTCTAAAGATCTATTTTCTCTGGCAAAAATCGGTGTAACATTGGGCAAAACGATATCTCGCGCCAGATCTGCGCCACGTTCAATGCCCATTGCCATCAGATATTCGGTTACTTCTGAGCGCAGACGAATGAATTCATCGCTTGAATTCATTGCCACCCTGTCGCGGGGGCGAGCCAGATTGACCTTAAATTCCTTTCCCAAAGTCGCGTTTGGCGCAGGTGTTAATGGAATAATTCTATCAGCCAACAAAATAGCCTCATCCACATCATTGGTGATGAGAATTATGGTTTTCTTCTCATTTTCGGAAATTGCGGCAAATTCATCCTGCAATTTGGCGCGGGTTAAAGCGTCAAGAGCCGATAAAGGCTCATCCAGCAACAAAACTTCAGGTTTTGTTGCCAATGCGCGGGCAACAGCAACACGCTGGCGCATACCGCCTGAAAGTTCAGCCGGCTTTCTTTCTGCCGCATGGGAAAGGCCCACCATATCAATATAATGACGCACAATTTCCTGGCGTTTGGCCTTTGATTTTCCTTTAAAGACTTCACTAACAGCTAAATCAACATTGCCTTCAACGGTTAACCACGGCATCAAGGAATAAGACTGAAAAACAATGCCTCTATCAGGGCTTGGACCACCCACCTCTTTCCCCTTAAAGATGACACCGCCTTTATCAGGCTTAATCAGGCCAGCGAGAGTGGAAATTAATGTGGTTTTTCCAGAACCCGAAAAACCAAGAATGGCAATAAATTCCCCCTCTTCCACCTTAAGATTGACATCACCAAGAACATTGGTTCGATTTACACCGTCACCATGATGTTTTGCTAGGGCAGAAATTTCTAAAAAACTCATCTCAGTCCCCTATCGATTTGCCGAGAAAGTAAAAGCTTGTTGCAACGCATACATGATACGATCAAGCAGGAAGCCAATTAGGCCAATGGTGAAAACAGCCACCATAATTTTTGCCAGCGAACTTGAAGAACCGTTCTGAAACTCGTCCCAAACAAATTTTCCAAGGCCGGGATTTTGCGCCAGCATTTCAGCGGCAATCAACACCATCCAGCCCACACCCAAAGACAAGCGAAGGCCTGTAAAAATAAGCGGCAATGAGGAGGGAAGAACCAGCTTGGTAACTATTTTCCATGTGGGAAGTTGTAAAACACGGCCCACATTCATCAAATCCTTATCAACCGATGCCACCCCTAAAGCCGTATTTATTAACGTTGGCCACATAGAACATAAAGTCACGGTAACGGCTGAAATAAGCAGGGATTTTGGCATAAAGTCCCATGGGTTGGCATATGTCGCTGAAATAATCATCGTTACAATCGGCAACCATGCCAAGGGAGATACTGGTTTGAATATCTGGATCAATGGGTTAATAGCGCCGTTAAAGGAGCGTGATAAGCCAGATGCAATGCCAAGAGGTACAGCAATAACCGTTGCGATAATAAAGCCTAATGCCACAGTGAAAAGCGACGTTATAATTTGGTCTATATAAGTAGGCTTTCCCGTATAGGTACGTTCTTTAACTTTGTCTTGCTTGCCTGCGGCAATTAGCTTGGCGTTTCGAACATCTTGTCTTTCATAAAATTTAACAGCCTTTTCCCGCTCTCGCTTATGATCTTGCCATAGGTTGCCCACCTGCTCCCAAACTTGTGCAGGACCTGGCACTGCACCTAATGATGTTTGCACCTGTGGCGCTAAAATGCTCCAGGCAAGGACAAACGCAAAAATTCCTAATAACGGGATAAGGAGAACGCGCTTTAATTCAATTAATTGCTCCTTTGGATTATCACCGGCGCCCATTTTCAAAAGCGGTGTTAGCCATGAAAAACCCAAAGCGTCAAGCCAGCCACTGGCTTTGTTAATTTTAGCAAAAAGCATTTCTTTTCTCATAGCCCGCTTATCTGGCGCTATGTCTGTTATATTTGCCATTTTATGGTCCTGTTTCGTCAATTCATTTTTGAAAATAGTTTGATAAAATAGGACGGGCCCCCCGCCCCATTTCAATTCTCCAGCCTAACCGCCAACAACCTCGCTGCCTTTGATTTGTTCTTTGCTTTTCAAGCCAATATTCAAACTGTCGATATAGGCGTTTGGTTTTGTACCGTCATAAGGAATGCCATCGATAATATCTTCAGCAGGCGTTGGCGCTTTATAACCATCACTCTCCCACGGAAAGTCTGCTTTTTCTACATGACCTTCTTCAACCAGCATTTTAGCTGCCTTCAGGTATATGTCTGGACGGTAGACAGACTTTGCCACTTCATCATACCAGCTATCTGGTTTCTGCTCTGCAATTTGCCCCCAGCGACGCATCTGCGTGAGATACCAAACTGCATCAGAATAAAATGGATAAGTTGCAAAATAGCGGTAAAATACGTTAAAATCTGGCACTGCCCGCTTATCACCTTTTTCATATTCAAAGGTGCCTGTCATCGAATTGGCAATCACTTCTGCATCCGCGCCAACATATTCAGAACGAGAGAGTATTTCCACTGCTTCAAGGCGGTTGGCATTATCGTTTTCATCCAACCATTTTGCTGCACGAATAAGCGCTTTTGTTAAAGCCAATGTGGTGTTTGGATATTTCTCAGTAAATTCTTTTGTTAACCCAAAAACTTTTTCAGGATTATTCTTCCACATTTCATAATCGGTAATAACTGGTACACCAATGCCTTTGAAAACGGCTGCCTGGTTCCATGGCTCACCCACAGCATAACCATAAATCGTCCCAGCTTCCAATGTGGCCGGCATTTGGGGCGGTGGTGTTACAGATAATAGGGCTTCTGCCTGAATTTGACCTGAAACATCATTCGGCGAATAAAACCCAGGGTGAATACCACCAGATGCCAGCCAGTAACGAAGCTCGTAATTATGGGTGGAAACTGGAAAAACCATGCCCATATTAAATGGCTTTCCCGCATCTTTAAACTGCTCAACAACCGGCTTCAAGCTTTCTGCCTTAATTGGATGAACGGGCTTACCATCTTTATAGGTGATGTGTGGTTTCATTAATTCCCATACTTCATTGGAAACCGTGATTCCATTGCCATTTAAATCCATGGAAAATGGGGTGACTATATGCGCTTTTGTTCCATAGCCAATGGTTGCTGCTAGCGGCTGGCCTGCCAACATATGAGCGCCGTCAAGCTCCCCTGTAATCACACGGTCGAGAAGCACCTTCCAATTTGCCTGCGCTTCCAGCGTGACAAATAAACCTTCATCTTCAAAATAACCAAGTTCAGATGCAATCGCTAGCGGTGCCATATCTGTTAGTTTAATGAAACCAAATTTCAATTCATCTTTTTCCACATCAAGAATGTCCGCCACAGCCGACTGATAAGATGAAAAACCAAGAGTTAGAACGATTGTCGTTCCCATCACCCCTTTTTTGATTTTTTTCCAAAACTGCATCCCTGTTATCTCCTTATTTTTAAAATCATTCCCCAAACAAAAAAGGCTCAAACAGCCATGTCGGGAGGAAGAGACATTGCCGTTTGAGCCACGATGCTAATGATTGCCCATCATTAGACAATCTTGGGAGGGCCTGAAGAAGCCACCATAGTTAAAGCAATAGGTGTGCCAGTTTTTTGAAAAAAATTTAAAATATTGATTTTAAAAGGCTTTATTATTCAAGTGCAAAAAAAGTGTTATTTTCTTCTTCTGCTCACTCCATATTGCAGCGCAAAAATATTGCGTTTGCATAAAAATTAATCAAATAAATGAAATTGGCCTCACAAATAGTCTGAAAATCGGTCAGGATCAAAAATCTTTTGATCAAAAAAACCATCCGGCCCCATCAGTAAAGAACCTTTTGTCGATTCAATATAGGTTGGCTGTGTCAAAATGCCTTCAATTTTGCAATTAGCTATTGGTAAATTGACATTCAAAGTGTTTAAAGAGGTGCGATATATGTCTGGCCTGAAAGAGGCGATAACTTT
>CALHLB010000112.1 GCA_938034375.1 uncultured Alphaproteobacteria bacterium | reverse complement strand
GGATGTTCAAAAAGAAAGTTTAGGTCCTGCTATTGAAATGGAAGAGGGGTATGAAACATTCTGGTCATATATTCCGCATTTCATTCATTCTCCTTTTTACGTTTATGCTTACGCTTTTGGTGATTGTCTCGTTAATTCTCTTTACGCCGTTTACGAAGGGGCTGAAGAGGGGTTCCAGGAAAAATACTTTGATCTTTTGAAAGCTGGTGGCAGTAAGCACCATAGTGATCTTTTGGCGCCATTTGGACTTGATGCGCGTGACCCATCTTTTTGGCAGAAGGGGCTTTCGTTAATTGAAAGTTTTATTGATGAATTGGAAGCGATGGAATGATAAGACGCTGTTAGGGCTAGAGAAAAATGCATAAAATCCTAATACCTGTTGATGGCTCCAACCATTCTTTAAAGGCCTTGCAGATAGCTGCGGATTTAGGTTTGAAATACAGTGCCAAGCTTCTTTTACTGCATGTTTTGGCAAAGGGTAAGGATGCAGGGGATTTATTGGGGTTACCTGCCAGCGATGCTTTTGATAAAGATTTGAGGCTGCTGCTTGAAAAGGCAGATGCCAAAGGCTTGGGTGAAGCGCCAACTACTGTTCTTGAAAGGGCCGGAGAGGCGATTTTAAATCACGCAAAAGGGCGTGTTGAGCGTTTGGGGCTTGAGGTCGGCTTTTTACCAATTGTTAGTGGTGATCCTGCCCATTGTATTTTAAAAGCGCAGAAGGAGACAAAAGCCAGCACCATTGTTATGGGGGCTAGAGGGGTTGCGTTTCAGCCTGATGGTTCTTTTGGATCTGTTTCGCAAAAAGTGTTTCAGTCTGCCCCTTGTACCTGTTTATCTGTGAAATAATATCGCTCAATCACTTTTAAATAATGATCATTTTGAAAGGATTGCGTTATAAATTGCGTGAAAGGCTGCAACTTGCATTTTCAACTTTAATTAGCTAGTAAGGTTTCAACGGTTTAGAGAGGGCATAATATGGCTGATAAAAAAAGTGCAATGGATTATCCTGAACATGAAAAGACATACAATTTTTTTCTTGGGATGACAAAATATGGAACCATTGCTGTTCTTCTTGTCCTTGTTTTAATGGCCCTTTTTTTAGTTTAATCGTGAAGTATCACGAGATAATAAAGGCAAACAGATTTGGTTTGATCGGTTTTTCTTTGTTTGCCTTGGCTTTTTTATCTGAAGTTTTAACTTGGTTGTGTCTGCATAAAAAAGCCGCGCACGTGGCGCGGCTTAGTGATTAGACTATATTGGGTTTTTGTGCTGGCGCTTAATGCGTGGAAGTGTGCATTGAAAGGCGTGTTATTTTATCTTTGAGAGAGAGCTTTTTTCGTTTTAATCTTACAATTTCAAGATGATCTGAACTTGGTCTTGCCATGGTAGCTGCCAATTTTTGTTCAAGATCGTCATGCCTTCTTTTGAGTTCGACAAGATGGGCTTCTGATGACATTCTGCCTCCTTTCAAAATGGCTTTATAAAACTGAACAATCTGTTCAGTTAATCAAGTGTGACATAAAGATGACGTTACGTCCAATAATGTTTGAAAATTAAACACTCTATGGGGAAAAGTGGAAAATAGGGTCTTAATTCAATCATGTGTTATTTAAGAGAATCTTAGAATAAGTCATGTTTGGGTTGTTTTTATTTTACCATGATTTGCTTGAATTATGGCGAATTTTATAGAAAACGTATATTTATCAATTATAGGACTGAGTTAAGATTTTAATTTTGGAAAAAAGCCTTTAATGGGGGAAGTGTGACAGAAGAAGAGCAACAAGAGCTGCATATTAAAATTGGTCAGTTAAGACAACAGCACCGGGATCTTGATGTTGCTATTGATGCTCTCGTTATAGCGGGAACCTCAAATCCTCTCCAATTGCAAAGGCTGAAAAAACAAAAACTGAAATTAAAAGATGAAATTGTGGTGCTTGAAGACAGGCTTTTTCCCGATATTATTGCCTAATAGCACTTTAGGCCCAGAGCCTAATGATTAATATTTCCAGGGCAAATCTTATCGGATAATTTTAGTTCAGATTTTACTTGGTACATGGCTGTGTCTGCCCGTTCCAATAATATATCGGCTGTTTCGCCTGCCTTCATGACAGCAACGCCTGCAGATGCTTTTATTTTCAGGGAAAGCTCTTTGTCTATTGTAATCATATCACGTGAAATTGCGTGCATTAAAAGGCCGGCTCTGGCTCTTGCCGCCTCTTCTGTTACTTGCCAGAATAAGACGACAAATTCATCGCCGCCAAGGCGGGCAACAAGATCGGATGAACGCACCTGTCGTGCAATGCGTTGGCCAACAGTTTGAAGGACAATATCCCCCACGGCATGGCCATGTTCATCATTAATTTGTTTAAATTTATTAAGATCGATAAAAACCAGGCAGGCAGGAACTTTATATCGTTTGGAAAATGCTACAGCTTTTTCCAAAGAGCGTTTGAAGCCCCGCCGGTTAGTTAGGCCTGTCAACTCATCTTGAAGGGCCATTTCAGACAAATATTCTATTTGTTTTTTTAGGGCTGCATTTTCATTGAGGAGTGATGAAAACACTTCTCTTGTATCTTCTGGTAACGTATTTAAATCAAACGCAAACATCCCAATTCTCCATACACTGCCCGCCTAATCAGTAAAGCAAAGATGGATTATCGTTTTCTTAAAATCACGGTTAAACTTTAAAGCAACATGAGATTTAATTCATTAAGTTCTTTGTTATTGTGATTAAGTTTTTAACGCGGATATTACAATTTTCTGCATTCCATGCCATAGCAAAAGGCAAATGCAGAGTTTCCCCTTTTATGGGGCGATAGCAGACGCCTTGGCGAGCTGACTTAGCCATGGATTGAATAACAAATCCGATGCCTGAACCAGCAGAAACGAGACCTATAAGGCCTATTGATGTTTCAACTGTTTGCAAAATGCGGGGTGAGAATCCTGCTCTGTTACATAAAGTGAGAATTTTATCAAAAAAGACAGGTCCTATATCACGACGTACCAAAATAAAGTTTTCTTGCTGAAGGGCTGATAATTCTATTGTAGGCATTTTTGCGAGAGGATGATGTTCAGGTAAGGCTATAACAAGCGGTTCCGCTTTCATTTGAATAAATGAAAGGTTTTTGTGTCGTAAAGGGGGGTGAATAATACCGACATCAAGGTATTGTCGCACAAGTTGTTCTTCTACATCATGTGATAACAGTTCTGAATAGGAAATGACTGTTTTGGGAAAATCTTGTTGGTAAGCATTCAGAAAATTGGGCACATACCCAAAAAAAGAAACAGGTGTATAACCAAGCCTCAAAAATCCTTCTTCTCCTCTTGCTATCATTTTTGCTGTTTCTTGTGTTTTTCTTACGTGGTGCAATAGGCTTTCGGCATGGGGAAGAAAATTGGCGCCATCCCTTGTTATTTCAACACCGTGCTTGCTGCGTTTCAAAAGTAAAAAGCCTAATTCATCTTCAAGTCGGCTGATGCGTGTTGATAAAGCTGGTTGTGACATATTCATGGCATTGGCCGCTTTTCTAAAGCTTCCGCTTGTTACGATTTCAACAAAACCTTGAACGCTTTTCAAATTGAGCATAGTGATAGCTTTTTATTATTAAGTGCACATGTTTTATAATTAGATATTATTTTTAATGTGAGCAATACACATTAGAGGTCATTTTAATAAAATGAATGGCCAAGCCATTTCTAACACGACCATCAGGGTCATAAAGTTAATACCAAAAGGATATATATAATGAAAATAGCGTTGTGTTCAGTAAGTTTTGTCATGATGGTTTTTGGGTCGATTTGTTTTGCTCATGCTTCTGGTTTTGAAAGTGCGCAAATTTTAGAGAATGTCGGTTTTGATCTTCCTGAAACTATTTTGCATGATGAGAAACAGGATATTTATCTGGTTTCCAATATTGCAGGAAAAGTTCCAGCCAAAGATGATAATGGGTTTATCTCTAAAATCAGTTCTGATGGCGATATTATAGATTTGAAATGGATTGATGGAGCCAGTGCTGATGTTGAACTTCATTCTCCGAAAGGTATGGCATTGCGCGGCAATCAACTTTTTGTTGTTGATATTGATGTTGTTAGAATTTTCAATCGCAGAACAGGGGCGCCTGAAGGAAAAATCGAGCTTCATGGGACGACTTTTTTAAATGACATTGTTTTAGGCGCAGATAAAACGCTTTACGTTAGCGATAGTGCACTTGCTTTTATTAATGGTGGGTTTCATGCAACTGAACAGGACGGCCTTTATAAGATTGACAATGAGAATAAAGTAAAAAAATGGGTACATGGTTCAGCCCTTTTACAGCCTAATGGTTTGGAATTATTGGATGATGGAACGATTGGCGTTGTTACGAGAGGCAGCAATGTTTTTTATCATCTTAATGTGGAAGGTAAGATGGAAGAGGAAATATCTCTACCTGGAAAGATTCTTGACGGATTGATAAGGGATGAAAAAGGTCGTTTTTTTATTTCAAGCTGGGAAACGGCTAAAATCTATCTTGTTGATGAAAAAGGTACGATTTTAACTTTTGCCAATTTGCCTGTTCCTGCAGCTAATATTGGCTACGATAAAAAGCGCAAAAAACTTTTATTGCCACTTTTAAAAGAAAACCGTATTGCGTTTTTAAAGATAGAATAACCATTCGACTAACCAGTATGAATGACGCCCCTTTAATGTTTTTCTTGAACCTAGCCGTAAGAAAGGTATAGTCGCGCCTTCATAAAGTTTAGCTAAGAGGCAGGAATGACGGATAAACAGGCAAAAGTTGCAATCATTATGGGTAGCCAGTCAGATTGGCCGACAATGAAACATGCTGCCGATATTTTATCAGAGCTTGATATTGCCTTTGAGGCACGCATTGTTTCAGCGCATAGAACGCCGGAGCGCCTTTATCAATTTGCTAAAGGGGCAAAAGCGGAGGGTTTTGATATTGTTATTGCAGGTGCTGGTGGGGCGGCACATCTGCCTGGCATGTGTGCTGCCTTAACGCCTCTCCCCGTTTTCGGCGTACCAATACAATCTAAGGCTCTTTCAGGTAAGGATAGCTTACTTTCAATCGTTCAGATGCCGGCTGGCATTCCCGTTGGAACCTTGGCTATTGGTAAGGCAGGGGCCAGTAATGCTGCTCTGCTTTCTGCCAGTGTGCTTGCTCTTCATGATGACGGCCTGGCTAAAAGGCTTGACATATGGCGGGCGAAGCAGTCAGAACGCGTTACAGAGTTTCCAGTAGATGATGACAAAACCTAATATCTTGGATAAGGGGTAAATCCATGACAAAAAGACCACTTAAACCCGGTTCGGCAATTGGTATTTTAGGCAGTGGTCAATTGGGGCGGATGCTTGCAATCGCCGCGAGTTCTTTAGGGTTTCGTTGTCAGGTTTTTTGCCCAACAACAGGCCCTGCCTTTGATATTTGCGTTGGTGGTATGACCGCTAAATATGAAGATAAAGCTGCTTTAGCTGAATTTGCCAAATCCGTTGATGTTATTACATATGAGTTTGAAAATATTCCTGTTGAAACGGTTGAATATCTTTCTCAATTTTGTACTGTTTATCCAAAGCCCAATGCGCTTAAAGTATCGCAAGATAGGCTGATTGAGAAAAATTTCTTGCTTGATTGTGGTGTCGATGTTGCGCGGTTTTATGACGTCACTTCTATTGAAAATTTAAATAAGGGGCTTTATGATTTTAGTGGAAACGGCGTTTTGAAAACTCGCCGTTTTGGCTATGATGGCAAAGGGCAAATTATGCTGCTTGAAAAAGAGCCTATTTCGCCAGTTGAAGCCATGAATGAACTGGGAAATGTTCCTCTTATATTGGAAGAACTTGTCGCTTTTGAAAAAGAAGTTTCGATAATTGCCATAAGGGGTGTGAATGGCGATGTTTTTGCTTTTGATATTGCAGAAAATGTTCATCAAAATCATATTTTAAAAACATCAACAGTGCCGGCAGATATTGATGATGCGCTTAATGTGAAAGCCAAAGAAATAGCGCATAACATTATTACACGCCTTGATTATGTGGGTGCCATGGGTATTGAATTTTTTGTTGTTACAAAGCATGGCAAGCAAAATCTGGTTGTCAATGAAATTGCGCCAAGGGTTCATAATTCTGGTCATTGGACAATGGATGCAGCAACGCATTCGCAATTCGAGCAGCATATTCGTGCTATATGTGGCTGGCCTCTTGCAAATGCCAGGCGTCATTCCAATGTTGTTATGGAAAACTTGTTAGGAACAGATATTAATGATTGGCAGTTTTATGCCTCGCAGGAAGATGTTCATTTTCATGACTATGCAAAAAATGATGCCCGCCCAGGACGTAAAATGGGTCATATTAATAAATTGAGCAAATGGGCATAATAATTTGTTGTTTTTTCCAAATGGCACAAATATAATCCGACAAGTGCATGGACAAGCCGTTGTCTTTCTGTTAGGTACATGCCACTTGATGGCGCACTTGGCTATGAGGGCCAAAGTTTTTTGCGTTTTGAAAACTAAGATATAACTGAGAATAGGATAGACGCGTGCAAGTACTCGTTCGCGATAATAATGTCGACCAAGCGCTCAGAGCGCTCAAGAAAAAAATGCAGCGTGAAGGTATCTTCCGTGAAATGAAGCTGAGAAATTTTTATGAGAAACCTTCTGAGAAGAAGGCTCGTGAAAAAGCAGAAGCTATCCGCCGTGCCCGTAAGCTTGCTCGTAAGCGTATGCAACGTGAAGGTCTTCTTCCTGGAAAACCACGCCGATAAGGTAGCTCTTTTGGGGTCTAAAATTTTTAGGTAGGGTGTGTAATATATATTTTGCAGCCCTGCCTTTTTAATTTCCATACTTTCGCTATATTTCATTGCATGTCATATATAATGAATTTAACGAACAGAGAGACCGTTTTCATGAAAAATGATTTTAAATGCTTTTTCATCGCTAGTATATGTGCTCTTGGGTTGGTTGCTTGTCAGGGGAACGGCTCTCTTATAGAACTGGCTGCGGTAAATCCAACAGCCGGCTCTAGTGGAAATATTTCTTCTTTAACCAGAGTTATTGAACAAAACCCTGATAATGCGGCAGCTTATAATACAAGAGGCTCTGCTTATGGTGCAGCTGGCCAGTTCCGCCAGGCTTTGTCAGATTTCAATAAAGCGCTTGAAATTAATCCGCAATTTTATCAGGCTTATGCTAATCGCGCATTATTGCGCCGGTCTGCAGGTGAAATAACCCTAGCTTCTAATGATTATAATCAGGCCCTTAAAATTAATTCATCCTATGATGTTGCCCATATAGGCCTTGGTAATATTTTCCGCGAAGAAGGAAATGCCGTTAAAGCGCTCGATCATTATAATCAGGCCATTACCCTTGGAACATCAGACCCACGTGCATTTCATAATCGTGGACTTTTATATCAAGCAAATAATCGTCATAATGAAGCAATTGATGATTTTACAACGGCAATCTCTCTTTCACCCCGCCAGGCCGCGCCGTGGAATGGTCGCGGCGCCAGCTATATTGCCATTGGTAATGTGAAAGCGAGCCTAATCGATTTTAGTGAAGCTTTGAAGCGTGACCGTAACTCCCATACAGCGTGGACAAACCATGCTTTCGCTAATGAGCGTTTGGGTGAGTTTAAAAAAGCTAGAAGTTCATATCAACGTGCATTAACTTTAAGGCCGGGCCATGCCCCTGCCAAACAAGGTCTTGCTCGATTAAACCAGGCTGAGGCCGGTAAAAGCTAGTATTGCCATATAAAGGCTTTTTATCCATAATTTGTTGATAATTATTAATGGTCTCATACCCTTGAATAAAATTATCTTATTTTTAATGAATGAAGGCGGGAAGCTTGATGCCTCTACATGATAATAAAGTTGCCATTGTAACAGGCGGTGCAAAAGGGATTGGATATGCGACTGCTGAGCGATTGTTGAGGGAAGGGGCAAGGCTTGTTGTTGCTGATATAGATGATAATGCAGGTTTGAAGGCTGTTGATCGTTTAACGGAATATGGTTCTATTCGTTATGTCCATTGCAATGTTAGTGAGCGTTTGGATGTGCATAATTTGATTGCCAGCACCTTGGAAGCCTTTGGCGATATTGATATTCTTGTCAATAATGCAGGTATTGTCCACAAAGAAGATTTTCTTTCATTGAAGGCAGATGATTTTGATCGTGTCTTATCTGTGAATTTAAAGGGTGCTTTTCTGATTTCTCAATTAGTTGCCCGCCATATGGTTGAAAAGATTGGGGGCGGCTTGTCTATACCAGGCTGTATAATTAACATTTCGGCGGTTGACGCTGTTTGTACTATTGCAGAGCAATTGCCCTATGCCGTATCGAAAGCTGGGATGAACCAGTTAACTAAGGTTATGGCGCTTGCGCTTGCGGATTACGGTATTAGGGTTAATGCTGTGGCGCCTGGCTCTATTATGACAGATATGATGTCTA
Source organism: uncultured Alphaproteobacteria bacterium (assembly GCA_938034375.1). GTDB lineage: Bacteria > Pseudomonadota > Alphaproteobacteria > Rhizobiales > JACESI01 > JACESI01. The sequence goes on along the minus strand of CALHLB010000112.1, from coordinate 9,879 downwards.
CTGTTTTAGGTGATAATGTGGAAAAAAATAAAGTTTTATCAAGAACGCCTTTGGGGCGTCTTGGCAAGCCAGAAGAAATTGCCAGCTTGATTTCCTTTTTGGCATCGGGTGAGGCAAGCTATGTAACAGGGCAAACGCTTTATGCCGATGGTGGCCGGTTGGGGTTAAACCTTACTGTGCCTGTTCATGATGACGAATAAAAAAGGGCCTTTTGGCCCTTTTTATTGATTTAACCTTTTTTCAGGTTTGATAATTTAGAGAAGACAGAATCAGCATCATATTCAGGTTCTTCTTCTTTTGTCTCGCTGGCAGATTTATCCATTGAACTAAAGACATTATCGCGATCAAGAATAGGTTGTGGTGTTTCTGGGCGATAAGGCGCGGTTTCGCTTATTGGCAGTAGGGTTGCGCTTTCTTCCCGTTCTTCTTGTGGTGGCCGGTTAGCGGCTGCTTTTGAAACTTCATCATCGAGTGCGATTTGCGTACAAAGCCCTAAAATAACAGGGTCACTTGGTGTAAGATTGGCAGAATTCCAGTGTGTTTTTGTTCGGATGGCGTGAATGGTTGGTTTTGTTGTGCCAACAAGTTTAATAATTTGGGAATCTTTTAATTCAGGATGGTTGCGAACAAGCCATAAAATTGCGTTTGGTCTATCTTGGCGGCGTGATACGGGTGTGTAGCGTGGCGCTTTCTTTGATCTGTCGGGTACCATGACTTTTGGTTTTGACATCTTAAGTTTGTGGGCCAAATCATTTTGTGCTTTTTCAATTTCTTCCCGTGAAAGCTGGCCAGTCGCAACAGGGTCCAGCCCTTTAATACCTTGTGCAGAATCACCATCAGCAATCGCCTTGACTTCAAGGGGGTGCAGGGCGCAGAAATCTGCAATCTGATCGAAAGAGAGTGATGTATTATCAACAAGCCAGACAGCTGTGGCTTTGGGCATCAAAAGTGTTTGGGCCATGAATAAAATCCTTGCGCTATTGCTTGCCCGCTTTAAAAAACGGGGCAGTCATGTCTTTGACAGTGACGGGAATGACTTTTCTATACGCCTTTTCCATAAATCTTGCAACTCATGTTTGGCAGGAGAATAGAACACTTTGGAATATTGGATTTATAAACCCCCTTAATACAAGCTTTAATAAAAATTTGATGAATAATTTTAAAAGACAAGGCGATGAAAATGCTTGATGATATGAAGAGGGATGGGGGTAACGAACATTGTATTGGCCAGGAATTAAATGGCTTGAGTGTTGATGAACTTGAGAAAAGAATAAACTTAAGCAATCAAGAGCTTGAACGTTTGCAAGAAGCATTGAAGATCAAAAAAGATTTTTTATCCAATGCTGAGGGTTTTTGTAAAAAAATTTTAAAATTTGATAAATATTCTGCTTAAAAATAAGGTAAACGTTTACCTCGTGTTAATCTTTATATTTTATTACTATAGTTGTTAAAGAATTTAGTTGGATGTTTTTGAATTCTAGCCAAAATTCTGAACTGAGTGGCTCCTAACCACTCTGTTTGACGCCTCCCTGTTTAGACTAGCCGCTATCCTTAATAGCGGCTTTTTTTTTAACCTTAATTTCCAGTAAAGCTTTTCTCACGCTTTTATAAAATGTACAAGGCCTTTTTAATGACGTATAATATTTATGTTTTGTTAAGAGTTTAAAGGTGTGCAGTATGAGTGACCAACAAGAAACAATCAAATTAAATGAAAATGAAGGGGTCTTTTCCTTTTCTAATCGTTTGATTGGCTCTCCTGCTTTTTTTGAATTATTCGAAAAAGGTATGACTTTGGTTGAAGAGGCTGCTAATTATCTGGACGTTGAGGGGCGCGAGGAATCAAAACTCTTGGAACGAGAAGGTTCTTTAGCTTATGCAACCGAATCCATGCGGCTTACAACACGGTTGATGCAGTTGGCTTCTTGGCTTTTATTGCAACGTGCAGTGAGTGAAGGTGAAATGACACTCAAGCAAGCCCAAGAAGAAAAACAAAAGGTTAAATTAAAACGACAAAGCATTGTTTCTAATGAAGAAAATTGGAGTTTTTTGCCTATAAGACTACAAAATTTGATTCAACGCTCTATGCGTTTGCAAGATCAGGTTATTCACTTTGATGAAGCCTTGCTTGCTTCAGAAGAAGTGTCGGTTCAAGAAAAAAATCCATTGGCTGGTCATATGAACTTACTGACCGAGGCCTTTAGTAAATAAAAGTTGATTTCATTTTTCATGCGCTAAACCACTGTTCTTGCACGATTTTTTATCCTATAAATGAATCTATTATTGGAAAACACGCTCTAGCGTTCTGTCAATTTCAATTCAATGCGGCGGTTTTTATTACGGGCTTCATTGCTATTCTTTTTATCGAGTGGTTGAAATTCACCAAAGCCTGCTGCAACCAGCCTGTTGGGCGTTACGCCTTTTTTAATGAGATATTGCACAACAGAAATGGCGCGCGCGGCAGATAAATCCCAGTTGTCACGCAGTCTGCCGCTTCCTGAAAGTGGAATGTCGTCTGTGTGGCCATCAATACGCAGCACCCAATTAATTTCAGATGGAATTTCCCCTTCAAGTTCCAAAATTGCATTAGCCAGTTTATCAAGCTCTTGTTGACCGAGGGCGCCGATTTCATCAGACCCGGAACCAAATAGAACTTCTGAGGAGAAAACAAAGCGGTCTCCTACGATACGAATATCAGAGCGCTGGCTTAAAATCTCTCGCAAACGGCCAAAAAAATCGGACCGGAAACGCGAGAGTTCTTGTACTTTTTGCGCCAATGCAACGTTTAATCTCTTGCCAAGATTGGCAATTTTAGTCTGGCTTTCACGATCACGTTTTTCAGAAGCATCTAATGCATCTTCCAGGGCAGCAATTTGTCGTCTCAAAGCAGAGATTTGCTTGTTCAACAGTTCAATCTGGCTTAACGCTCTGGCTGAAACCGCTTTCTCTCTGTCAAGATTTTGTGTAAGCGTGCTAATTTGCTTTTCAGCGTTTTGTTGATTGCCGGTTCCGCTTTCCACAACTGATTTGAGGCGCTTGTTATCAGCCTCCAAAGAAGAGAGATTGGCCCTCAAATCGGATACGGTGTCTGAAAGATTGGTTGAGCTTGCCCGCTCCAGTGCGAGAAGTTCTGTTAATTCTGCAATCTGATTGTTTAATCGGTTGAGGACGGTGTCTTTACCACTTATCTCCTGTGACAGAAAAAACTGTGCCAGCATGAAAACTGATAACAGGAAAATCATCACTAAAAGGAGCGTGGCCATGGCATCAACAAAGCCTGGCCAATAATCAGTTCGCTGTTCGTTTCTTCTATAACGTCCAAGGGCCATTCAGTTTTCTGGCTCCTATTTATCGGTTAATGTCTTGAGGAAATCTTTTATCTCGTTTTGTTGGTCACTTTGGGCTTCCATCCAATTACGGACGAGTTGTTGTTCTGAGCGCATATTTTGCACAAGACCCTGAATACCTTCTGCCAGATTGGCGATGGCATCGCTGTTTTGGGTGTTGCCCTCTTCTAATGAGCGGTTGCCAGTGGTGATAACTCGTGAAAGACGATCTATGGCCTGGGCAAGGTCTTTTGAGGTTATATCATCTTCTTTTAGCCCTGCTTTATCAACAACATTTGTAAAGGTTGAAAGCCAGTCTTCAAGATTGTTGTAAAATCTATTTTGAGCATGGCCGGATTGTAAATCCAAAAAACCTAGAATGAGAGAGCCTGAAAGGCCGAAAAGAGAGGATGAAAAAGCTGTCCCCATGCCGGATAATGGTGCTTCCAGCCCTGTTTTCAATTCTTCAAAAACAAGGGAAGAATCACCAGATGAAACATCAAGGGATTGTATTGTTTCGCCAACGGCGCCGACCGTTTGTAAAAGCCCCCAAAAAGTGCCTAAAAGACCTAAAAAAACAAGTAGACTGATAAGGTAGCGTGAAGTGTCGCGTCCTTCATCAAGGCGTTGACCAATTGAATCAAGAATGGAGCGCATGGCTTGTGTTGAAATCGTATCTTGATTTTTCTGGTCGCTTAGAAGCGTTGCCATGGGCGCAAGCATGCGCGGATTACCGCGTATGGCAAGGGCTGCACGATCAAGGCGATATGTGTTAACCCAGTTAATTTCTGGGTAAAGGCGAATAATTTGGGTAAAAGATAAAATGATACCGAAAAACAGGGTTAAGCCGATAATAGAATTGAGCCCAACATTGGCATTATAAGCTGTTATAATTTCACGATAAAGAATCAGCCCGACAAAAGAGACAATGATTAGGAAAATTACCATAATGATGAGATAGGAGTTTGGTCTCTCAATATGGTAAGGATCATAGTCTTTTGCCATTTAAAGGCCCTTTCTCTTGTACTTCTGCAAAATGTAGTACGATGAAAACATGATTGCTATTAGTAAAGTAATTTTAAAGAGAAAAAAACTTGTAAATGCGAATAGATAATGGCAAAGGGCGAGATTATTTTCTTATTATTTATTTGCGCGCGCTTTTTTGAGTGCCGTAACCAGTTTTGACTGTATAAGTTCATTGCCTGCTACAATATCGCCTTTCTCAAAAATCTGGTTCTGCCCGTCAATATCACTGATATAGCCGCCTGATTCTGTTATTAACAACATGCCTGCTGCCATATCCCATGGTTGAAGGCCGCGTTCCCAAAAGCCATCTAAACGGCCTGCGGCGATATAGGCTAGATCAAGAGAAGCTGCGCCCATGCGGCGAATACCTGCCGTTTCTCCCATGAGATGTGCTAGTTCTAGTAAAAACTTACCATGTTCTGGGCGCCCAATATGGGGGATGCCGGTTCCAATAACGGATGTGGATAAGTTGCGTCTGCCTGCAACACGCAAGCGGCGATCGTTTAAAAAAGCGCCCTTGCCGCGCTCCGCAGTGAAAAGTTCTTCTGTAATGGGGTTATAAACAAGGGCTGCTTGTAAATTTCCCTGGCTCTCAGCGGCGATTGAAATCGCAAAATGCGGAATACCATGTAAAAAGTTTGTCGTGCCATCAAGGGGATCAATGATCCAACGATGCTGTTTGTCTTCGCCAACAATCTCGCCGGATTCCTCCATAAGAAATCCCCATTTGGGGCGAGCTTTTACAAGTTCATTATAAAGCGTGCTTTCGGCTTTTTTATCAGCTGTTGATACGAAATCAGCCGGACCTTTTACTGAAACCTGAAGATTTTCAACTTCACCAAAGTCACGTTTTAGGCGGCGACCTGCTTTTAGGGCTGCCTGCACCATAACATTCATGAGCGCGGAGAGTTGCGCCATATCTTTATTCCTTAATCGGTTAAAAGCGTTACTCTGCGCGCTTTACATAAGTAATTTCATTGGTATCTACGATAATTTTGTCGCCTACGCCAACGAAAGGAGGGACATTGGTTCGTACGCCATTCTCTAACATTGCAGGCTTATAAGAGGAAGAAACTGTCTGGCCTTTGATATGCGGCTCGGTTTCCGTTATTTCCAGTGTTACTTGATCAGGTAGCTGTATGCCGATGGGCCGGCCTTCATGGCTTTCAACAGTGACTTCCATGCCATCTTGCAAGAAAGCGGCGCGTTCACCAACAAAGTCTTTTTGAAGTTCCAGTTGTTCATAGCTTTCCATATCCATGAAAACCAGGGCATCGCCCTGCTCATAAAGGAATTGATAGTCTTTTTGTTCCAGACGGACGCGTTCAACTGTTTCTGTTGCGCGAAAACGTTCATTCAACTTTCTGCCGTCAATCAGGTTTTTTAATTCAATTTGTGCAAAGGCTCCACCCTTGCCAGGTTTTACATGTTGCGTTTTAACTGCGACCCAAATTGTGTCTTGATGTTGAATAACATTACCTGGGCGAATTTCGTTGCCATTGATTTTCATCGATTTATGCCTGAACTAGAGTGGGATCAGATTTTAGACTTTGGCGCTTGAACCATTAATAAACAAAATATGCAAGAAAAAAGCACTTAAATCCTTAATTATCGATCAGACGTTCAGTATTTTTTTACCCGCCAAGCCGTGGATTTCTGTTGTGCAATTTTCATTATTTCAGCATCCAATGTTGCAATATATCCGTCTAGTGTCTCATCTTTAAAGCCTTGTTTTTTGGAAATAAGATGCCAACTTGCAGAGGTTACGGGATCAAGCGGAACGCCAATGCCGTTTTTATAAAGATGCGCTAACCGGTTTTGGGCAATGGCATTGCCTTCTTGGGCTGCGATAATAAACCACAAAGTAGCATCTTTTGGGTTTTTGGCAATACCAATGCCGTTTAGTAGTCTGGCGGCATATTCCAATTGTGCCGTATCATGCCCCCCGCGAGCGGCCTTTCCAAAAAAGAGGGTTGCAAGTATTTCATCTTGCTCAACGCCATTGCCGTTGCGATAAAGTTCAGCAATGGCAAATTGTGCATCATGATTACCTGCTTTTGCAGCTTCTAAAAGTGCGTTGGCGGCTTTTTTAAAATCTTTTTCCAATACTTCGCCAGACAAATGCATCAAACCCACATTATAAAGCGCTAAAACATGCCCTTTCTTGGCGGCTTTTTGAAAGTACTCTGCGGCTTTTTTCTTATTCTTTTCGGTGCCTTCACCATCCAGATACATAAAAGCTAACCGAAAAGCTGCTTTTTCATCGCCGTTTGAGCTGGCAAGTTGGTACCATGAGAGAGCGGATTCCAAGTCTTTTCTTACGCCAAGGCCCAAACGATTTAATTCCCCTAACAAGGTTTGTGCCGCGGCATCATTTTCTTCTGCAAGTTGTGTTGATTTTGCAAAGGCAGACAGATAAAGGCCTCTTTGAAAAAGACCGTAGGCAATGTCGACCTTTGGATCATCAATTTTCTGGGGGCGGGCTGAAATATCCGTGGGTGATTTAAAGGTGTTTTGTGATGCGGATTGCTTAACCTGTGCATAAAGAGGTGTGGCTAAAAATAAGAATAGCGTTAGGCCTAGCAGGTTTATTTTTTTTTCACGGTGCTTCACTTTTGTTGCTCTTCAAAAAGGCTATCAAGCATGATATTGGCTTCTTTCACAGCCGTCACAGGGTCTGCACTTTCCCAGACTGCCTTTTGAAGAGCAACAAAGTCAATGCTTGCTTGTGCAGCTTGTGAAACACTAGTAAGGGCGTCTCCGCCCATTACGATGGCAGGGACTTCCATCATGGAACTCCACCATTCAGCCAAAGCAAATGATTTTTTATAGATAGTGGGTTGCCTATCTCCATCAAGCTGGCCAAAGAAAAGGTAATCAACAGGTCCCTCGCCAATCATCATGGCTTCATGGCGGGTTTTAATATTGCCAATGCCCATAATATACCGTTCTTGATGGGCCTTAACTATCTCTACAATATCTTCAATTTGTCCATCAAGATGCAAACCATCAGCACCTGTGCGTCCCATTAACTGGCTGTCATTATGAAGTAGACTTGCAACGCCATATTTTTGGGTCAGGGGGACAAGGGTCTTAACTGCGTTTGCATATTCTTCCTCCTCTGGTTGCGTGATAATGAGAGAGGCAACATCGCTTGTTTTTAAAACGTTTTCCAGCAGCGGTGCAAAATCAGCTAATTTATAGAAAGGGGGGGTAATGAGACACAGTCTTGTGCGGTAAATTTCTTCTGGATGAACAGCGGTCACATCATTTTCCATCGATTAGCAAGCAAATCCCCGATATTTGCGAATCGGGGATTTTTAGTTCTATCTTTTAAAGGCCTGTGCTTTTAATTGCAAACAGAACGCCCATAACTTTGAAGGTCGTGAAACGCTTCTTCTAAACGGGCGACCATGCTTTTTTGCACATCTCTGTTCCATTTACGGGGGTCATAGAATTTCTTTAACGGTGCGCCTGTTTCAGGGTGAATTTGATGTTTGAAGGCTTCAGGATGTTGGTCAACATAAGTGCCAACACCTTTTGCACAGGCAAACTGTGTGTCTGTGTCAATATTCATTTTGAAGACGCCATAGGAGAGCGCTTCGGCAATTTTATCTTTTTCAGAACCAGAGCCGCCATGGAAAACAAGGTGAAGGGGTTTATCACCAGTGTTCCGCTCTTTTTGTACCAAATTTTGTGAGTTGATCAGAATTTCTGGGCGTAGTTTGACATTGCCAGGTTTGTAAACGCCATGAACATTACCGAATGAGGCGGCAACTGAAAAATGACCAATAGTATATAAAGCGTCATAAGCTTGTAAGACGTCATCTGGCTGAGTGTAAAGATGGGCGTTGTCTGCACCTTCTTCTAAATCAGAACCGACACCATCTTCTTCACCGCCTGTTACGCCAAGTTCAATTTCCAGGGAAATATCGCAAGGGGCCATACGTTTTAAATACTCAGCACAGGTTCCAATATTATCGTCTAATGCTTCTTCTGAGAGGTCAATCATGTGAGAAGAGAAAAGCGGTTTGCCGGTTTCTTTTTTTGCTTTTTCATTGTAATCCATCATGCCATCAACCCATGGTAAAAGCTTCCGGTTGGCATGGTCTGTGTGAAGGACAACGGCTACGCCATAGTCTTCTGCCATCATATGAACGTGACGGGCAGCAGAAATAGCGCCTTTTATTTTCATTTCCATTGTATTAATTGAGGGGCCACCATAAAAACCGGCACCGCCATTGGACATTTGAATAATAATATCTGATTTCGTGGTTGCGGCAGCTTCAAGTGCTGCGTTTAAAGTGTTGACATCTGAGATATTGACGGCAGGAAGGGCATAGCCCCCTTTTTTGCAGGCTTCAACAAGGGCTGCATATTCTTCGCCTGTTACGACACCTGGTTTGATTATACTCATTTTATCGACCTCGTTTTTTCAAGCCTTGTTCAACGTTTTATGTGCGAAAAAGTCGCTCTGTTTATATGAAACGCCGCGCTTTCATATAAGGCGACGTTTTAAAAATTTTTCAGGTTTGAAATACCCTTAATTTTTCAAAATTTCTACCCCTGGCAGGCGCTTTCCTTCAAGCCATTCAAGAAAAGCCCCGCCTGCGGTTGATACATAGGTGAAATCTTCAGCAACACCTGCATGGTTTAGTGCTGCAACCGTGTCGCCGCCCCCTGCAATTGACATCAGTTTTCCTGATTTTGTTTGTGCTGCGGCATGTTGAGCAGCGGTTATTGTCGTTTTATCAAAAGGAGTTAATTCAAAAGCACCTAATGGGCCATTCCAGACCAATGTTTTGGCTCTATCAATTGTGCGTTTAATGGCTTCAACGGTTTTTGGGCCAGCGTCCAGTATCATCGTATCTTCTGGCACATTCTCAACTGAAATAGTTTGATTTTCTGTATTAGCTTTAAAGTCTTTTGCAACAACCACATCTATCGGTAAGATAATATTACATTCTGCTTTTTCAGCTGCTTTCATGATTTTAATGGCTGTTGATGCTAAGTCATGTTCACATAAGGATTTTCCAACATTTATACCTTGAGCAGCTAAAAATGTATTGGCCATGCCGCCGCCAATAATCAAACTATCAACACGGCTTACCAGGTTTTCTAATAAATCGATTTTTGTTGAAACCTTGGCCCCACCAACCACGGCCACAACTGGACGGGCTGGTGATGTGAGTGCTTTTTCCAATGCTTCTAACTCTTGCTGCATGGTGCGCCCACAAATTGTTGGCAGATAATTGGCGATACCAACGGTTGAAGCATGAGCGCGATGCGATGCGGAGAAAGCATCTGCTACAAAAATGTCGCCTAATTTTGCTAGGCTTTTTGCAAAATCAGGGTCATTTTTTTCTTCGCCTTCATAAAAACGGGTATTTTCAAGAAGAAGAATTTTACCATTTTTCATGGCTGCAACAGCTTTTTCAGCATTCTCGCCAATACTTTCGTTACAAAAAGAAACCGTTTGGCAGAAAACTTCTGAACAAGCTTCAGCAATAGGCCTTAAACTTAAATCAGG
>CALHLB010000111.1 GCA_938034375.1 uncultured Alphaproteobacteria bacterium | reverse complement strand
CAATTGGTTTAAGGTCATAAGCGACACAAGCATAAATAAAAAACGCCGCTTATAGCGGCATTTTTTATGTCAAAAACTCTAAATAAAATTCAAAAGCGATAATTCTGAAATACGTGAGGAAGCCGTTAAGCTCGCTTCAATCTGCGTTTGGAGAGATAAAAGTTGCACAGCCGTTTCAGTAGGGTCGGCCCTTTCAATCTCTTCTCGGATGGAATTAAAGGAATTGATTGTTACATCATGGCGTTGATTGGCATTATCAGAAACCACCTGAATACCTGCAACCTCTTGAACAATTGATTGAATAGAGGGTTCATCCACATTAACAGCTAAATTCCGATTGGTTCGTTCAGCCAGCGCATTATGGCGTGCCTGGTTTTCAAAATCGCTGCCATTGGTAAATTCCGCAATTGTAAAAGCTGCAAGTGAGGCAAAACTATCTCGCAAGCCATCTTCATTAGCCCGCAAACCGTAATTCACAGTAATCGTATCATCAACACGAGCGCGAATATCCTCCCGCGCATTCCCCGCATCATTGCGGCCCGTATAGAAAAAAACGGTATTATCTTGTGTTGCATCAACAAGGCCGATAGCCGTTTCAGGGGATCCAATATTATCAACCCTTTGCGGCACCCCTCCTCCGGCTGTATCAAAAAAACTATCCGAAGCGACAATAGTTGAAGCGGCATAAAGCGATGTATCGGCCAGAAATTGAACTCTTTCCCGTAACTCAGCCTGAAAATTAAGCGTTGTTTCTTCTGGCGTTTCACCGATTTGAAAATCACCTGCCTCAATTGCAAAGGCGCTCGCCCTTAATGTAATTGTTTCCTGTGTTCCATCTGGTAAATCAAGAACAACTGAGAAGGTTTCTTCAGGTAATGGTTGACCAATAAAATTCACTTCCAAACTGGCAGGATTTTCAACACCCGGATCAGGCGAAAAAGCAATGGGTTCGTCAAAAGCAGTAGAACCGCCAGCCCCTCCAACAGTTGTAAGATTGCCCGGACCATTCACAATATCAGTGATAGTAATGTTGGAGGCAGTAGAACTTAAGGTGATATCGCTTCCAGAGGTCGTAAAAGTTAAGTCGCCACCTGTTAGATTTGAATTGGCAATAATGGCTGCATTAAGAGAAGTTTGAAATGTTGCAAGGTCACTTGCCTCCCCCTGGACAAAAGGTATCCCATCCACATTAGAGCTGGCCGCCACACTTCCCGACCCTGAAGGGTTTACCACCTGAATATCACCAGATCTGGATGTAAGGGTAACATCACTTCCAGACACACCAACGACCAAATCAAATCCTGTTAAATTTGGGTTGGCGGCAATGGCAGCATTTAAACTTGTTTCAAGATTAAGCGCATCATCCGCATCGCCTGGCAAAATATTGATGGTTTCACCTTCAACAATAAGATCAAAGGCCGATGTAGTATCAAAACCCGCTGTATCAATGGTTAATGCTGCATCTGTTCCGCCAGCAAATGACAAGGTTTCTCCATCAACAGTAATGTTAAAACTGGTGGTATTATCAAACCCCGCTGTGTCAAAAGGCAATAAGGCCGTCCCAGATCCTGTACCCCCAACCGTTGTTAAATTGCCTGGACCATTTGTACCAGCAATTGTTGTAATATCTGTTACCGTTGAAGTGAGCGTAATGGCATTTCCCGACCTGGAAACCGCTAAATCCGTTCCTGTTAAATTGGGGTTATTGGCAATGGCAACATTAATGGAATTTTCTAAAACAGAAGAATTTCTGGCCTGCCCGCCTACAAAGCCTGTACCATCAATATCCGATCTTGCGGCAATAGCGCCAGCACCAGCAGGGTTAATGACCTGAATGTCACTTGCCCCTGACGTCACAATCACATCAGTACCAGAAACGCTTACAGCCAGGTCCTGCCCTGTTAAATTAGGGTTTGCAGCTATAGCTGAATTCAGGTTTGTTTCAAGGACGAGCGCATCATCCGCATCTCCGGGAAAAATGCTGATCGTCTCACCATCTACAGTAAGATCAAAAGAACTTGTTGCATCAAAACCGGCTGTATCAATCGTTAGGGATGAATTGGTTCCACCACTTAATGAAATGGTTTCCCCATCTACGGTGATATCAAAACTAGTCGAATTATCAAATGGTGTTGCATCAAAACTAAGGGCTGCAGGCGTTAATCCAATATCGGTAAACGTTGTCGCAACATTGCTTAAATTACTAGTTACGTTATTTAAATCAAAGCCAAAATCCGTAGCCACCTCTTCACTTAATGTGACGCGCGTTGTTTGCAAAGGGTCAATTTGAATATCCAAGCGTCCTAAACCAAGTAGGCCCCTATCAGCCCTTATGCGTTCATCTGTTACATCGCGTAGACCTTGCCTTGTTGCATCCCCATCCAAAATCAAGTCAAGATTAACGATAGGAGGATTTAAAACATCACTGCCAGCAAAAACATAACGATCATCAGCCTGAGTGTTTAAAAGCGCTGCCGTTTCAGCCAAGGCTGCGGTGGCTGATTCTTGCGTAAATGTGCGACCATTTCCAAGATCAACGAAATTGTTAGGAGAGATGGCAGAACGTGATTCAACGCGAATGGCTTCCAGCCGCTCAAGCGCTAATGTTGTGACATTAATGCGTAAATCAACGCGCTGAATTGTATCTTGAAAAGATTCAAAACGCGAAATCTCTGAACGTAGATTAATGGATTGAACTCTATCAAGACCAAGTCCACCATATGTTGTTGCTCGTTCACCGGTTGCAAGTTGCCGGTTCAAATCAGTTAAACGTTCCTGATTTTGAAGCAAAGCCTCAGAACGAACAAAAGAAGCGCCGGAAATCAACGAGGAAGCAATGGCCATATCTAATTCACCGCCTGAAAGAGAGTGTTAAACAAATCTTGTACCGTTGATAAAATGCGAGCATTGGCCTGAAAAGAACGCTCCAGTTCAATCAATCTTGAAATCTCCGTATTAATGTCAACACCGGAATCTGCCTGAACACGCTCTTGCACACTATTGAAAGAAATTTCGGCAATGTCTGCTTCTCGTTGAGCCGCCGTTGCCCTTTGTCCCTGTGTGGAAATAATTGTTTGCAGAAAATCTTCAGACGATGTTTGAATGGGGTTTAAAGCGGTACCAATACCTATCTGGGGGGAATAGGTATTCACACCCTCCCTGATTTGCTCCAAAATGAAATTGACACGGGACGAATCCCCGGCATTCGTTGTCGTTGTCTCAAAGCGTGAAAGGAGAGACGGATCTGATAAAATTTCGTCCGAAAGTCTGATACGACCTGCAAAGCCTGTCTGAGTTCCTGGTGCATTAGTATAAGCACTTCGATCGAGACTATCTTCAAACAAGGGAACAGAAAGACCATTCGTAAAAGACGTATTACTAATGCCTGCTGTAAGCTCATCAATTGTTGCAAGAACAGCACCCGTAATTTGAAATGTCGTCCCGGCAACCCCAACACTAACACCATTTCCAGGCGCAAAAGTATCAAGCGCGGTTTGAATGTCCGCTGCAATTGTGGGAGAAGAAAAATCAACGCCAATAACAATATCATTCGGGTTAGGCGTAAAACTCTGCGGTAAAGGCAATTGTGATGCATCAGACACCTGAACCAAAGTAACACTCTGGCTTTGCCCCGTTAAATTGGTAAAACCAAGTGATACTTCATTACCGTCTTGAATCCCTGCCAGATCAATTTCCTGGCCATTGGCAATATCAGTACCCGCAACCTCATTTATTGAAACGGATAATGCCAGTTGAGAAGCAAATGCATCTAATTGAGACTGAATTTGCGGCAATGTTTCATCGCGCAACGTTATATAGGAGGCAAGAGCGCCACGTTGCAAACCACGAGCATTTAATAAATCGACATTAATCGAACCGGTAGCAGAAACCAGAGAAACCGTTGACAACAAACCATTTTCTCGGGTGGTTTGAGGGCTAACCGTACCAGCCTGATTAAAAGAAAGCTGCAAGGGTTGATTATCAAAAATCGCAATCCCACCAGTTGTTTGAATACGAACACCACTATTGGGAAGTTCTGTGACTTCAAGATCAATGATTTGAGCGAGTTCATCAATAAAACGGTCGCGCTGATCTTGCAGATTTGCTCGTTCAGAACCAGTTCCTTGTGCCGCAATAATACGCGCATTTGTATCAGCAATCCCTTCAAGGGCAATATTGGCCTGCCGAACCACATCTGCAATCGCAACATCGGCTTCAGCCCGCAAATCTTGAACAGTGCCGGAAAGATTATTTAATTGCGCCAAAAATACCCTAAGATCATTGACAGCCTGCACCTGTGATGAAGAACTATCTGGCGATGCGGAAAGATTTTCAAGTGATGAAAGTGCCTGATTAAACCCTGTATCAATGGATGAAATACCGCCTGGTTCACCAAAAGCCGTATCAAGGCGGTTTAAAAAGTCTGCGGTGACTTGACTGCCAACATTTAACGCACCAAAAGAACGTAATTGAGCCTGCGCCTGTTCATTAATAACCCGCTCAACACCAACAACCCGAACGCTGGCCGAACCTGTATTCGTAACAAACTCGTTTTGAATAATCCGTTTTCTGGTAAAGCCCTCTGTTTCAGCATTAGCAATATTCCCCGCAACCGTATCAAGATCGCGCTGGGTTACATTCAAACCCGAAATTGCGTTGGAAAGGGCTCCCGTAATGCTCATGTAAAGGCACTCATTTGCATGTTAAAAGGCCCTCGCACACCAACTAAAGAAGCAATGATGCGCGAGGAAATGATGTTAATTATCGAATGATATTGATTGTTTCAGATAGAAGTTCGTCTGCTGTTGTAATGACCCGTGAATTGGCTGTATAGGCCTGCTGGGTAACAATCAGTTTGGTAAATTCATCCGCAATATCTGTATTGGAGGCTTCAAGCGCTCCCCCATCAACAACAGTGTTTGACCCGCGCGTTGGCGCGCCAGAAGAAGCAGTTGCAGCAAAGGTGCCGCCCCCATCAACCCGCTGAAGGCCTGCATCATTATCAAAGGTCACAACAGCAATTTCAGCTACATCAACCGTGGCTCCATTAGAATAGGAAATGGAAACAATGCCACCATCAGTAACGTTCACACCGCGAAATTCACCTAAAGGAGAACCATTGGCGCCAATCCGCGCATCCGAAACCAGACCACTACTGCCATTAGCAGTCGCGACTTGAATAAATCCATCATCATTATCAAAAGTAACATTGCCAACATTAAGACCATTAATCGTAAAATCATTCAGAATTAAAGGTGGTGTCGTTGTAGCCAATTGACCACCAGAATCAAAAACATATTGCTGGTCAATCCGCTGCCAAATTGGTGTTGTGCCAGCAGCTGGCGGATTGCTCGTTAAACTGGATGTTGTATCGGTACGATAATAAAGGTTATAAATATCCTGTGTTGGTATGCCCCCAGCATCAAAATCAGCATTAAAAGCACCATCACCTGTACCAGGACCTGTAAAATCATCCGCACCGGCACCTGAAACATCAGTAAAAACAAAAGCAGTTACGTCACCAGTACTCGAATTCAAAGCCAAGTCTCCGTTTGCATCAACTGATGCAACAAGGTTTTGAGCAAAACCGGTATCTGTTACTGCATTGTTAATAGCACTTGCAAGATCCGCTGGAGATGCAACAGTTGCAGGAACTGTACCGGTATTAAAAACAACATTAAGAGTTGCACCACCTACAGTGATATCCAGTGTATCTGTGGCTGCAACAGCCGTTAAATCAATACCATCCGCAGCACCAACATCAATGGTTGCAGTCCCAGGGACAATTGGTGTTACACCCTCAGTTTCTGTTTTGGCAAAACGGAATTCCACATTGGCAGGAATACCCCGAGGGCCGATAACATTGACACTTCCGCCAGGAAGAGTCGTATCTAAAAACGCCTGATTATCAGCCAAGGTAATAACATCCTGTGCCTGACTACCAGGAGCAGCAGTGCGTAAAGAAGGGTCCAATAGTTCCGAATTTGCAATATCAGGGTTGAAATTGGATGTTGCAGGAAAAATCGGTAAAGACGCTTCAAAATTAATTTCTGTTGTTGGAACTGGTGGTAAAGGGTCACGACTAACTTGAATGGGTGTAGAACCTCGAGGGTCAGATGTATTAACATTGTTATTGCCATCTAGCGGAAAGCCTTCCAGGAAAAAACCTGAACCATTTTCAAGGAAATTATCGCTGGAGAGCGCGAAATCACCAGCCCGTGTATAAAATTCATCCCCCGTAAAAACAGGTTCACCATTCGTAAAACTGGTTGGTCGCTCAACCACAAAATACCCATCACCATTAATGGCCACATTTGTTGAAACATCAGAGGCTGTAATATTGCCCTGAATTTCATTTGTAGACCGTGAGGCAACACGCACAGAACCTGAATTTTGATCCGCCTGTGTATCAGCACTATCTGATACCAGCTCAAAGAAACTTGTATCTTGTCTTTTAAAACCCGTTGTTTGCGAGTTAGCAATATTACCTGAAATATTTTCAAGCGCGAAAGCTTGCGCCCGAAGACCACTAACGGCCGTATTAATGGAACCAAAAACACCCATATTACTTCACCTTTTTGCAACTACCCATTACACTTAACTTAAAAAAAACGCATAAGACGTCATTGCCATGGATACCCGCAAAGAGCGTGCCAAGTTCGTAAAATAAAAAATAAACGATGTATAACAATATCTTAATACTATTTAACTAAATCAATGAGCAAAAGTTTACTCGGCAATTTTGTACCCAAGCGGCAAAACTTGCCGCCTGTTTCAATAAAGTTTATGTAATCCTTGACAAAATTTTCCCACTTCAAGAGGGCGCTTATATGCTTCAAATCATTCTTTTTCGTCACGCCAAGTCATCCTGGGCCATCCCCGGCATGGATGATTTCGACCGTCCCTTGAATGAACGAGGCCATAAAGCGGCCATCACTATGGGTAACTGGCTGCATAATCAAGGAATAACACCAGATAAAGTTTTATGTTCTTCTGCAACCAGAACCCGCGAAACATCTGCTGATTTGGCAAAGCATCTTGACTTAACTGGAAAGGTTGAGTTCTTAAATACACTTTATCTGGCAACGGCTGAAAATATTAAAGCTGAAATTGAGCGTCTTTCAGACACTGTTAAAACGGCAATGGTGATTGGCCATAATCCTGGTATCCATGATTTGGCCTTGCGCCTTTTAAGGGAAGATCAACGAAGAAGTTCTGGTGCCTTACGCGTTACTTATCCAACAGCTACCTGCACCATAATTTCTCTAACAGCCGAAAATTGGCAAAATCTTGAATGGGGCAATGGAACTCTTATAACCTATATGCGGCCCAAAGCTTTAAGATCGTCAAAACAAGTATAATATAGCTCTTTTGCAAATGACCTACACACCTTATAAAACCCCGCTTTTAATGCTAATGATGATGCAAGCTGCCATGCAGTTTTCTTTTGCTGCCTGGTGGGTTTTGATTAAAAATTTTGCAATTGATGAGATCAGCTTAACAGGCTTTGAAATTGGCCTTCAAGAGACAATTCGTGAAATTCCGGGCTTTCTGGCTTTTTTGGCAATTTACCTAATTCTATTTATGAGAGAACGTAGCCTAGCCCTTTTATCCCTTGTTTTTCTTGGGGGTGGTGTTCTGTTAACAGGCTATTTTAACACATTGTCGGGCTTACTTGTCACAACGTTTATCATGTCGGTTGGATTTCATTATTATGAAACCTGCAATCAATCCCTTTCCCTGCAATGGCTTAGCAAAAGTGATGCGCCAAAACAAATGGGAAAAATTATCGCTGCTGGTGCTTTTGCCCAACTTACAGCTTACGGATTGATTTTTGGTTTATGGAAAAGCCTTGATATTGGCTTTGCCAGTATTTTCACCTTATCCGGCATAATAACATTGAGCTTAATCCTTTTCATTTATTTTTGGTTTCCAAGTTTTGAAACGGGTGTCCCTCAAAAGCGCAAACTAATCATTAAAAAACGGTATTGGCTTTTTTATGCGCTTACTTTTATGGGGGGCGCCAGACGACAGATCTTCACTGTATTTGCAGCCCTATTGATGGTGGAAAAATTTGACTATGATGTCCACCATGTTGCAAGCCTGTTTATTATCAACGGCATTATCAATATGCTACTGGCCCCACAAATTGGGCGCCTCATCGGAAAAATTGGCGAGCGGAATGCTTTAATTCTTGAATATATTGGCCTCATTGGCGTGTTTATATCTTATGCTTTTGTACAATCGGCAGAATGGGCAGCCACACTTTATGTTATTGATCATGCTTTTTTTGCCATGGCAATTGCGATTAAAACCTATTTTCAAAAAATAGCAGACCCCAGCGATATTGCACCAACAGCAGGCGTTGCCTTTACCATCAATCATATTGCCGCGGTCTTTGTTCCTGTCTTATTCGGTATTATTTGGATATATTCACCCCATGTGGTCTTTTTATCAGGTGCATTCATGGCCTTATGCAGCTTACTTCTAGCTTTAATGGTTCCACGCACACCGCAGGAAGGTCATGAAGTACGGTCAATTTTACCAAGCCCGACAACCAAATATCGCCACTCATAATAAAGTAAGAAAATCAGGTTAAACTTGCCAAAAACAAAAAGAAACAAAAAGCTTCCCTAGAGTCACTTTATAGGGATAAATAACTTACCACCTAGTTTGCGTTATTGAGGTTATAAATGCTTTTCAATATTATGAAGAAGATTTTCCCCGTCATAACTGTTTCTGGCATTTTGTTAAGCCATAGCGCTTTTTCAGAAGTCCTGATTAATCAGGAATTTCAATTTTTCAAAGTAAGAGGCGAAACTTCACAACAGATATTTCGTGATTTTCAAAAACAATCACCAATTAAAGCCAAGGGAAAATATGATGCAACATTAGGGGTTGCAGCCATTAAACTTCTTCCTGAAGTTGATTATGAAATTCGTGGGAAAAAATGCCATATCGCAAAAACAAGAGTTAAAACCAATATTATAATCCATTTGCCAGATTGGGAAAACTATGAAAAAGCGGATCTGATATCACAACAGATCTGGGATAGGCTTTTCAGAAATATAAAAGAACATGAACTAACCCACGCCGCCATTGCAAAAAATTACTCCAAAAAACTTGAAGCTAAAATAGCAAACCACCGCCCCAGAAGAGATTGTGACACACTGGACGAGGCTTTAAAGAAAGCGGCAGGAAAAATTCTGGCCAAGCATGATAAAGCACAAAGAAAATTCGATGAAAAAGAGTATCGCCGCCTTTTAAAGCGCTAGAGCGTGTTTCCCATAAGTGAATTCACTTATGGGATAAAAACTCGCGTAAGAATAAAGGCTTAGCGCATAACAGATGAATTCATGAAAATGCATCATGCGCTAAAGCTTTAGCCGAAAACAAAAGAGTATATCTAAAATCCGTTATCATTTTATACGAGTTGGTTATCGTAAAAAGATTTAAGCCTGTTGTGCAGGAATATGAACGACCAGACCATCCAAAGCATCACTTAACCGCACTTGGCAAGAAAGACGAGAACTTGGCTTAACCTCATAGGCAAAATCCAGCATGTCTTCTTCCATCGCTTCTGCACTACCTGTTCTATCTGCCCAAGCATCATCAATATAGACATGACATGTTGCACAAGCACAGGCCCCACCGCATTCAGCATCAATACCGGGAACACCATTTTTCAAGGCTGCTTCCATAAGCGTACTACCATTTTCAGCACTTACTTCATGCTTGGTGCCATCTGATGTAACAAAAGTGATCTGGGCCATAATTGTCTGTGCCTTTTCATGCAATAATCATCTTGGCACAGATAATGGGCCAGACAATTATGTCAAGCGCCCGACAAGTGAAAACAATCAATATTTATTTTTTAAGCATGTTGAGAGGAACAACCGCGAGAGAAATTCAACTTTCATCCAGCAAGGATGAAATGAATTTTCGCGTTTCCCGCAAAGCATTTTTAAGTGCTTCAATATCAGGCTGCCCGACCTTGCTTGAAAGTTTTTCCAAATTTTCAGCAGCACCAGCAACATGCCATGCCCCAATATTACGAGCAGACCCTTTAATTGTATGCGCTGCCTCAAAACGTTCTTCTAACGTATCGGCTTTTTCAATACGCCCAATATAAATATCAGCCTGCGCTAAAAAAAGCCTCAAAACCTCGGTCTCTAAAGAACGATCACCTAAAGTCTGCTTCGCCAAATGCACCAAATCTATCGGGCGTGCAGATTTTGAACCACGCCCCTCCATTTCTGCATCTTCCATCTTGCCCTGCATTACGACCATGCCCATCATTTACCACCTTTCATAATCCCATTAGAAATGATGCGGCGAGGGGTTTAACACTCCATTAACAATCAAGGCTTTCTGCCAAACAATAACAAACTGGTAAAACTTATGGTTTCCAAAGGTTTAATTTTTAAAATAATCGGCAACGCATCATTGTGGAAAAAACAGAGGGTCTGTTAACCATAATAGATAAGATTTTAATTGTTTTTAACTTGGCGGTTTCCATTTCCTTAACAAATGGTTAATATGTAATTGCGGTAATAGAATTAGAAAGCGTGCATTTAGTTTTTTTTCAGCTCCCACCAAGATCTGAAAACGCGGAATTCCTTAACCATTAAATGGACTTATCAATGACTTGGCATCACTCTTCTGATAGGACCGCAAAGCGAAAATCTGTCTGGTTTTCATAACAATCTAATTGTGCAAGGCAAAAGACATGGCAAAAGCTCCACATTCAGTTGATCCTGCAAAAGTCGCGATTGATGCTGTTGAAGAGGCATTAAAGCTGGATTTCAGTTCACCCGATGAACACGCTTCCAGCGACACATCCCCAAATGATACGCCAGAAACACTCTTTGACGATATGCCTTTTGATGAGGATAATTCAACCACACTCGCCTCATCAGCAAAAAAACCTGCTGCCAATGATGATAGTCGCACGCTTGGAAAAATGGTCTATAACCTGCACCGACGTCCGTCAGCGGCCCCATTCTGGTGGGCTTTTGTCGGCTCTGCGATTTGGCTCATTGGCTCTGCGGTGCTTGGTTACGCATATTTTGAAACCCAGATAACAAATCTAGACAGCACTCTTGCCCTCATAAATGAGGCTTCCGCCGTTTTATGGATTGTGGCAACGGCTCTGCCCGTTTTATTCTTTTTCATCATGGCATTTTTAATATGGCGCGCACAGGAAATGCGACTGGCTGCGAACTCAATGTCAGAAGTTGCCTTACGCCTTGCAGAACCTGAAGACGTTGCAACTGAAGGCGTTGTGCGTGTAGGGCAGGCTGTGCGCCGTGAAGTTGCCGCCATGGGAGATGGTGTTGAACGTGTTCTTGCACGCGCGGGTGAACTGGAAGTATTAATCCACAATGAAATGCTCTCTTTAGAACGGTCCTATTCAGATAATGAACTGCGTATTCGCGGTTTAATAGATGAATTGGCAAACCAACGCGATGCAATTGTTGGTAATGCAGACCGTATTGGATCCTCTCTTGCCAATGTCAAGGAAGATCTGGGAACCTCTATCCTATCTATTGGAGAAAAAGTTACAGAAAATATCACCTCTGTTACAAGTAATGTAAAAACCATGGGCGACGATTTGCAAACAATCATGGCCAATGAAGCTGAAAATATTACAAAAAACATCGAAACGGCTCGTAACAACTTTATGTCTAACCTCAATGAGGAAAGCACACTTTTCGTTGACGCTTTACAATCGACCAATCAAAAGGCTTTGGAAGAACTCAATGCGCTTGGTCATTCTGTTAACGACAAACTATCTTCCCAAACTATACAGATAAAAACAGACATTGAAGATGCTGGAACCGCCTTACGTGATGCCATTAGCGAACGGTCAAACATTTTAAATGCGACCCTAACGGCAACAGGCGATGAAATTACATCCAATCTCACCAATCAGGTGAATGCTTATAGCGAACAGCTAAAAACAATCGGCACATCACTCAACACCTCTATTAATAGTCAAGCTGAAGAGATTAGCGAAAATTTAAAGACGTCTACAAATGCAATGATGGTAGATCTTTCTCTACGCAGTTCGGATATTATTGAAGGTTTTGACAAAGCTGGAAACAGGCTCTCTGATCTGGTGGCGCAAAAAGGCAGCAAACTTGCAACAGACCTTGAAATTACCACAGACCGTATTGAAAAACTGATTGTTGACGATGGCCAGTTCTTAACAGGCCGCCTCGGTACATCTGGCGATGCTATTGCAAATCTTATTGAAACGCGCTCTGCCAGCCTTTTGAACTCTCTTGATGGCGCAACAAGCCGCTTGAATGACAGCCTCCTTTCGAGCGAGACAAGCTTTGTTGGAAAAGGTGAACAACTGGCTCAACGTATCGAGCAGTCAAGCACAGATATATCTGGTCTGATGGTCGATAAGACAACGTCACTTCTTGGTAATATGGACGAGATGACAAAACATATGGAAGCGACACTGAGTGAAAATAGCAGCACGCTTTCCAAACAGGCAGATGACCTTCTTCATAAAATCACTTCATCAAGCAATGAGGTTGTTGGCAAACTTGAAGAAAACACTTCTTCCCTTCTCACTAATGTTGAAGAAACGGCAAAACGCGTTTCAACAACTTTGAAAGAAGGTGAAGAAAGCCTAACAAATCAAGGGCAGCAGCTCACAGAAAAAATAACACTCTCAACTGATGTTTTTGCCAAGTTAATTGAAGAACGTTCAAACATTATGGTTGAACAACTTGATTCATCTTCTGAAAACATCAATGCCAAGCTCCATTCAAGCCAAATAGAAATGGGTGAGAAAATGGCTTTTGTTGGTGAGCAAGTATCAAAAGCGCTTTCTATGCGCGGTGATGCAATAAACCAGCAATTAGCGACATCTGGCATTGACCTGATTAAAACCATTGAAGAAAAATCGTTAGGTCTTAATGCGACACTTGAAAACCGCCTAGCAGATATTGATGCCGTTGTAAGCGATAAAGGGCAAAAACTCTCCGATGTTTTAAACGAGCGGATAGGCAGGCTGGATGATGTTATGGCAACGCGTCTGGTTGATATTGATGGCGCAATGGAGGGCAAGCTTGAAAGCTTCACTCAATCCATTGATGGACATGTTGTAACAGTAACACAAACTCTCTCAGATCAGGCAGATAAGACTTCACAAAAACTGAGTGAACAATTATCAAAAACAAACAATGAGTTAAAAGAAAGCCTGAGCAAAAATCAGGAAGAACTCGGCACCCTTATTTCAGAACATGTTAAAACTGCTGGTAAAGACCTTGATGCACAAGTTAGTGAATTAGGTAATGCGGTTGATAACAGCATTAAGAGCGCACTTACAAGACTGGAAGAGCAATCACAAAAAGTGGGTGACACGCTGAATGAACGTGTTGACAGCGTCAATCTATCCCTTGCCGGCAACATTGATACATTAGCCAATAATATTGATACGGTGGTAACCACACTCGATGAAAAAACAGGCCGCATAAAAACAATCGTTGAAGAAGACCTTGTAGCTGCCAGCAGCATGTTGGTTGAATCGGCTGAAGATGCTCATAATCGTATTTTAACTCTTTCCAGTGAATCAAGTGAAAACTTCACCGCGGCAGCAGATGAAGCAGCAAGCACATTTGCAGCAAAAACGCATCAAGCAGGCCAAACACTTATTGGCGCCCTTGCCAATTTATCAACGGGCATACGTGCAGAAGCTGGAAAAACAGCTGAAACAATTGAAGGCACAACCAACCGTCTGGCAGACACCTTAAAAACCGGCACCGCCCTCTCAGAGCAATCGCTGCGCCAACATGCCCATAATGTAGAAGAAATGCTCCGCGAAAGGACGGAAGCCCTCAACACACTGATTAACCAAGATGGTAATGCCCTTATCACTAGCCTTGATGAAAAAGCAGATGCCGTTAATTCAGCCGTTATTCGCACAGGCTCTGCCTTTATTAATGCTCTTGATTCAAAAACTGAAGAAGTTAAAGCAAGTGTTTCACAAAACAGCACCGCACTGGCAGAAACTCTGGATGAAAAATCCAGACATCTTGAAGAGCGCTTAAAAACAGGCTCCTACCAGCTTGCATCCCTTTTGAATGAAGGCACTGAAAATCTCAATAAAAACCTTCAGGAAAATTCCGGACAGCTCGCAACTATCCTAACTGAAAAATCAGATAATCTGGATAGCAGTCTAAAAGCAAGCGCCAACCAACTTACAAACCTTTTAGATAGCAAAACAAGTGAGGTTGTCGGCACCATTCAGCATCAAGGCAACCAGGTGATTGATGCCCTTAAGACACAAGTTGGCCAAGTGCATCTTATGCTTTCACAAATGGGAACAGCAAATGATGATTTGCGAACAACCTTAAATGCGGCAGACCAAAATTTAGCGACCATTGAAACCGGCCTTACTAACCGGTCGATGGAAATAAGGAATGCCGTTTCGCAAGCAGTTTATCAAAGCGATGAAGCAAATAAACAATTGGCCGGCGAGATTGAAAAATTACGCGAGCTTTCAGAAATGACTATTCGCGATACATCAGCCCTTGCTTCCCGTTTTGATACGCAAAGCCAATCTCTAAATGATGCTGTCAATTTATTGATGAGCGCTGGCAACAATCTTGATAATACAGTTGAAGAGCGCCAGCGTATTATTGAAGTCCTCTCACAAGGCCTCGTTTCAAAAAGCTCGGAAATTGAAGAGCTTATGCGCTCATTTGCAAGCTTAATGGATAATACCGTTAAACAAGCTGAAGATCGCGCGCGCCTGGTTTCATCCAATTTATCATCCACTGCAGAGCAAGTCGCAGGCAATATTGCAGAAAAGCTTGAAGAATTGCGTGCAGGAGCGAATATTCAGCTTAATGCCGCTGTAACAGAGGCAACAGACCGCTTTTCTATGGCTTCTGATGAAATGCGGAAAATTGCCAACAGCCTGCAAAACGACCTTCAGGCAACTCGCGCAGAAATCAAACAGGGTGTGTTTGATTTACCTGAAGAAACAAAGGAAAGCACATCTGCTATGCGCCGCCTTGTAAGCGAGCAGGTCCGCGCGCTTAATGATTTGAGCGATATTGTCAATGCACAAAGAAACCGCACAGGCTCAACCCCACAACAAACACCCCAGATGCAACAAGCCCCAAAAGTTGAGCTTACTTATGCGGCAATAAGTGAAGCCATAGCCCCAAAAGAACCTGTAACAACGACACGGGAACCACAGGCCCAACCAGTTCGTCAACAGGTCCAACCAGTTCAACAAGCATCAGCGGCACCTTTACCAACCTTTCGTGAAACGCTTTTAAAGGAAGAGACGGCAACACCTTTTAAAACAATAAGCACTGAAAACTCGGTTAAACCAGAACCTGTTTTTGCCAAAGCACCATCTGAGCCAAAGAAAGAAGCACCTTCTGCCTTTGACAGAAAAAGTGAGCCAGCATTTCAAACGCTGCAACAAGAAATAGAAACACCCCCTGCACATTCCTCTGATGAACAGGGGGGCTGGGTAAAAGATTTGCTACGTCGCGCCTCAACAGAAGCGCCAAAAGCAAGCCCACGGTCAAATGACCCTGCCTTTATACCAACAAAGAAGCACAATGATATGGGAAGTGAGCGCGCTCCAGATCATATTGTTGAATCACTCTTTTCTCTTTCTGTTGATATTGCTCGTGTCATAGATCGCGATGCAACCATTGAACTTTGGGAACGCTATCAACGCGGTGAGCGCAATGTCTTTACACGCCGCATCCGCACCCTTGAGGGAACCCAATTGCGAGATGACATTCGCTACCATTATCAAAATACTTCAGAGTTTATTGATGTCGTCAATCGCTACATTGCCGATTTTGAAAATCTAATGCTTGTTGTCGCTCGATTAAAAGATGGCGATAGACAATCTGAGACATATCTGAATTCAGATATTGGACGCCTTTACACAATTCTAGCTCAGGCAACAGGACGATTTGACTGAACCCGCTAGGCTCATGATCTATTAAATCCATTATATGACGATAGCCGCGATCGTTATTGCAGCGAAGAAGATGTCTGCGCATCTGTCGTATCTGGTCGCAATTCTGCGCCAATCCTTGATCCTATTGAAGGCATTTTAACCTTAT
>CALHLB010000110.1 GCA_938034375.1 uncultured Alphaproteobacteria bacterium | reverse complement strand
CAGGCGATTAAGACCGTTGCGTTTGAGGACATAATAAACGCCCGTGCTTGAGACTTTTATGTCAAAATATCGCTCTAGCGCATGATGTATTGAGTTGAATTCATCGGTCATGCGCTAAACCGTTGTTCTTGCGCGAGTTTTATCCCGTCAATGAATCATTAAGGGAAACACGCTCTAGGCTCAGGATCTATTAATTAGCTGGTGCTTGGCGTTTGATAGGGCAAGAGATACAGTATAAAGGCTTGCCGATGGAGTTTATCCCCCATTCAAAAGACTTTGTGCTGTAGGTCGCCGCCCTATCAAGCGTCCTCTGGATTGGATAAATTTGCACGGACTACTTTGTTATAAGATTTTGAAAACCAAAAGGTGTCCTAAAATCTTATGCCCTGTAGCCGAACAAATTTCTTCCAACCAATCATCAGTTAATTAATAGGTCTAGACCCTAAAATTCATAATCATTTTATAGTGCTTTAACTATAGTGATGTTGACAGTTTCTTTGGCGTGGGAAAAATACGCTTTTTACGGGTAATATCGCTTAACGTTTGCTTATTCATGTTGAGATATTCCTTTGTTCAACAAATAATGCAAAATTCGTCAACCAAAGTCAGTAATTTTATATATTATCAGTCTTTAACCAAGATCTGGTATGTGCTCGCCCGTACTTTCCATTTTGCGTTCAAAGTTAAGTTTTTTCTGATACCGACTTTGAACAATATCAACCAATACCAAAACGCCTATCACAAAATAAAACGTTGTCTTTGACATAGGTTCAACAGCATAACCTGCCAGTTTTAAATGCGCTAAATGACCGCCTTCCGATAACAATAAAATGCCAACGATAAACAGAATAAATAAGCCCAGAACTTCATACATCCTGTTCTTTTTCAAGAAGTCTGCCACATAATCGGATAATACAATCATCATAATGCCAGATATGATAATGGCTGTTGCCATGATAATAAAGTTATCTGTTAAAGCCATTGCGCCTAATATGGAATCGAATGAAAAGACAAGATTAACGGCAACGATCCAGGCAATTGCAACGCCCATGGAACGTTTTGCGCCTGCCTCACCCTCTTTATCCAGATCTTCAATAGCCATCATATGACTGATTTCTTTAACCGCCGTATAAAGGATGAAGACCCCCCCGGCTAAGACGATGATGGCATGACCATTAAAATTGCCTTCCAGTATGTTTTGATAATCAAAAGTAAAAAGGCTATCTTGAAAAAGCGCAATAGCCTTTATCAAAACAAAAAGCAGTATTAACCTTAAGGCAATAGCAATACCAATACCAAAGCGCCTTGTTGCCGCTTGCTGATGAAACGGCACACGCTTTGATTCGATTGAAATATAAAGAAGATTATCAAAGCCTAAAACGGCTTGTAAAACAATAAGCATTGCTAAGGTGAAAAGATTATCGAGCGTTAATAGGTCGAGCATGATCCTGCTTTCATTTTTCAAATTTACTTCATCCATAGACCAGCGTTCGCTCTGTTTCAATATCATACAGTTTTGGCTAACAAAAAACATTATTAACAATATGGAATATATGTTTTTCCATTGAATTAATTGACGTCCTATCAGTTTTCGTTATTCGTAGGGCCAGTTCACAAAAAAGAAGCTATTGAAATAAAAGGATGGACCCAATGACTGAAGTTATTGAATTTGGCGGCCTTAAAATTGACAAGGCACTTTATGATTTCGTCAATAAAGAGGCCATTCCAGGAACGACTATTGATGCAGAAAAATTCTGGGATGGCTTTGCCGCTCTTGTTCATGATCTGGCGCCGCGCAACAAAGCACTATTGCAAAAACGCGAGGATTTACAAAAGAAGATTGACACCTGGCATCATGAAAATCCAAATAAGCATGACGATATGGCTGCTTATAAAGAATTTTTAAAAGAGATTGGCTATCTAATTGAAGAGGGCGCGCCCTTTTCCGTAGACACACAAAATGTCGATGATGAAATAGCAAAAATCGCAGGACCACAACTTGTTGTCCCCATCATGAATGCCCGTTACGCTCTAAACGCGGCAAATGCCCGATGGGGATCGCTCTATGATGCTCTTTATGGAACCGATGCAATTTCTGATGCCAATGGCGCAGAAAAAGGCAAAAGTTATAATCCCAAAAGGGGCGAAAAAGTTATCGCATTTGCCCGTAACCATGCGAATAAGGCAATCCCGCTTCAAGGTGATTGGAATAATGTTAAAGCATTTGTCATTGAAGATGGCACTCTTATTATCGCGCTAACAGATGGCACAAAAACATCCCTTCAAGACCCAGCGCAATTTGTTGGTTATAAAGGCGCAGCTGATGCTCCTTCAGCTTTGATGTTCCAGAAAAATGGGTTGCATATTGGTATTCATATTAATGCCGACCACCCCATTGGCAAAGATGATCCGGCCCATATTTCCGATATGTGGTTGGAATCAGCCATGACGGCTATTATGGATTGTGAAGATTCTGTTGCGGCTGTGGATGCTGAAGATAAAGTTCTTGCCTATCAAAACTGGCTTGGCCTTATGAAAGGCGACTTGGAGGAAAGTTTTGAAAAAAATGGCAAAACCATTACCCGCAAGCTTTCAAAAGACCTTGAATTTTATGGCCCAGATGGCGCTGATAAATCCCTTAAGGCGCGCGCACTTCTTCTTGTTCGCAATGTGGGCCACCTGATGACAAACCCTGCCATTCATGACAGAGAAGGCAATGAAGTGCCGGAAGGCATGATAGACGGCGCAATAACAGCACTGATTGCTCTTCATGATATTGGAAGCAATGGCCGGCGGTCTAATTCCAAAGAAGGCTCTATTTATGTGGTAAAACCTAAAATGCATGGCCCGGAAGAGGTTGCCTTTGCTAATGAGCTTTTTGGACGCATCGAACAAATTGTCGGTATGGCGCCTAATACAATCAAAATGGGTATTATGGATGAAGAACGCCGCACAACAGTTAACCTGAAAGAATGCATTCGCGCAGCAAAATCTCGTGTTGTTTTCATCAATACCGGTTTTCTTGACCGCACTGGTGATGAAATTCACACCTCTATGGAAGCCGGCCCCGTTATTCTTCGGGATGATATGAAAAAATCAACATGGATTAAGGCTTATGAAGACTGGAATGTTGACATTGGCCTTGAATGTGGCCTTTCCGGTCGCGCACAAATTGGCAAGGGCATGTGGGCAATGCCAGATCGTATGGCTGATATGCTGGAGCAGAAAATCAGTCATCCAATGGCAGGTGCCAATACTGCTTGGGTCCCCTCGCCAACGGCTGCGACATTACACACCACCCATTACCACCAAGTGAATGTTTTTGATCGCCAAACCGATCTTAAAAAACGAGGACGCGCCAATATTGATGATATTCTATCTATACCCATCACCGTAAGGCCCAATTGGTCTGAAGCCCAGATTGTTAATGAACTTGATAATAATGCACAGGGTATTTTAGGATATGTTGTGCGCTGGGTAGACCAAGGTGTTGGTTGCTCAAAAGTACCAGATATTAATAATATTGGATTTATGGAGGATCGTGCGACCTTGCGTATTTCATCACAATATATGGCAAACTGGTTACATCATGGCGTTTGCAATGAAGAACAAATTATGACTGCAATGAAAAAAATGGCCGTTATTGTTGATGAGCAAAATGCCAATGACCCTCTCTATAGGCCAATGGCAAAAGATTTTGAACATTCCATTGCGTTTCAAGCTGCTTGCGAGCTTGTTTTTAACGGCCTGGAACAACCATCAGGCTATACCGAACCTATTTTGCACAAGAAGAGGCTTCAGGTTAAAGAAATAGAGCCTAAAGCAGCTTAATTAACCTATTTTAACAAAATTTGACCAAGAAGCGGTTTTTTCTAAACGAGAAAACCGCTTTTTCCATTTTTTAAACATTTTTAACATTCCATCTTTAATCTGTTCACATAACTTAAAAGACAGTGATTGAAGATATGGCCTTTAACAAACAAACGCTTTCTGCATCGAAATCGCACAATAGAGCTTCTATTGACGCTCAATCCGGGCTTCATATACCTTTACGCCCCTTCATTATTCTAGCTGTTATCATTTTTTGCTTAACCATCTGGTTTAGCCTTGCTTATTACGCGCTCTTTGCATAAAACTCTCTAAAATCTTTCAGCCGTTAACTATAATTTAACTGTTAACTTTACCCGTTCGATTGAATGGCTAAAAGTGTTGTGATTAATGATTGATTAATAAATATTTAGAATTCCAATGCGTGTGCGGCAACTGGAGCTGGGTAAATGTTGCGTATATCTAATTCAATAGCACAAAAATGCGGTGCAAATCTGGGTTTTAAGGCGAATAGCATCAAGCAATTACCTCAAGGTAATATGCTTGGTATTTTACAGGAAAGGCGTAAACGTCTTTTCGATATTGTCGTTTCTGCTAGCCTTCTTATCTTTCTTTTTCCTGCTCTTCTTATCATTGCCTTTGCCATTTATATCACATCCAGCGGACCAGTACTCTTTAAACAAGAACGATATGGCCGGTTTAAGCGCCCCTTCATGATTTTGAAATTTCGAAGCATGACAGTGATGGAAGCCGGAAATAATTTTACACAGGCCACAAGAAATGACCCACGCATCACCAGACTTGGCTCTTTTTTAAGAAGAACCAGCCTTGATGAGCTGCCGCAATTATGGAACGTCTTCCGTGGGGATATGTCCTTGGTTGGGCCACGGCCGCATTGCATCTCAATGGATGATGACTACGCCAAGCGTATTGCAGATTATGACCAACGCTTTCTTATGCGACCAGGAATAACCGGTCTTGCTCAAGCAACAGGCTTTCGCGGCAACACAAATGATATGAGCAAGATGGTCGGCAGGCTCTGTCGTGACCTTCATTATGTAAGAAATCGCACAATGATGATGGATATGAAAATCCTTTTGCAAACGGTAAAAAGCCTGCTCAGCCATGATGCTTATTAAAGGCCTAACTTGCGCGTTATTCCGCAGCCTCTTGTCCATCTGTGTAACCTTTTAAGGTTCCTTTGATAACATAATTGAGAATATCGGCAACATCTGTTGGTGTATCTGTTACCGCAAGGGCTGCGGCATCGACTTCTTTTAAAGCGTGTTGATGGTCGCCCCCATGAATAACAATAAGAGATTTGCCGAGGGCTGCCGCATAGCCTGCATCAAAGGCTGCATTCCATTGTTTATATTTTTCACCAAAGCGCACCACAATAATATCGGCTTTATCTATCAAGGTACGGGTTCTTATGGCATTGACTTTCGCACCCTTGTTATCATGCCAGAATTTTGAAGATTCCTGCCCTAAAATGGCAACACCACAATCATCTGATGCTTCATGATGCGTGACGGGCGAAGAAAAAGAAACGGGCAGATCATAAGCATAAACCGCCTGCTCGATTTCTTCACGCCAATTTGTATGAATTTCACCAGAAAGATAAACGTTCCACATTTTGATTATACCTTTTACTACTTTTAATTTTCTAAAATGCCTGTATAGACGGGTTCGCCCTTAGCTCATGTCTTATTTAAATGAATTTACTTGCCATGCGCTAAACCTTTATTTTTGCGCGCGTGTTTCCCATCAATGAATTCATTGATGGGAAACACGCTTTAGATAATCATTTACATCCCGTCTGGCAATTTCCAAATCAGCGCGCAAACCTGGCAGATTATCACGTTCATAGCGCAATTCGCTGCTTTTTTCTTTCAGACGCGCTTTATCTTCCACATTGCTGGAATTTGCAAGCCTCGTTATTTCAGAAATTAGGGTGTCAATGCGGCTTTCAGTCGTAGCAATATCTCTTTCAGCAATATAAAGGTTTCTTGCCGGTATATAGGCTCCCAAAAAACCATCTGCTAAGTTAGAAGGACAGGAATTTCGATATGTTATGCCGCTGCGCCCCGTCCTAAAACCATTTTGCGGTGTGCAATAGCGTTCAATACCAGCTCGCCATCCAGCTTCATAAGCGGGCACATCAGAGCTAATGCCATGTTTTTGACAAGCCTTATTATGTTTGGCAATGCGTGTTAAAGCAAAACCCTGCGCTCCGTCACGATCACCCAATTGTTGCCAATTAACGGTATGACATTCATTTTCATTCAGTGTCGCACAGGAAGCCAACACAAAAAGCCCTAATATGACGCTTATAAAAACGCCTAATTTAGCCATATTAAATCCCGCTCATGCATTTTTCTTCACTATTATTGTAAAGCGAATACATCAAAGTGCAAGACAGGGTTAAAGAGAGAAGCAAATTATTTCGCATGGATATAAGATAGCGTCCTGATCCTAAAGCACCACAAGATGAGCAAATGCTTTAACTGTATAATTTTGTTTACACTTAGGCTCAGGATTCATTAAATCCAGTATATTACGATAGCAGCGATCGTTATTGCAGCTTTAAAGATGTCGGCTCTTCGGTCATATCTTGTTGGGATGCGTCTCCAGTCTTTGATTTTGGCGAACATGTTTTCAATCTTGT
>CALHLB010000109.1 GCA_938034375.1 uncultured Alphaproteobacteria bacterium | reverse complement strand
TAAAATGATTATGAATTTTGGCTATATTCTTTTGTTTTCGACTTAAGCTTTTCTTATAAAATGACGATCATTTTATGAGGCTTACGCTATATCTTTTCATATGGAAAATATCTTATGGCATCTCCTTCTTGCCATGGGTGTTTTTTAGGCATGATATTTTCAAAAAAATCTGACCCGACAAGCCCCTTCAACCACCTGATAACCAACGGCATTTCCTGCTTAAAAAACCATTCTTTATCAACATGGGCAAATTGCCGCACAAAAGGAAAAAGAGCATGGTCTGCAAGTAATGCTTTATTGCCAAAAAGATAGGTTTGTTGCGTGAGACGTTTTTCAGACCCTAACAGGTAATCCAGTGCTTTCTGGCGATAAAAAAGCCCTTCACTCTCATAACGATCTGGGTATTTATATCGGTCAAGGGAAGGCTTGAACTTTTGGTCAAACTCAAAAACCAGCGCCTTCATCTCTGCTAACGTCTTATCATCAGCCAGTAAATTGTAAGGGTCATTTTCCTTCAACGCCCATATCATAATGTCAAAACTTTCATCAATCACAGCACCCGATGGTAATTGCAAAACCGGAACTGTAGATTTTGGTGAAATTTTTATCATGTGCCTTGGTTTGTTTCGTAATATGATTTCACGAATTTCAACTTTTTGCCCTGCCAGATAAAGGCCTATGCGCGCCCGCATAGCATAAGGACACCGGCGAAAAGAATAAAGAACCGGATAATCCTTTGCATCAAGGATACTTTTATTTTCAAGCATTTAACCTGCCTTTTGGCGGCCTGTCTTTTTTTGGCCCAAATGTTCTTCACCGCGCACGCGCGCTATATCAATCTGTTTTTGGCGCTCTGCAAAACGTTTTTTCTGCGTAGGGCTTTGATTATCATAACATTTTGGACAGGAAACACCCGCAATGAAATAGGACGAGGCTTTTTCTTTTTCATCAATAGGATGGCGACAGGCATGACACATATCATAATCGCCAAGGGCCAAACCGTGACCAACCGAAACCCGTTGATCAAAAACAAAGCATTCCCCATCCCAAAGGCTACTCTCTTCTGGCATATTTTCCAGATATTTTAAAATGCCACCCTTGAGATGATAAACCGTGTCAAAACCTTCTTTTTTCATAAAAGCAGATGCTTTTTCACAACGAATACCACCTGTGCAGAACATGGCGATTTTTTTATCTTTTGTGATATCCGGATTTTTTCTTACCCAATCTGGAAATTCACGAAAAGTTTGTGTTTCAGGATCAATTGCCCCTTTAAAAGTGCCAATTGACACTTCATAATCATTGCGCGTATCAATTAAAATAACATCCGGGTCTGAAATTATCTCGTTCCAGTCTTCTGGTTCAATATAGTCACCCACGATTTCATTCGGATCGATGCCTTCAACGCCCATAGTCACGATTTCGCGTTTCAAGCGCACTTTCATACGATAAAACGGCTTTTCAACCGCAAAGGATTCTTTATGATCCAGCGTATCACAGCCTGGTATTTGCGTTTTTATATAGGTTAAAACCGCGTCAATACCAGTTCTTGAACCAGCAATGGTACCATTAATACCTTCTGCCGCTAAAAGAAGGGTGCCCATGACATGATTATCATCACAGGCCTTTTGCAACGGCTTTTGATGATTCTCAAAATCCGGTAATGATGTAAATTGATAAAGAGCGGCAACAACATATTTTTCCATAACTGCCGCTCTACTCTTTTTTTAAAAAAACTCAAACAAGTTTTTTCAAAACTGTTTCAAGACGCTCAACCGCTTTATCAACATCGGCCAATTTATCAAGGCCAAACAGGCCAAGACGGAAAGTTTGGAAGCCTTCAGGTTCATCACACATTAAAGGCACGCCAGCAGCAATCTGCATCCCTTCTGCGGCAAATTTCTTGCCTGTGCTAAAACCTACATCATCCGTATAACTTACAACCACGCCAGGGGCTTCAAAGCCTTCAGCAGCAACACTTTTAATGCCATGACCCTTCAATAAATCACGAACCTTTTTACCAAGATCCAGCTGGCGCGTTTTCATCACATCATAGCCGGTTTCTTTTGTTTCAAGCATCGCAGCATAAAATCCACGTAAAGCATCTGTTGGCATTGTTGCATGATAAGCATGACCACCATTAAGATAGGCTTGCATGATTTGATTCCATTTTGCTAAATCAGCAGCAAAGGACGTACTTTTTGTATTCGGTAAAATTTCCAATGCCCGTTCACTTAACATAACAAGACCACTGGAAGGAGAAGCGCTCCAGCCTTTTTGGGGTGCGCTGATTAAAACATCCACACCCAATGCTTTCATGTCTACCCAAATTGTCCCTGAAGCAATACAATCCAGAACAAATAATCCGCCAACTTCATGTACTGCATCACACATGGCTTTAATATAGTCATCTGGTAAAATCATACCGGCAGATGTTTCAACGTGAGGCGCAAACACGATTTCCGGCTTTTCTTCCCTGATTTTTGCAACAACTTCATCAATAGGGCATGGCTGAAAAGCTGCCGTTTTTTCATCTGAAAGTCGACGAGCCTTCAAGACCGTTTCTTTTGCAGGAGCGCCGGTCATTTCGAAAATCTGTGTCCAGCGATAGGAAAACCAACCATTGCGAATCACGAGACAGTTTTTACCTGTTGCAAATTGGCGAACAACAGCTTCCATGCCATAAGTTCCGCCACCTGGCACTATTACGGCACTATCTGCTTTGTAAACCTCACATAGATTCTCGTGAATACCACGCATTACGGTCTGAAAAGACTGCGACATATGGTTTAGAGAACGGTCTGTAAAAACAACGGAATATTCTAATAACCCATCAGGATCTACTTTAGAAATAGACATTGGTTTTCCTTTTTCCTTAACTTTTTCACTATTAAAACATTTGATAAAAGTCACATCTTATCAAGAAAAGCATCCATACTTTAATTCAGATTTTTCTATAATATAACGAGAAGGAGATAGTACCAAAAACCATCCATCTTAATGCCCAAAAGACAAAACACAAAAAAACCAAATCTTTTTTTAAGTTCGATGACTTTACAGAAATATTAATCTTGCTTTTTCAGGGCCTCAAGGCGTGGCATGGACACAATATTGTAACCACTATCGACAAAATGCACTTCCCCTGTAACGCCTGATGAAAGGTCTGACAGAAGATAAAGCCCTGTTCCCCCAACTTCATCAATATCAACAGTGCGCCCTAAGGGAGAATTTTCCTTTTGATAATTAAACATCAAACGTGCATCTGCCACGCCTGCCCCTGCAAGCGTTCTAACCGGGCCAGCAGAAATAGCATTTACCCGGATATTATCCTCACCATAATCCATGGCCAAATAACGAACGGACGATTCAAGCGCGGCTTTAGCAACACCCATAACATTATAATTCGGCATGACACGGGTAGACCCACCATAAGTAAGGGTTACCATAGAGCCGCCATCAGGCATTAAAGCAGCAGCCCTTTTAGCTATTTCAGTGAAAGAAAAGCAGGAAATGACCATTGTTCGTGAAAAGTTTTCACGCGTTGTTTCAACATATTTGCCTTTCAGCTCATTTTTATCGGAAAAGGCGATTGCATGAACGAGAAAATCAATTTTTCCCCATTCTTCTTCCAAGCGTTTAAAAACAGCATCAACCGTGTCAATATCTTCTACATCGCAAGGCAATAGTAAAGTTGATCCAACACTTTCCGCAAGGGGTTGCACACGCTTTCCAAAGGCTTCCCCCTGATAGGTAAAAGCAAGTTTGGCACCTTGGTCTGCCAATTTTTTTGCAATACCCCAGGCAATTGAATGATTATTTGCAACGCCCATAACAAGGCCGCGCTTACCCGCCATTAAATCGGACATTATACCAACCCTTTATGAATTATATTTCTTGAAAACCAATGTTGCATTGGTGCCGCCAAAACCGAAAGAATTGGACAAGGCCACATTAACATCAATGTCATCCAGACGTTTTTGAACAATCGGCACCCCTTCAAATTCAGGGTCAAGCTCTTTAATATGTGCGCTTTCACAAATGAAGGAATGTTCCATCATCAAAAGGGAATAAATGGCTTCCTGCACACCTGTTGCCCCCAAGGAATGACCTGTTAAAGATTTGGTTGCTGAAATATGCGGCAAAGTGTCACCAAAAACCTTTTTGATGGCTTCAAT
Organism: uncultured Alphaproteobacteria bacterium; assembly: GCA_938034375.1. GTDB lineage: Bacteria > Pseudomonadota > Alphaproteobacteria > Rhizobiales > JACESI01 > JACESI01. The sequence goes on along the minus strand of CALHLB010000109.1, from coordinate 3,921 downwards.
TTCCTTCTTGTCGCCAATTGGCGTTGAAGTTCCATGGGTATTAATATAATCGACCTTATCTTCCACGGTCGAAAGCGCCATTTCCATACAGCGTATAGCACCTTCCCCTGAAGGAGCGACCATATCGTGACCATCGGATGTTGCACCATACCCAACAATTTCACCATAAATTTTTGCGCCACGCGCTTTTGCGTGTTCCAGCTCTTCCAAAACCAGAACACCAGCACCACCAGCAATCACAAAGCCATCGCGGTCTTTATCATAAGCACGCGATGCAGTTTCAGGCTTATCATTATGTTTGGATGTCATCGCACCCATAGCATCAAACAGGTTGGACATGGTCCAATCCAAATCCTCACTACCACCGGCAAAAATAATATCCTGCTTGCCAAGTTGAATAATTTCATAGGCATTGCCTATACAGTGATTCGATGTCGCGCAGGCTGATGAAATTGTATAATTAACGCCATGGATCTTATAAGGCGTTGCAAGGGTTGCCGAAGCTGTTGAAGACATGGCCTTTGGCACAGCAAAGGGGCCTATCCGTTTGGGTGAGCCATTTTTTTCGGTTGTCGCGGCAGCTTCAACAACAACACGTGTTGAAGGCCCGCCAGACCCCATAATAATGCCTGTACGAGGATTTTCGCTCACATGCTCTTTTTCAAGGCCCGCATCGTTAATGGCTTCTTCCATGGCAACATAGTTCCAAGCAGAACCTTTGCCCATAAAGCGTGCAACGCGACGATCAACTACCTCAAACGGATCAAGGTCCGGTTCGCCCATAACATGGCAGCGAAACCCATGTTCTGCAAAATCTGGTGCAAAGGAAAGACCAGAACGCGCTTCTTTCAAGCTATCTAAAACTTCTGCTTTGTTATTTCCAATTGAGGAAACAATACCCATCCCTGTTACTACAACTCGTTTCATGGTTAGAACCTTTCAACTGCTTTACTTAACTGTTATTTCGCGTCTGCCTGAAAGAGAGCAACGCGTAAATCGGATGCTTTATAAATTTCCTCGCCATCAGCTTTAAGCCAGCCATCAGCAATACCCAAGACCAAGCGTCCTGTGCGAAGCTTTTTCAAATCGACACCATATTCAACCGTTTTAACAGAAGGCGTTACCATGCCGGAAAACTTAACTTCTCCAACAGAAAGCGCGCGTCCTTTGCCGGGTTCACCAAGCCAGCCAAGGTAAAAACCCAAGAGTTGCCATAAGGCATCCAGCCCAAGACAGCCAGGCATGACGGGATCTCCTTCAAAGTGGCAGGGGAAGAACCACAAATCATCCGTAATATCAAATTCTGCCCGAATAAAGCCCAGATCATTTTCCCCACCCTCTTTTGCAATCTTTGTAATGCGATTGAACATAAGCATGGGTGGCAAGGGCAATTGGGCATTTCCCTGCCCAAATAATTCCCCTCTACCACAGGCAAGCAATTCCTCATATGTATAACTTGATTGCTGCTGTGCCATTTATTTCCCTCACTTTTAAAATTGATACACGCTTTGTTTGTGCTTTTTTTGATAAACTTTGCTGTTCTTAACCAGTTTTATCGGCCTTGCCAATGCATCAAAACAGGTTGTTGTGAAAAAGCTCGCCAAAAAAATACAAATTTTTCTACTCATCTCACAAAATTGCAATATTTTTGCAATCATGGAAATCTAATGATATATACTTAATATTAAAGATGACGACAATTTTAGCTGACTGTAAAACCAAAATGACAAATCTGAACTTAAAAGCGATTGACGAACAACTACGCGATGCAGGACTTAAGCCCACGCGCCAACGTATCGCTATTGCCGATATTTTATTTCGCGATGGGCATAAACATGTCTCAGCTGAAGATTTGCATGAAGAAGTAAAAAAAAGCAATATTCATGTCTCTCTTGCAACAGTTTATAACACATTGCACCAATTCACCACTGCCGGCCTTTTACAAGAGGTAAGTGTTGATGGGGCAAAAACCTATTTTGACACCAATACCCATGAGCACCAGCATTTCTTTTTAGAAGATACAAATGAAGTTATGGACCTTGAAGGTATCTCTATTGATAAAGATGATATTGCCAATGTTCCAGACAATATGGAAATCGTTCGCATTGATGTTGTTGTTCGCCTGCGTGAAAAAAGCAGTAAAGCTTAAATCTATTTAATAATTTCGTTGGGATAAACCCCCCAAATGTTTTTGTCCTGTAACCAGCCTTTATATTGATTGCCTCTTATCAGGCACCAATTGCGCTCACATTTTTCAACTGTCGCAAAAACACCCCCTTCCAACTTTGCAACAACAGAAGACGTTTCTTTTGGTTTTCGCAAAATAGAAAAGAAATCCCCTTTAGCTTGAGGCGCGATAATAACATTACGGCGACTGGATAATAAGGCTTTATGGACCCAACCTTCCTGGCCATCAACATCACGAATTTTTCGCCAAACCTCAAATTCTTCAATAATTTCAACGGGCAAGCCTTTTTTAATATAAACCCATTCAATTTTATGGTCCAAGCTCGGCCCAACGCGCATATTCGTTCGCTTTCCCTTCAAACTTACGAAACGTGGTAAGGTTAAACCGGTTGATTGACCTATTGTCGCACCAGCAATCAAACTATCAATACTACTTTTAGCTTTATTTTCTTCAGCCAAAACAACCTGACTGGACAAAAGAAATAAAATCTGTAAAAAAGCGAACACCAAAAAAACGCGACAAGCTGTTTTTATAAAGTTATACTGAAACATAATCCGGCGCATGGGATACAAAGACATAACCTTGAATTCGGTGAATAGATAATGGTATTTGCTCTTTACAATGAATAGCAAATTCTGCTTGAACTAAAATTACAAATACAAGGTTAAAACCTTCTCAATTTCTTTGGTTAATAAAAAATAAATGACACTCAGCAAGCCAACTATTTTTGTAACACAAAAACTACCCGATGCCGTTGAAGCTCGTATGAAAGAACTTTTTGATGTTACTTTCAGCAAAGCAGATAAACCTCTTCAGCCCGATGTTTTAATCGAAGCTCTTCAAACCTATAATATTCTTGTACCAACTGTGACAGACAGATTAGATGCCGATTTGATTGCCAAAGCTGGCCCGCAACTTAAAATGATTGCCAGTTTTGGTACAGGCCATGATCATATTGATGTTGATGCAGCCTATAAACAGGGCATTATGGTTACCTCAACCCCTGCTGTTACAACAGATGACACAGCAGATATGACAATGGCCCTTATCCTTGCCGTTCCTCGGCGTTTGGTAGAGGGAGCTACGCTCATGCATTCCACGGCAGATTGGCCTGGCTGGTCTCCTACCTGGATGTTGGGTCGGCGCATTAAAGGTAAAAAACTTGGCATTGTTGGCATGGGCCGTATAGGCCAGGCTGTTGCTGAAAGGGCAAAGGCTTTTGGACTTTCTATCCATTATCATGCCCGCCGTCCCATTGCAGATGAAACAGCAGAAAAACTTTGCGCTCAATATTGGTCAAGCCTTGACCAAATGCTTGCAAATATCGATATTTTATCCATCCATTGCCCTTCAACGCCTGATACTTACCACCTTTTATCACGGCGTACATTGTCCCATATTCGCCCTGATACTTATATTGTTAACACCTCACGTGGGGAAGTGATTGACCAGTCGGCCATGATTGACCTTTTGGAAGAAGGAAAAATTGCAGGGGCTGCTCTTGATGTTTTTGAAAATGCACCGGCCATAGATCCTCGTCTACAGGCTTTGGCCCGAAATCACAAAGTTGTTCTCATTCCTCATCTAGCATCTGCTACGCTGGAAAGCCGCCTTGATATGGGGGAAAAAGTGATAATCAATATACAGATTTTCACAGCTGGTGAAAGACCACCAGACAGGGTTTTGCCTACAAATTCTATTCTATAGCGTGTTTCCCATAAGTGAATTCACTT
>CALHLB010000108.1 GCA_938034375.1 uncultured Alphaproteobacteria bacterium | reverse complement strand
CTTACGCTTTACGATTAGAATATGGTTTTGAGTGAGGCGAGTTTAATGAAAAATACAGGTATAAAAAAAAGCGCCTTACGGCGCTTTTAAATTTTGATTTAGTCAATGAGCTTTAAATCATTGGCATTTGTTTTGCCGCGTCTTTCTTCTAGCTCAAACTCAACCTTTTGACCATCGTTGAGCGTTGAAAGCCCCGCGCGTTCAACGGCTGAAATGTGCACAAACACATCTGCTCCGCCGTCATCAGGCTGAACGAATCCATAACCTTTAGTTGCGTTGAACCATTTCACTGTACCAGTTGCCATTTATAACTCCATTATTTCATATGGCCTACACCTTTAAGGGTGCTTAAAAACCTTGTTTTGTTCGTGATATTGCAAGGCAGGCGAATAGAAAGTGAATGTCATCAGTCAGTCTTGGTCGGCAGTCTTGGTCGTCAGGCTGTCAAAACAGGTAACAATACTATAGGGGAGTTTTTTCCATTTGGCGAGACATGAATTTTGATATTATTATGACAATATTTTGACGCTCTAAAATCTGTGTGGTCTGAAAGTTTTTTCTTGCTGAAATTCTATAAAATAGCCACAACAGCTTTATGAAATGGTCAAAGCAACAAGATAATGCGCTCATGGAAGCTGCCGAGTGGTTAAAAACACGCGACAGACAGGTATTTCGTCTATTTGGCTATGCGGGTACTGGTAAAACGACCCTAGCAAGACATTTGGCAGAAAATGTTGATGGGAGTGTGGTTTTTGGGGCCTTTACCGGAAAAGCTGCCCATGTTTTACGTCAAAAAGGATGTGAGGGAGCTTCAACGCTTCATTCCCTTATCTATCGTCCTGCCGGTGTTAGTGAAGAGAATGAAGAAGAGGGAGAGCAGCCGCTTTTCGCTCTTCGCAGAGATGCGCCTGCCTCTGATGCAGACCTTATTATTATTGATGAATGTTCAATGGTGGATGAGGAATTGGGCAAAGATCTCTTGTCATTTGGGGTTCCTGTGCTTGTTTTGGGGGATCCTGCTCAACTTCCGCCTGTTAAAGGAGGTGGTTTTTTTACCGATCATGAGCCTGATATCATGCTCACTGAAGTTCATCGCCAGGCGCGCGATAATCCGATTGTCAAACTCTCTATGGATGTACGGGAAGGGCGGGAGATTGTTTATGGAAATTATGGTGATTGCCAGATTGTAGACCGTCAAAACATTGATGCTGAAAAAATAATGGCTACAGATCAGGTTCTTGTAGGAATGAATAAGACACGCAGAGCTTATAATAACCGAATTCGGGAATTGTTTGGTTATAAGGACTGGCGACCGGCCGTGGGGGAAAAACTAGTCTGTTTGAGGAATGACCGTAAAAAAGGGCTTCTTAATGGTGGTACATGGCGCATTTCTTCTTTGAAAAGCCCGAAAAAGGGATTTTTAAGGCTGGATGTAGAGCCAGAAGATGACCTTTTTGCTAAAAAAGTTGCTGTTTCTATCGCTCCTGAATTTTTCAAGGGAGAGTATGAAAAAATGGACTATAATAAAAGGCGCCGGTCTGATGAATTTGATTTTGGCTATGCGCTCACAGTTCATAAAAGCCAAGGATCGCAATGGGATGATGTGGTTTTGTTTGATGAAAGTTGGGCTTTTAAAGAACAAAACAGGCGTTGGCTTTATACTGGCATTACCAGAGCAGCAAAAAAATTGATCATTGTGAAATAAGATTATCGTTTTTTTAAAATGTAACGGCTTTTTAAAGGTGACTAATTATTCTTGTTCCAACTTACGATTTTTGAGGCAAAAATTATGCGGGATAAGTCAAAGACAATTCACGTTGTTGATAATATGGCAACGGGTGGCCTCCAGGTGCAAGTATGTGATCTTGCAGAGCAATTGCCAGGTGAAAATAGTATTTTCAGTCTTGAAGGGACACACCAGCAAATCATTGAATCTTGGCCGTCCTTGGAAAAAAATTCTGGAAAAATAAAAGGATTTGGTAAAAAACAGGGTTTTAATCCTGCGTTGTTTTTTAAACTTCACGCAACCTTTAAAAAATTAAAGCCAAAGGCTGTCATTACGCATCATATTGGCCCTCTTATTTATGGGGGGGTTGCCGCACGCTTGGCGCAGGTTCCTGTTATTGCCCACGTTGAGTATAATGTTTGGCATTATGACCAACCCCGCCATAAACTTTTAACAAAAGGGGCCTGTTCAATTGCGCGTCCCAAAATTATTGGCGTTTCCTTGACAATGGCAGATACTATTGCCTCTTTGACGAATTCAAAAAATGTTAAAGTTATTTCTTCCGGTGTTGATTTGAAAAAATTTATACCGCGTAACAAAGAGGAAATGCGTGAAAAATGGAATATCCCTGCCAATGCGCCTGTGATTGGTTGTGTGGGAAGTTTGGAAAAAGTGAATGGTCAAGATGTGTTGCTTGAAGCAATGACAGGGCTTCCTGATGGCGTAATATGTGTTTTTGTCGGCGAGGGAAAAGCCAAAAGATTTATGCAAACAAAAGCAGAAAAATTAGGTGTTTCTCATCAGGTTATGTTTCTTGGTCATATTGATGACGTTTCCATGGTTTATTCAGCCTTTGATATTGCATGTTTTCCGGCCAGAGCGGCTGGTTTGCCCCTTGTTGTTTTGGAAGCGCAGGCCTGCGGTATTCCTGTCGTTGCAACGGATGTTGGTTCTGTTCGTGATGCTGTTTGCCCGGATATTGGCCGCGTAGTCGAGCCGGAAGACCCTGAAGAGCTGGCAATCACATTACTTGAAATTTTGAAAGATAAGGATATTTCCTCTCCCCGTTCCTTTATTGCAGAGGACTTTAACTGGTCTGATACTTTATCAGCCTATTCAATGCTTCTTAAGGGATGATAGTCTTTTGATATATTTGGGGCTTTTAAGAAAATGTGGATGTTTCATGTCAAGTCTGCTTTGTTAGAGATAATCGTGATAGTATTAAAAGCGTAGGCTATTTAAAATAAAACGATGGTTGTCGTTTAGTTTGCATTTGATTGCTATTTTAGAGCCTTAGTTGCGTTGAAGTCCTTAAGAAACAGGTGATGTATCGCCAAGTAGATGTGTCTTTTATCTCCCAAAGATATTTTTTGAGCCCTTGGTGACACTTTTCTAACCTTTTCGTTAAAGACTGGCGTCTGGTTTTCTTCCCTGCCAGGCGCCTTTCTTAATGGAGCGGTGGTCTGGAAAGGTTTTTGGACAGAGGTGTGCGATGATAAATAATTATTCGGATGATAAGGGTTTAAAAGGCGGTTTTTCTGGCAATATCCGGCTTTGCCTCTGTTTTTTTATATTTGCTTCAATTTCTTTATTGTCACCCCTTTTCTTATTTGATGATCTTGCAAGCAGTGTTACCAAGTTTGTAACATTTTATAATATCGTGCCGTTTTGCTTCATACTTGCAGTTGTTATGGGGCTTTTAGCTTGTGTTTTGGAAAGTAACGCCAACAAAAAGACTGAATAAATGCGTTTTTAAGTATTTATTGACTCTTTGAGGAATTAGGCAGTTTATTTTGCATAAGTGGTAACCCTTTTTAAGGTGGAATGACTATGGTTATTCTGAATTGGAAGGGTTTTGTTGATGAAAAGCAAGCATTTTGAAAAAAAGCAGAATTTACAAGATAAAGATCTGGTCATTATTCATTGTGTGCGATCAACTGTTGGAGGGATTTTTCGCCATATTGCAGACCTTATTCGTTATCAAAGTGCGAAAGGCCATAAGGTAGGGCTTATATGTGATAGTTTGACAGGGGGTGCTTTTGAAGAGGAAAAACTCGCAGCATTAAAGCCTTATTTGGCTTTGGGGGTTGTTAAGCTGCCAATGAGCCGCCAAGCCTCTCTCTCAGATTTCAGAGTTTTAAAACAGGTATATCAGCTTTTAAATGCAATCGATGCCGATGTTGTTCATTGCCATGGCGCCAAGGGGGGTGTTTATGGGCGGTTAGCAGCATTTTGGGTTTCTGCTAAAAGAAAACGACAAGGTAGACCGCCTATTGTAAGCATTTATTCACCGCATGGGGGCAGCTTACACTATAATCCAAAAACGCCACAAGGCAGGGTTTATTTTGCTGTTGAAAGCTTTCTGGCGCGGTTTACCAGTGAGTTTATTTTTGTTGCAGGTTATGAAGTTGAAGCTTTTAAAAAGAAAGTTGGAAGACTTACAAGGCCGTGGTCTATTGCCTATAATGGATTAATGGACGAAGAATTTATTCCTGTTGAGCCTTTTTCCAATGCAGCAGATTTCGTTTTTGCAGGTCAAATGCGGGATTTGAAAGGGGGGGATCTTTTCATTGATGCAATTGAAATCGCAAAAGCACGTCATACAGGGGATCTAAGCGCAGAAATGATAGGCGATGGGGAAGATCGCGCGCGTTATGAAGATCAAGTTAGAAAACGTGGCCTAAAGGATATTATAACGTTTTTTGACCCGATGCCCATTCGGGAGGTTTTTCAACGTGGTAAAATCCTTGTTGTGCCATCCAGAGCGGAGGCTATGCCTTATATTGTATTGGAAGCTATAGGGGCGCAGGTGCCGCTTCTGGCAACAAAAGTTGGTGGTATCCCTGAAATATTTACCAATCAGGCTCACCATCTTTTACCTCCTGGAGATGCCAATGTCATGGCAACTGCTTTTCTGGATTATTTGCAAAATCCTGAAAATAAGAAACAGCAGGCAATCAAGCTTCATCAACAGGTTTCCAAACGTTTTACGGTCTATGAAATGTTTAAAACAATTGATGCGGCCTATCACCGCCATCTTACGGGGGCTGTTATTCCTGCAACCCAACAAAATGAACTGGTACTTCATGATATTGTCCGTTAGGCTTTAAGTGAGAGATGAAACGGAATACCAATTATGACTTTGGACTGGTTTGCAAATAATATAGAGGCTTGCTCTTTATTGACCTCAAAAAGTAAGGGCGGTAAATGTGTGCCTGTTATTCGCCAGCTTGTTGACAGGATTGTGAGTGGTTGTGTTCCGATAGGTGATTACCTGCCAACAGAGCAACAGCTTTGTGATGAATTTTGTGTTAGTCGCACCGTTATTCGTGAAGTAGTGCAGGAGCTTGTTCGCTTGGGGCTTGTTGAAACAGGCCCTCGTGTTGGCGGTAAAATCTGCCCAAGGGAAAATTGGGACAGATTTAATCCCTATATTTTACAAGCTTTACTGGAATATGGTCTTGATGCTGATTTTTACGAATCGTTGATTGAAGCAAGAGCCTTGATTGAGCCTGAAGTGACGGCAATGGCGGCCGCGCGGGCTAAACCCTTCCATATTAAAGAAATACAGGAGTGCTATGAAGCTATTGAGCGCTCGATGAATGAAGGGGGTAGCCAGAAGGCACAAGAAAGGGTGAGAGTTGATGTTGCTTTTCATCGCGCTATTCTTAAAGCTTGCGATAATTGGGTTTTTCAACGGTTTGATACGCTTTTTGAAGCAGCTATCATTGCCAGAATGAGTTTGGCCATACGATCGA
>CALHLB010000107.1 GCA_938034375.1 uncultured Alphaproteobacteria bacterium | reverse complement strand
TTTGATCGTAAGATCGCTTGTCTCCAAAATGCGCAGTGCTTCGCGTTTAAATTCTTCCGTAAATTCTCGTTGTTTCATCAAAACCTCCTGATAAATAAAACTTATCAAAAAGTCTCTCCATTAAAACAGGGTAAGTCCATTTGTTTGACCGCACACGCACAGCATCTTTACATTTATTTGAACATGTTCACGGAGAAAGCCGCGACCGTGGGCAGGCAATGGTTGATCTTATGCAAATGTATGAGGACAACGGTTTTGAAGTAGATGCGAAAGAGCTTCCTGATTATTTACCGCTCTTTTTAGAGTTTGTGTCAACAAGGCCTGCATCTGAGATTGAAGATTTGCTTGGACAAACAGCGCATATCTATGCAGCGTTAAGTGAACGACTTAAAAAGCGCGCTTCCGTTTATGCTGGTATTTTCGATATTTTGCAGGACATTTCAAAGCAGAAACCAAATGAAAAATTAGTCGATGAACTTTTGAGTAATCCGGAGGATAATCCAGATGACTTGGAGGCGATTGATCAGATTTGGGAAGAAGAAGCCATCACCTTTGGCGGCAATGCTGGAGAGGCGGCTTGCGGTCCTGATCGTCTACGCACACAAATGCGGGCAGCGAAACGTAAAGCCGCTGATCTGGTGTCCACCCAATCACATTCCATGCAGGAGGTGTAATCATGCCTGAATATCTAAATACAATGCTCTTTGGGATTTATCCTTACATTGCGCTGGCCGTACTCATATTAGGAAGCGTTATACGCTACGATAAAGAGCCTTATTCTTGGCGTGCGGGTTCTTCCCAATTTCTCAGGCGCAAGCAATTGGTTTGGGGGTCTGTCCTGTTTCATGTGGGTGTGATTGTCATCTTCTTTGGGCATCTTGTTGGTCTACTAACGCCCATTGAAATTTTCGATGCATTGGGTATGAGCCACGGGGTAAAGCAATTGCTCGCTATCATTGCCAGTGGTACTGCAGGTATTATTGCAATTATTGGCGCAACACTGCTGGTTCACAGGCGTTTATTCGATGCCCGTATTCGCGCTACATCCAGCTCATCAGATACTTTGATCATCGTCTTATTATGGCTTCAGCTATTATTGGGTTTAATGACAATCCCTGTTTCCATGCAGCATCTTGATGGTCATGAAATGGTGAAATTTATGTCATGGGCACAAGGGATTTTCACCTTTGATTTTTCTGCTGCAAGTTATATTGCAGATGTCTCCATCATCTTTAAATTGCACCTGTTCTTAGGGCTAACAATCTTGCTTGCTTTCCCATTCACGCGCCTTGTACACATGCTATCGGTGCCGGTGCGTTATTTTTGGAGGCCGGGTTATCAGATTGTTCGTCAAAGAAATTCAAGTAAGGCGTCTGGTGGATCTAAAATGGGGATAAACTGAATGACTATCGTTCTTCATAACAAAATTACAGCACCAAATGGAGAGGCCCAAAAAGGCTATTCAACATATCAAGAGCCAGACACTAAAATTCCATCAAAACCGAAACCGGTTTTCTCAGATATCAGTGTTAATGGTGTCGCAATTAAAGAGGTTGATATTTTAACTGAAGCACAAAATCACACTGCAAGCACACCCGGTAAAGCACTAGCTGAAGCTGTACAAGCGTTGGTGATAAGAGAGCTTCTTTGGCAAGAAGCCAAACTCAAAAATATTAAGTCTTTACCTATTTGTGACGAGAATGGACGACAGGAAACGAGAAAAGATTCAGCTATCCGTATTTTGATTGATAAAGAAATCAAAGTACCAAAAGCAGATGATGCCGAATGTAAAAAATTTTATGATAACAACCTGGATCGTTGTAAGTCTGCAACCATTTTTGAAGTTCGCCATATTCTTGTCGCAGTCAAAAATGCTGAAAAAAAGGCTTGGGAAGATGCTCTGGAAAAAGCAAATAGTCTGATATCAACCTTATCAGATGCGCCAGAAAAATTTGGCAAACTGGCCCGCGAAATATCCTTGTGTCCTTCAGCGAAAAATGATGGTAATTTAGGGCAAGTAAGTTCTGGTACCACAGTTGCAGAATTTGAAGCGGCGCTAATTGAAATACCTGTTGGCACGATTGCCGTTAAACCTGTAAAAACACGATATGGCTATCACATTATTGCGCTTGACCGTAAAATAGAAGGCGAAATTTTGCCATTTGAAACCATTAAGGATCGTTTGCAGGCGTGGCTTGAGGCTAAAACCTGGTCGAAAGCCGTCTCGCAATATATCGCGATCTTAATTGGAAAATCAGAAATTACTGGAATTCAACTTGATAGAGTTGAAACTCCTCCCATACATTAGGTAATCTGGATAACAGGCGGCTTGAGGTGAATAAGAAGAATGAAGCAATGAAATTGGTGCTTGATACGCCGCATAATCAACCATCAGTTAATTAATAGGTCCTGACCCTAGCGCATGATGCATTTTTATAAATTCATTTTTTATGCGCTAAGCCTTTATTCTTACGCGAGTTTTTATCCCATAAGTGAATTCACTTATGGAAAACACGCTCTAGAAAGTCTGGCTTACCGATTGAACAGATGTAACGGGGATTGTGCGTCCATCAACTAGCAAATTGGGTGTAGACCCTGAAAAGTCCACACCATCAACAACACCATTAACAGCAGATCTTACATTTACCGGGCTGCCATTGGCGTCAACAGCAACAACATTAATGGTAAATTCTTGCCCATCGGGGAATTGTACGTTATTAGGACCACTCCCATCATAAACGAACTGGTTACTGCCTTGCTCTAGGGGTCTATTTGTTTGAAAAACCAGGATGCCCAGATTGTCACGGATTGAAATTTCTGCGTCAACGGCATCGCCTGCTGCTTGCAGATCAAAAAGCGCTTCGCCATTTCTCAACGTGCTGGTTGACCCAAAAGCATTGACCGTTTGCCCGATATAGGACACAATATTAGCAGCATTTTGACTTTCAATCGATGTTAAAATTGTCTCCAGATTGTCATTGGACTGAATGGACTGTTCTAGTTCTGAAAATTGTACGAGCTGGTTGGTGAATGTTTCTGTTTCAACCGGATCTGTTGGGTCTTGGTTTTGAATTTGTGCGACCAGTAATTGCAAAAATGTATCAAAATTTTCAACTAATTCCTGGCGACTGTTACTGGAAGGTAGTGCAGCACTGTTATTAATGCCGCCAATTCCTGATGTGATTGTATCAACCATGGTTTATACCTCGATATTTAACTGGCCAGATGAAAAACCGGCATAAAGCGTTTTCACCAAAGCATCGGGAACCTCAGAGGCAATATCGTCTACAAGAAGACGATTGCTTGGGGTAAGGTTATTTTTATTCGGATTTTGTTGATCATCGCGATTATTTCGCGAGTTATTATGTTCCCCTGCCTCACCGGAAGCGTTTTGTTGATTGGCATTGCCATTATTATTTTGGCTGCCATTATCGCGCAGCGATAAATCAATGCCGGCTTCAGAAAGGCGTAAACCAGATTGCTGCAAAGCTCTTTCTAGGCCGCGCACATCTCTCTGAAAAAGATCAAGCGTTTCTGCCTGCTCTACCTGAATGCGCGCCGTTAGCGTTCCATCCTCACCGGAGATGAGCCGTACATCAACACGCCCAAGCTCCGATGGGTTAAGTTGAATTGTGAAGCCGTTTTGGCCTCCAGCACTATTGCGTGCAATTTGGGCGCTCAAAGATGGTAATGTCTGATCTGGCAAGGAAGATGCCGAAAATTGTATCTGTGGTTGTAAATTTGATGAAAGAGATGGTTGCTGAATAGAGAGACCTTGAGGCGTTATTTGTGAAATGGGCAAGCCATCCGTTAAAGATTGGCCTAGGATTTTTGAAATTTGACGAGCGCCTGTGAAAGCCTCTCCCGTTAGTGCGTTTTGTGCCAGATTTTGCGTTGAACTTTGTGCCAATTGCTGGAATGATCTGTTTTCGCTTCCTTGTTCATTGGCTAAGTTATTCAAATGTCTTGTAAGCTCTGCTTCATTGCCTGACTGATTGGCAGCTAAGGGATTGCCCCCTTGCTGGTTTGCTAAATTACGGCCTTGTTGGTCTGAGAAAGAATTATTGTTTTGGCCAGTTAGTAAAGAGGCGGCATTGACTGAATTATTAACCGGTAATGTATTGTTAGAAGGTACTCCTTCTAGAGAAGGGCCTGTATTCGACCTTAAAATTGCCCCTGCAAGATTTCCTAAACTATCACTTTGGCCTTGTGTCAATTCAAGTGGTGTTGCGTTGGTATTAAGAGGGGCGGCACTGGAAGGGGCAGTCGCGGCTTGATTCAGGATGCTTTGTTCAACTGGACGTGTTGAAAACGTGTTTTGAGATAATGATTCAGTTGTTGCTGCCGGATTCAATGCAAGGGTTTGTGTATTGACTGGTGTTGATGAAGCCGCGACAACATCGGTTTCGGTTGTAGAGTCTATACCCTCAAGAGTATCCCTTATATCAAGTTGAGATTCAGAATTGATGGAACTGCTAACAGGGATGAGCGTTTCAAGGGTATCTCCAGTTACAGGATTTTGAGCAGCAGGATCTTGTTGAATATTAAATGTTGCATCCAAATTAGGTGTTTGCTGGCGCTGGCCATCTGAATTATCGCTAATAGGTGCAGCTCTCACATTATCGCTTATTCCAAGCTCGCTTAAGGTGTCATCGCCTTTCAAACCAGCCTTTAAATTCACCTCTAAATTGGCTTGTTCAATCTGCCCTGTTTGTAAAATCGAGGAAGATTGTAATAAAGCATTTTCAACGCCATCATTTACAATAGGTCGATTTTGCGGGGTTTCCACTAAAGTTTCAAAACCAGAACGTTGCGAAACATTGACAGCGCCAACCAAGGGCAGAACAACAAGACTTTCTGTCTCTAAACGTGTTCCAGAACCTTCATTATCATTTCTTGAAAGGGGTTCTGCCTGGTCATCACTCAGTTCTTGTTGTGATGTGCTGGTGGAAAGTCCTTCACCATCCAGCAGGCTTTCTGCACCATTGGCGGGCGCTGTTAACAATGGATCAGGAAAAACACCCTGTGTTCCATTGGCTTCGCTTCCTTCAACAGGGGATGATATGTTGAAGGGATTAGAGGAGAGAAGTACCTGAGTTTCGGGTAAAACCGCATCGATTGTGCCATTTGCATCGAGATTAAATGCACCTAGATTGAAATTGAAAACATCTTCAACGGAAACAGAATTCAGTCCTTCTAAACCGAGTTCCTGTGCAAACTGATTGAAAAATGCTTCACGCTCACGCGTTGTTAGAGGAGTGCTTAAAGCATCAAAAGAGTTATTTGCTGCATTAGAATCAAGATTGAAAGCATCGAGACTATTGGCATTGGAAAGCTGTGATAATAGAACAGTCGGTTCTATGGATTCCAGATTATTTAAAGGGGAGCTTAAGCCTTCTTGATTATCAAGTATTTGTGTTGTCGTCTCTAAAATACGTGTAATTTGATTTTGGAATTCCGTTGGAAAAGCAAGAGTTGGTGCAAAGGTGGATCTATTATTGGTTGTCTCTGTTATTAGCCCATCAAAATCATCTGGCACTGCTTCAATATTAATTTCTAAAGGTAAAAGAACCGCGTTTTCTTGTTGTTGGGCGGGAATTCCCTCTGCTTGCAGGGCTGCAAAAATTTCGCCTTCCGGGTCCGATAGGGAGGTTAACGTTAATAATCGCGATGAGGAGCCTTCA
Organism: uncultured Alphaproteobacteria bacterium; assembly: GCA_938034375.1. Taxonomy (GTDB): domain Bacteria; phylum Pseudomonadota; class Alphaproteobacteria; order Rhizobiales; family JACESI01; genus JACESI01. The sequence goes on along the minus strand of CALHLB010000107.1, from coordinate 3,425 downwards.
GTACGGACAAATCCATTATTGGGTATTTCTGCATCACGTAAAGGCAATAAAGAGGGCGTTTGACTATTTTCAATTAGACCCTCTTCGACAGTTTCAAGGTTGATTAGATCATTTCTCAAGTCGTTTTGAGAAAAGGGAATTTGTTGTGTTGTCGGCTCTGTTTCAAAGGATGAAAGAGGGAGATCTACCACATCTGCGGTAAATTCTTCAGCAAAGCTACCTTGTGCCAAATTATTGAAGTCGATAGATGTTTGGGCGCTTCTTTGCAGCGCAATCTGGCTTACATCTGTTACATTATCCGGCGTTCCAATAGCGCCTTGCGCGGTACCTGCCTCTAAAAAACTGGAAAAAGCACTTTCTCCGCCATCATTATTTGATGAAGCACTTTGTCCATTTGGGGTAGAACGGGCAAATAGCCCTCCCGTTCCTTCCGCAGAAGAAACGTTTAAATTGACTGATGTTACAAATCCTAGAAACTGTGTCACACTTTTCACTCAAAAAAATAATTACCTATCAATCTACATGCAAAGATGGGGCCAACTTTTTAAATTAAATAAAAACAAATAGTTAATAGGTTTTTCTTGAGGGCTAAGATCATGTGTACTAGGTAATTTCTGCCGGACAGGCAAATATGACCGCCTTTTCTTTTTCATTTAGCGGGCTGCATAGGTTCGTTAAAATGGTTAACTTGCTGCATTTGTTAAACAGGCTAATTGAGTTGACCGATAGAGAGGACGGGCGTAAAAGTCTTGTTAATCGAGCAGTAATGGACAAAGTGATGAAAAACAGCCTTGGCCTTGATAAAAAGCCGGAAAAAACCCGCGTGGTGGTCGCCATGTCGGGAGGGGTTGATTCATCTGTTGTCGCAGCCATGCTGCATGAAGAAGGGTACGAAGTTATTGGCATTACCTTACAGCTTTACGACCATGGTGCTGCTATTCAAAAAAAGGGGGCTTGCTGTGCAGGCCAGGACATTCATGACGCCCGCCGTGTTGCTGAAAGTCTTGGCATTCCTCATTATGTACTCGATTATGAAAGCCGTTTTCGAGATTCTGTCATTGATGATTTTGCAGATAGTTATTTACGTGGTGAAACACCTGTTCCTTGCATTTCCTGTAACCAGACGGTTAAATTTAAAGATCTTTTGACAACAGCAAAAGAACTTGGAGCAGATCTTCTTGCAACGGGCCATTATATTACTTCCAGGCCTGCTAAGGGGGATAAGGGACATTATGGTCTTTTTCGCCCACAGGACCTCGCGCGTGATCAAAGCTATTTTCTTTTCGCTACAACACAAGAGCAAGTCGATTATTTGCGTTTTCCTCTTGGCCATCTCACGAAAGATGAAACACGGGCGTTGGCGCATCGTTATGGTCTTATAGTGGCAGAAAAGTCTGATAGCCAGGATATTTGTTTTGTACCTGAGGGAAAATATGCCGACCTCATTTTAAAATTACGTCCCAATGCAGCTATTGAAGGGGATATTTTGCATTTGGATGGTCGTAAGCTTGGCCGTCACAATGGCATTATCCACTACACCATTGGGCAACGGCGCGGTCTTGGTGTGGCTACAGGAAATCCACTTTATGTGGTTAAGCTTGATACAGTTAATAATGCTGTGATTGTGGGTCCGCAAGAAGCTTTAATAACACAAAAAATTTTATTGCGTGATACTAATTGGCTTGGCGACACCGATCTTGAGGCGTTTACAGTACAAAATCCGCTTGAGCTATTTGTAAAAGTGCGTTCTACTCGGCCGCCAGAACCAGCCCATCTTTTTAAAGATCATGAAGGCGTTAAAGTCGTTCTGTTAAAAGGAGAAGCTGGCGTTTCCCCCGGCCAGGCTTGTGTGTTTTACCAGGATGAAACAGATAATACACGTGTTTTGGGGGGAGGCTGGATTAAACGGGCAGAAAAGTCATTAGCCATCGAAGATGCGATGACAAACTTGTTAACCATATCCTCATAATGATCTTATGGCAGAAAGAAGCATTCGTTTAGGTATTGACTGGGGAGGGACCAAAATGGAGATCATCGCCCTTGGAAGAGGCGGTGAAACATTGTTCAAAAAGCGTATCGCGACCCCGCAACAAAATTATCAAGCTTGTATTGCAGCTGCAAAAAGTCTTGTTGAAGAAGCTGAAAAGAGGCTTTCTGTTAAAGGAACGCTTGGTATTGGTATTCCAGGCACAATTTCCCCACAAAGTGATTTGGTAAAAAATGCAAATTCCACATGGTTAAATGGCAAGCCTTTATTACAAGATATGGAAGCCGCGCTTTCGCGCCCCATACGAATTCAAAATGATGCCAATTGTTTCGCCGTATCAGAAACCATTGATGGCGCAGGTAAAGGGCATGCCTGTGTTCTTGGCATTATACTGGGTACGGGCTGTGGGGCAGGCCTTGCATTTTCAGGCAAACCACATATTGGGGCGAATGCAATTGCAGGGGAATTTGGCCACACGACCCTTTCCCCCATGCATGAGCAGGAACTTCCAGGCCATCCCTGTTGGTGCGGAAAACATGGATGCGTGGAAACCTATTTATCCGGTCCAGCTTTCAAGCGAGATTATGAAAGCCTATTGGGTGAAAAAAACCGTCTTGATACACCGTCAATTCTGGCGCTCGAAAATGACCTTTCAAAACGTACTTATCAACGTTACCTTGACCGCCTAGCGCGCGCTTTAAGTATATTAATCAATATTATCGATCCCGATTGTGTGGTTTTTGGCGGTGGCATGTCAAATATCAAAACCCTTTGTAAAGATATTCGCCCCGCCTTGGGGCCATATATTTTTTCAGACCATTTAATGACAAAGTTTAAAATTGCAAAATATGGTGACAGTTCTGGCGTGCGCGGTGCAGCCTGGCTTTGGAATTAGGTTTTCAGGGCTGGAATCAAAAAGTCAACTTTTCATATTGACAGAAAGCCAATTGAAACATTATATGCCCATCTCAACGATTATCATCATTTGATAGCAAGGTTGATAATGGCGGGGTAGCTCAGGTGGTTAGAGCAGTGGAATCATAATCCACGTGTCGGGGGTTCAAGTCCCTCTCCCGCTACCAAATTTCCCATAACTCATTGATATTGCTGAAAACCATTGGTTTTCAAAGGGTTTTTCTTGAAAAGTGGTACACATTAGGTATGAACGACATGCCTAAACAACAGTATCTGAGCAAAGATAACAAGGGTTGAAAGCTGCGTAGGCGGGTTCCAAAAACTCTTCAGCAGCTTGCTGGGAAAGAGAACTGGATCGAGCGTCTTGCCGGGGTCGATTACCGAACTGGACTTACCCTGTTTTAATGGAGAGACTTTTTGATAAGTTTTATTTATCAGGAGGTTTTGATGAAACAACGAGAATTTACGGAAGAATTTAAACGCGAAGCACTGCGCATTTTGGAGACAAGCGATCTTACGATCA